>JBLFYM010000188.1:0-10616 GCA_047608975.1 Limisphaerales bacterium | reverse complement strand
CCAACCAGGATGTCGATCAACTGCTGCCGCTCAACTGGCAAAAGAATCGCCAAGCCCCACTAAGAGCCGCGGCATAGAGCCCGCCTCGCTCCTGTCTACCACCGATTGAGCCCCTGAATAGGGGGTTGCCAGGCTACCCCTTACGGTTGAGGGGGTATGAGAACAGCTCCTTGCGTGGTGACATCCCCCCAGTAGGCGTGCGATCACGTTTGACGCACAAATCACATTCCGATTCGCGTCTCCAAATCCGGTTCCGACGGTGTGTGCCACCGCCAATACTCTCAAATCGCCGGTTTGGGAACAGCTGCCAGCGGCGATCTCGCCACGGCGACTGATGCAGCTTCTGGCGGGAAGATTACGGCAGCTCGAAAGGCACCATCGTCAACGGCAAACGCCTGCCGGAGGTCTGGGGCTGAGCGAGACGGATGAGACCCCGCTGGGACGGCTCAGATGTAGTACATCTCCTCCTTGCCGGAACTTCGTTCCAACAAGGACTGGAAATTGATCGCGTCGGCAGCGTCGGTGGTCGCCACCTGTAGTTTTGACCAAGCCTCACGGAGTTCTGTCGGGCAGTTGTCATCGCTCAAAGCGGGTGTATCAAACACCTCGCCATGAACAATCCGCAAGACCTCACCAAACGAAATCTCACCCGGAGATCGGGCCAGCAGATACCCGCCGTCTTTGCCCCTTACGCTCTTCACAATCCCGCGCGCCTTCAGCTCGATCAGGATTTGGACAAGATAGTTTGCGGAAACTCCATTTCGCGACGCCAGATCGTCTACCCGCACCGCTTTGCCCGAGTCATACGCACGCGCCAAGCCGAGAACAGCACGCGTGGCATAATCACTTTTGACGGTCAGTTTCAACGGGCACGACCATAGGTGCGTGCCCGCGAAACTGCAAATGGAAGCTGCTCCACAACCCATGTTCGCCTTCCCACAGCCACCCCACCACGGCACAGAAAAAGTTGTTTTCCGACCGTTCTCCGTGAATAGTCCACCCCAGTGCAGATGGATTTCCTAACCGGACTCTTCCCCCCTTCCAAGCGGGGCGGCAAGGAGTCGTTGCTGCCGGTTGAAGACCAGCTCATCCCCTTGCTTTACGTCCACAACTCCCGCGCCCGCCACTACATCCTCCGCCTGACCGCCGAGGGAGTGGCTCGCGTGACGATCCCGTGGGGCGGATCCAAAACCCAGGCATTGGAGTTCGCCCGCACCAAGACCGCCTGGCTGGCCCGGCAACTGAAACGCACCGAACAGCGACGCCAAATCCGCGAGTGGCGCAACGGTTCCAAATTTATCTACCGCGGTGAATGGGTGAAGTTGGAAGTCAAAATCCTGGACGGACGTCAGTGCGTTCACTTTGCTGACCAATCGTTCGCGGTCGCACAGACAGCGGACGGGCTGAAGGCCATCGTTGAGAAGTATCTTCGCAGGATTGCCGACCAGGAAATCCCGGAACTGGTGTTCCAAGCCGCTCGCGCACACGAGGTGACCGTCAGCCAGGTGCAAATCCGCAACCAGCGCTCTCGCTGGGGCTCCTGTTCCTCGAAGGGAACCATCTCACTCAATTGGCGGCTCGTGCAAACACCCGATTCGGTCAGAGACTACCTGATAATCCATGAGCTCATGCACACGCGTGAGATGAACCATTCCGATCGCTACTGGGCGCATGTGAAAGCCGCCTGTCCGGCTTACGAGAAAGCGGAGACCTGGTTGAACAAACATTCAGATCTACTTCGCTGATAGTGACCTCTCCTCATTCCTGTTCATGGGTGGCTGATTCAGATTGAGATGATTCGGTGCTCCCTGGTCCGATTTGGATTCTGAGAAACGCCTTTGGCTTGCCAACGAAAATTTTCTGTCGCCACTGGCGAATGGCAAAGGGTCAATGTAAATGGGGAAAATGGCGGAGAGAGAGAGATTCGAACTCTCGGTAGGTTTTAACACCTACGGCGGTTTAGCAAACCACTGCTTTAGACCACTCAGCCATCTCTCCGCAGCGGCGGGTAAAGTCCTTGGATTGATAGTCAGGTGCAAGAAAAAACTAGGAGAAGATCGTTCCAATTGCTTCCGCCCCCTGTCGAAGCAATCATCACAAACATCTTGAGTCCGCACAGACGCGGTCCAAGTTTCCTCGTTGATTACGACGCGGCTGAAAACAGGAGCCACCCAACACGCCAACCAGAAGCGGAAAACCTCGTGTCCTTGGTGATTTTTCAGGAGTTTACTATTGCCATCATCTGAAAACACCGTATTTGTAACACCCTTTTATTTGCTGAACGAATATGGATCCGGAACTTGTCACTAAAGCGCAATCGATCGTTGGAAACCCCAACGTCCTCATCAACATGGTTTCTCGCCGCGTGCGCCAACTAAACTCGGGCAACCGCCCGATGCTGGTGGTCCCCGTAACGATGGGATCGGCCGACATCGCGCTGACCGAGATCGTAGACGGCAAGCTTTCCTTCGAGATGCCCGCCGAAGAAGTGGCGATCGCCAAGTCGACTCGGCGACGTAAGCGTAGCTGATACAGCTCAATTTCCCAAAGCCAGGAGGATTTACCTCCTGGCTTTTTTGTGACCAGATTTGCGAACGACCGACCTTCTGCCATAGTTGCCCTCAGCGATGTCCGACATTGTCAGCAATCCGAAAGCGCTCCGCGATTACCACATCGATGATACCTTCGAGGCCGGTATCATCCTCCGCGGTACCGAGGTGAAGTCGCTTCGAGCCGGGCTCGGCCAACTATCGGATGCGTTCGCCCGCGTGGAGAAGAACGAGGTCTGGCTCTACAACGCCCACATCGAGCAGTACTCCCACGGCAACTGGGTCAACCACGAAGCCAAGGCCAAACGTAAACTGCTTCTGAAGAAGCCCGAGATCAAAAAGCTCTTTGAAGCCAGCAGCCTGAAAGGTGGCTCACTGGTCCCGTTGAAGCTCTACTGGAAGAGCGGCAAGGTGAAGGTTCTACTCGGCGTTGGCCACGGCAAGAAATCTCCTGACAAGCGTCAGGATCTCAAACGAAAAGATTCCGAGCGCGAGATGAAGCGCGCGCTCAGCGACGCCCGCAAGGGACGCTAGCGGCGGTTTAAGCTGGTTTGTAGCAGACGATGTTCGTCGTCCCAACTCCCATCCCAGGCACACAAAAAGGCGGGAATTGCTCCCGCCTTCCGTAGGTCTTACCTAGCTGCTTGAAGAAAATTTACGCGGCCTTTTTCCAGCGGCGACGTGGTGCCTTGGTGACCAAACCCTTCTTGATGGCCTTGGCCGTCACGCGAATGTATTTCACTTCGCCATCGACGATCGCTTTCACGCGCTGAAGATTGGGGTAGAACTTGCGCTTCGTCACCGCAGTGACGTGCATACCGATACCGCCTTTCTTTTTCGCCTTACCACTACGCCAAATGTGGTTCCCCTTCACGGGGCGCTTACCTGTAATTTCGCAAATTCGTGCCATGATTGTCTTTCTTATTACTGAAAGGGGCGGGAAGTTATCAACCGAGTTATACACCGGCAAGTGATTTTTGGAAAAAGATCACGCACAGGAGAACTTTCACAAAAAACCACCGTATCCCGCCGCTTTTTCACTAGTTCGCCTTTCGCTCGGCGATCGATTGAACGATGTTCGCAATCACTTCCGCCTTCTCTCGTGCGCCAACATGACCCTTTCCGTGAAGCCGAACGCTGACTTTGCCATTCTCGACATCGCGCGGACCGATCACCAACATCGTGTGCACTCTCGCTTTCTCGGCATCGGCGACCTTCGCTTTGATCGGATTGTTTTCATAATCGGCTTTCACGCGGACTTCTTTCGAACGCAGCTCTTTCACGATCGCATTGGCGTATTCCAGTAGTGGTTCTTCATTCCCAATGGTGAGGACCCGAACCTGCTGCGGAGCCAGCCAGAGGGGAAAGTTGCCGGCGTAGTGCTCGATCAGAAAGCCGATGAATCGCTCGTGCGTCCCCAGCGGTGCCCGGTGGATACAGAGCGGAGTCTTGTCGGTATTGTCGCGATCCTTGTACTTCAGTCCGAATTTGGCCGGCACCGCGAAATCCACCTGATTCGTCGCAATCGTGAATTCCCGTCCGATCGCACTCCAAACCTGAACATCGATCTTGGGCCCATAGAAGGCAGCCTCATCTGACACTTCTTCGTAATTCGTCCCCGAGCTCTTCAATACATCCCGCACCATGTTCTCCGTCTTGATCCAGAGTTCGGGTTCATCGACGTATTTTTTTCCCAGACGTTCGGGGCTGTGCGTGCTGAAACGCATCATGTATTTGCCGAGCCCGAAGATCTCGAAATACTTCATATACATCTTGTTCACCGCCTGGAACTCCTCGGCAAACTGCTCCGGCGTGCAATACAAGTGGGCGTCATTCATGTTCATCGAACGCACCCGCATGAGCCCAAAGAGTTCACCCGACTGTTCGTAGCGATAGCAGGTTCCATACTCCGCATACCGCAACGGGAGATCGCGGTAGCTCTTCGGCTCGGCCGCAAATATCCGGTGATGATGCGGGCAGTTCATCGCCTTCAGATAATACTTCGTGCGCACCGGCTCCTTGCCGGAATCATCGCCCGTCGGCAGTTCCACCCCGTCCACCAGTTCCATGGGAGGAAACATCGAATCCTCGTAGTAAGGCAAATGACCCGAGGTAAGATACATCTTCTCCTTAGCCAGGTGCGGCGTGCGCACACGGACATAGCCCGCTTCGAACTCGGTCTCCTTCGCCAGTTTCTCCAACTCTTCAACCAGCACTGTTCCGTTAGGTAACCACAACGGCAACCCGGGTCCGGTGTATTCGGGGTCCATCGCGAACAGCCCCATCTCCTGGCCCAGTTTGCGATGGTCACGCTTCTTGGCTTCTTCGAGCATCGTAAAATACTCTTCCAGCTGCGTCTTGTTCTTGAACGCTGTCCCATAGATCCGCTGCAACTGCGGATTGTTTTCATCGCCCTTGTAGTAGGCACTCGCGACGCTCGTGAGCCTGAAGGCCTTCACGTTGCCAGTACGCATCACATGCGGGCCGGCGCAAAGATCAATGAAGTCGCCGTTCTGGAAATACGAGATCGGTTCATCCTCGGGAATCTGCTCCAGCAGATCCAATTTAAACACGCTCTCCCCGGCCCGCTCGGTCAATCCCCCCAGCCGCCCGGACTTCGCGTCCGCCAGCGCCTGCTCCCGCGTGACCACCACCTTCTCAAACTTGTTGTTCGCCTTGACCTCTTTCTTCATCTCCGCCTCGATTTTCTCAAAATCCTCGGGCGTGATGCGGTGCTTCAGATCGACATCGTAGTAGAAACCATTCTCCACCGGCGGACCGTAAGCGAATTGGGCATCGGGCCAGATCCGCAGAATCGCGGTCGCGAGGATATGCGCACAGGAATGCCGGATCCGCTCCAGCTCGGACATTTTGTCGCGGTCATCCAGCGACTTGCGCTGCTTCTCGTCTTCGTTCGCGTCAGCCATAATATTTGGTCACTCGTGAGGGAACCTGAGCGGTCCCAAAAATAAGGGCCGTGTAGCAACACGGCCCGGTCAGAAATGAGTTTTCGGGTTGCACCCCACACGGAGTGGGATGGTCGGGACGGTGAGACTCGAACTCACGACCTCCTGCACCCGAAGCAGGCGCGCTAGCCAAGCTGCGCTACGTCCCGAACCAAAGGCGGTGGAAGTTGCCCAAGCCACAACCGAATTGCAAGTAAAACAGTAAATCCGCTCGGATCTCCAATGATTCATTCCATGGACCTGCAGGCAACTCGTCATTGACGATCTTGTCCCAAGCCGCCTCAGCTCGGTAAGAAAGCATTTTGCCCGTCGAGCGATAAGGGGTTCGACGAGCCTTCGCCACGAGGTCTGTATCCAGTCCTTGTCGAAAGGCCCGATCCGATCAATCTCCCAGCCCGCAAATCGAAACTCGTTATGCATGGACCATACCCGTTCGACGTTCGAGGAATGGATCACCACCGGACAGATGGGAGGAAAATTCACCAGGTGGTTTGTCACGTCCAAGCCCGTTCCCGGATCCTCCGTCGCTCCCGGTTGCGGATTCAGATCGTGATCCAAGGATATCAAGATCGTGCGATCAAAGTATCGTTGGCACTCCGCAATCATCGTCGGAGCATCCCGTCAGAGAACCAGTTCCAGATCCTCCACGATCGCCGGCACCGTCTCCTCAAACGCAGCAATGCGTTCATCGTTATCCTCGAGAATCAGACCGACGTTTTTGTCATACTCCTCGTTCACGCCAATCCGTTTCCCTTCAGGGCCTGATGGGGAGAAGGCTCCGGGGACCGCCTGGCGCAGGTTATTCCGGCAGGGGCGTCGGAAATTCAGGAAGAGAAGGACTTGCCGCAGCCACAGTTGTCCTTGGCGTTGGGGTTGTTGATCTTGAAGCCGCCGTCGTTCAAGGCATCAGAGAAGTCAACGACCGCACCGCGGATGTAGTCGACGCTAAATGGATCAACTAGCACGGTGACCCCGTGCCATTCGGCTTTCGCATCATCGGGGCGCTCCTCATCGAACACCATTCCGTACTGCATGCCCGAGCACCCGCCCTTTTCGATGTACACCCGCAGATGGTCGCCATTACGATCGGTTTCCTTCTCACGAAGGTTGCGGATCTCGTCGGCGGCATTCGGCGTGACAGTGACAATTGGCAAAGTGGTCGTTTCCATTGCAGTTCAAAAACTAGTCGGAGGCTCTCCCGCTGTCAACGGGGCGCGTTCATCGCCGCTTTTCTCGCGCGGCTGATTTTCTGGGCCATCACGCTCTTGATACTGGGAAACATTCCCTGCAGGCGCTGATAGATTTTCAGCACACCGGAATAATCCCCCTCTTGCTCCATGATCCTCGCAATCGCGTAGCCCGCCTCCTTGATTTCGTCGAACACATGGCGTTCGGACGGCCTGAGGTTTTTCTCGTAGAACACATTGGCGTAATGATTCAACGCCTCGGCCGTGCTTTGTTGTTTCTCCAATACCACCGCCAGGCCCATCTCCGCTTTGGTCCGCGCGAACGAATCCGCGTTCGGATAGGTCATGCTCAGCCGAAACGCCTCGGCCGCCCGATCCAGACGCGTCGGGTCCTGCCCGGCAAGTTGCAGATGGCAGTTCCCGATTTTTCCCAGTGCATAGGCAGACAGGCGATGATTGGGATAGGCATTGGTGATGCGGGTGTAGGCATTGATCGCACGCCCATAAGGATCACTCTCAAAGCCGCCACTGTAGGAGGTGTCTCCCAAGGCCATCAGAATCGAAGGCTTCAGTTCGTCGGGACAGCCGGGATCGTTGAACAGGGTGATAAAGGCGTTGGTCGCATCAGCATACAGGCGTCCGGCGAAGGCGGCCCGGCCGGCCGCAAAGCGGGCCTCGTATTTCAGCCGGGGGGTGGATGTGGAAGAACTCTGGAAGAGCAGCTGATAGCGTTCCTGCGCTTTGTTGAAGTCCTGGCGGTTGAAGTAATAGTCCGCGATCCACTTTTCTGCCTTGGGCGCGCGTGAGTGATTCGGAAATCGATGAACGAAATTGGTAAACAGCTGGAATGCCACATCTGGTGTCCCACTCTGGTAGTTCAGCCACGCGAGATCGTATTCCACTTCGGGCAGTGACGGATGCTCGGGAAACGTTTTCGGCCAGTTCTGCAATTCCTTCGCTGCCGCCGACCACTCCCCCTCCTGCTCATAGGTTCGCGCAATGGCTCGTTTCACCTGCGGAGCCAATGTTGATCTCGGAAATCGGTCAATGAGGTCTTCAAACGCCAGCCGCGCATCAGATTGCTTTCCGCTGCGATTCAATGCCTGGCCGTAGTAGAGCAACGACCGGTCGCTAAAAAAGCTACGGGGAAACCAATCCAGTATTCGCGATACCGCCCGCTCAGCCACCGCTTGGTCGCCGACCTCGATTGCCGCCCGGAGCTCGTTGTAGAGCGCGTGATCCAGCAGCTCGCGTCGAACCCGGGCCGAATTCTGGTAGTCCTCGATCAACTTTCCAAAAACGCTCATCGCGTTCGTCGGATCGTTCTGTCGCACCCAGGTCTCTCCCAGCTTGAACAGCGCAATGGCGTGGTTGGTGGAACGGGGCAAGAGTTCGGAGGCGTTCAGGAAATCCGCGCCCGCACCCTGCCAATTCTCCAACTCCCACTGACACCAGCCACGCTGCAGCACAGCCTGTCCGGAAGCGTCCGCATTCATATCGATCGCCGCACTGAGATTGGCGGCGGCGAGACTCAACAGATTTGTGTCCACCTGCTGGCTCTTTTCACGACGTCCGTAAAATTGTTTCAACTGCAACTCTCCCAGCGTCAGATACGCCAAGGGCTTCACATCGCCTCCCTGGGGCCGGGCCGCGACCTCACGCAGAGTTCGGATCGCATCATGGTCCAAACCCTGCTCAATCTGAAGATCGACAACTTTCATCAGCGCATCACGCCGCATGTTTGCGGGAGTTGCCTCGCTCAGGTTATTGGTCAGCACTTGGATCGCCTCGTTATGCCTGCCCATCTCTTCGAGGATCCCCGACTGCAGATGATACGTTCGGGCAATCGCGAAAGACGGCATGTTCGTGCTCATGGCCATTGTCACGCAGTTGGACGATGCCGTCAGAGCGTTTTCGCGCAAGCCGCTGGTGAGTGCCAGACGACACAACAGATATTGCCGCCGCCAGCGCTGCACATTGTCCAGTTCCCAACCATTCAGATGATTCAAAGCCTCCTGCGCACCCACTGCGTCATTCATCTCGATCCGGGTTTCGGCGAGTAGCAGGTGTCCGGATGAAACCAATTTATCCGTGGGATTAAGATCAACTTCCAACCGAAAATCACTGGCCGGATTCTCGAGTAGCGAAATAACATCGTTGAACTGTCCCAGACGTCGCCGGGCGAGCGCCTCGTTGTAGCTGGCCTGAAACCGCAGACTTGAATCACGATAGCGAACCAGCAGCTGCCCATAGGCCGCAGCGGCGGGTTCGTAATTCCCGGCGGCGAACCAGGATTCCCCGATCCAATACTGATAGCGGTCCGCCCAGCGCCCGGCGTAAGCGATCTTCTCCAACAACAGATTCACCGCCTGTTGGTGGTCGCCCCGCTGATAAAGCGCCTTGGCCCAGTAGAGGTAAGCGGATTGCCGAAGTTTGGATTTCGGCCAGTTGCCGACGAACTCTCGGAATTCACTTTCAGCCCTTTCGTAACCTAGCAACCCGTCTTCGAAGGATTTTACAGCGGCGTCGTAGTCCCGTTGCTCCACCGGCTGAATCTCGGGTGTGGCAGGATCCTGGGCTGAAGTTGACAACGCTATTCCAAGGAACAGCAGACAGAATGGAACTTGTGAGAAACGCAGCATCGAACGACGGGGAGAATAACCAGTTACAGACGTAGCAGCAAGCGTGAGCGAGCAGATTCCCCTCGTACCAGCACGGTCATCCTGGACGAACTGGACCTACACCCCCTCCGGCCCGAAGAACTCCCCCCGCGGCCCTCAAGCTCAACGATCGCGGCACCGCCACTCAATTCGAGACCGAACACAATGGGATCAGCGATCCCAGGTGATCAACAAAGTTCCCGCAGAGATCCGGACAAAATCAAACGAAGCGGCTTGGCGTCCGCTGACCAGTTGGAACCTTGCGGCCAGTTCCCGGAGCCATCCGCCAATTACTGTCCACATATCCCGGCGAAGACCAGGGTCGTCAGCAATTGCAGTCAGGTCACGAAAGCAACCAACCAATGAACGTCAACCCTACGATTCGCAGCCAAATGCGAGATCAAGGATTTCCTAAAACGCACGAAGAATCCGCCGGACGCAAAAGAGTCTGTTTTTAAAAGCTGAATTTCAGGTTCCCCGATGTCGCCCCCGCAGACAGGGAGACCGTAAATTGCGTTTCTCCAATCGGTACAGCCGAAAGACGCAGAAATTACAGCCACGATTGTCGTTCTCCGTACGAGCCCTCACTTTGGCGCCGTGCTTGACGGCTTCGGCAAATACGAACTTGACTGTGAATAGGCGGTCTACCTATGGTCCGCGCAGACAAACGTTTGGCTGGGGGTTCCAGCGTGTGAGTCGGATGATTCGTTCTCCGGCTTTTTTTTACCCCAGCCACAGAAATGGATCGGCCAAAGCAATATGAATGCAGAATTTATTGCCGTATTAGAATATTGGGAAAAGGAAAAGGGCATCAGCAAGGACACGCTGATTAAAGCCGTTGAAGAATCCCTCGTAGCCGCTGCCAAAAAGGCAGTTGGCCCAGCTCGTGACCTCAAATGCACAATTGATCCGAAACACGGTGATATCAAAGCTTGGGCAAGCCTGATCGTCTCTGAGAACGTGGTCTCAAGTCACGATCAGATTACCGTTAAAGAAGCGTTAAAAATCAAGAAAGACGCTCAAATCGGTGATGAATTGGAGGTTGAGGTGACTCCACAGAATTTTGGACGAATCGCCGCCCAATACGCCAAGCAGTCTTTGCTGATGCATGTCCGCAAGGCGGAAAAGGCGCTGATTTACGAGGAATTCAAGGACCGCACCGGAGATATCGTCAGTGGCGTGGTTCGCCGCTTTGAACGCTCAGATGTAGTCGTCGATCTCGGTCGCTACGAGGCACTGCTCCCCAATCGCGAA
>JBLFYM010000187.1:0-10739 GCA_047608975.1 Limisphaerales bacterium | reverse complement strand
CGCAACATAGGTGAATACGCGGTGGGGGCAAGCACTTTTCGGTGAATTGCACCGAATGTATTTTGGCGCTGACGAACAACTGCTCAGCCGGGGTCAACAGCCCCGGTATGGTTGGCTACTCAGCGACCGGCTCCCGGCGTGAAGCAACGTCTGATTCCTCGATCATTGAAATCAAGCGCGGCATAGTTTCCGAGGCCGCGAAGCTCTCCGCCAGTCTTTCGAACTGCTCACTACGCGTACCCAACTTTCGGATTCGTTGAACCTCAGCGATGGTCTGTGACACGTCCCCATGTGCGGCATGCGCCCCGTGTGGATCGTCTGAATCACCGAGGATGTCGGTCAGGTGGCATTCCTTCGGGCCGATGCACAGAATCGGCGCTTGAACGGTCAACGCGTTGTAGATCTTACAGGGATGAATCGTGCCGACATAGGCCTCCCCCATCACCACCACATGCAGATCCGCGGCCGAAAGAGAACCCGATAGCTCCGCCATCGGCTGGTATGGCAGGCAGACCACATTCGGTAACTGCTCCGCTTCGGCGATGGCTTTCACCTTCTTATGCTCGCTGCCGCCCCCGACGAAGCAAAAGCGAAGTCCGTCATCGTCCCGTAATTCCCGCGCGGCATCCAACAGGTTGGTGAGCGGATGACAGGGGCTGTGATTGCCCGAATACATCACCACGAACTTCCCCTCCAATCCGTGGGCTTGCCGAAATCGATCTCGCCCTTGGACATCGAAGTGGACGCTTTCATTGTGCGCCCACGGGGGAATCACTCTCACCTTCTCCGCATCAACACCCTTGGCCACGATCAGGTCGCGCATGAAGCGATCCAACGCAATGATGCGATGCGAATTGTCCAGACTGTAACGGGACACGCCTTCCAGCAATCGCGTGAGCAGGCTTTCCTTGCGCAGCCAACCCGCAGCGATTGCCTCATCCGGATTCAGGTCCATCACCCAGTAGAAGAGGCGTCCGCCATTGATGCGGCACAAGCCCGCGCCCAACGCTGCGATCAGCGGAGGCGAAGTCAGCGCCACGACAACATCGTACCGGGGTGAAAAAATAAGACGCAGGGCGCACTTGATCCCGAACGACGCAAAATCCAACGCCCGCTTCCACTTCGCATCTTTCCCAAGTCCCGTGCCGATCAGCCGATGGATCTTGATTCCCTTCCAACACTCGGACGAGGGAAACAACCGATTCGGATCATCGTAGGCACGCCGACTCGTCAATACGGCCACCTCGTGGCCGCGCCGACGTAGTTCCAGAGCCAGATCGGTGAGGTGCTGCGCGGTGGCCGCCACATCCGGATAGAATGCCTGATTGAGCAGAAGTATTTTCACGTTCGAAACAGCGAGCGGGGATTCAATGGTCTGGCCGCGCACATAACAAGGACAAGCAAAACGCAAATACCGCCCGATCTCATCAGGTTTTGCGTTGCCTCGGCCCACCGCGATGCGGAAGCTCCGCGCGATGACGGACGTCACAGCAGGTGAATATAATCTGAAAACGCGATTTTCCGCGATCATCTTCGATATGGATGGGGTGATTGTGGACAGCGAGCCGCTGCACGTGCAGGCGTTCCTGGATATCTTTGCGGAACTCGGTTTGGGGGACTCTCATGGAATCGATTTCAGCGCCTACCTTGGCAAATCCGACCGCAGCCTGTGGGTGGACTTTCTGAAAATGCACCAGCCATCTCATTCACTTGAGGAACTCCAGGCGTGGAAACAAGGGCACACAATCGAAATGCTGCGCCGCAAGAAACCCATCTTCCCGCCGGTGCCAGAACTGGTCTCCCGCCTCGCAGAAAAACACCCGTTGGCAGTGGCGAGCGGATCGCTGCACGCGGTGATCGATGCGGTGTTGGAACTCGACGATCTGCGCCGACATTTCGACACCATTGTGAGCGTCCAAGATGTGACGCGTACCAAACCCGCGCCCGACATCTTCCTCCACACGGCGGAATTGCTCGCCGTGCCCCCCGCCGAAATCTGTGTCATCGAAGATTCGGCCGCCGGTGTGCAGGCCGCGCTCAGCGCCGGTATGCAGGTCATTGCCATCACCAACAGCTTGCCCGCGTCAGAGCTGTCTCAGGCGAACGCCGTGGTCGACAACTACGAGCAGATCAGCCAACTGTTACTGAAGTAGGACAAATCGTCCGCTGATTCAGCCTGTCCTTCCGTCCATTCATTTCAAATACTCTCGCCCCATGGCCACGCGGCAAACGACATTCAAAAGTCCCGTATTGCTCGGCATCGAAGGGGGCGGTTCCCACACGGTTTGCCTGCTGACGGATGGTCGGGGAAACCTCATCCACCGGCACGAAGCCGGGCCCGCAAACATCCTCCTGTTGAGCGACCAACAGTTCAGGACACGTCTCCTCGATATCAAACGCGCATTGGCTGATCAACCCGCGCCCGATGCACTTTGCCTCGGGCTTGCCGGTGCCCACGGGGATGAAGAGTTCGCCCGGGTTCGCTCAATCGCTGAGAAGATCTGGTTCAAGGTGCCCATGCACGTCACCCACGATCTCGAAACCGCGCTCACTTCCGTGGAGCGAATCGGAACGCCTTCCGACACCCACTCAAAATACGAGGCAACGATTTTGGTATTAAGCGGTACTGGATCGTGTTTTCTGGGCAAAGCGGCCGACGGCAGGATCTCCCGTTTCGGCGGGTGGGGTCATGTCATTGGCGACAAGGGCAGCGGTTGGGAAATCGGGCTCCGCGCCTTGAAAGCCTGCACCTTCTACTACGATCGGGATGCCCGCTGGACCAGACTTGGGCAACGGATTCTGCGCGCCCTGCAGATGAATCATCCGCGCGAACTCATTCCCTGGTCGCCTCACGCATCGAAAGCCGAGATCGCCGTTCTCGCCAAAGAAGTTTTCGCCGCCCACAAGGAACGCGATCCCATCGCCAAAGACATTTTGGCCGGCGCCGCCGCGAGCTTGGCGAAAGACGCCATAAGCTGTGCGAACAAACTCATCTCAAAGGACGTTCCGTTGAAGTTTGTATTCGCCGGCAGTGTGCTACTGCGCCAGCCCGGATTTGCCGCGCGGGTCGCGAAAGAAATCAGATCCCGACGCCCCCAAGCTTCCTGCACCAAACTGGGACGCGAAAGCGCATGGGGCGCAGTCGTGTTGGCGGCGCGGCTTCCACACGCATCGCCCAACTCCGAACCGGTTCCCCCAAAACCCAAAGGACGTTCCACGTCCACTCCGCAAAACACTCCTCTATCCACGACCGAAAAACGTCATCCTAAATCCCACAATCTCGACCACATGCCAGTTGGCGAGGCAATCGAGCTGATGCTCGACCAGGATCGAAAGCTGCCCAAGGCTATCTTGGCGGAAAAAGCAAAGATCCAGCGGGTGGTCAGAGAGATCACCAAGGCATTCAAAAAAGGAGGACGCCTGTTCTATATCGGCGCTGGAACCAGCGGTCGCCTGGGCGTGCTCGACGCCAGCGAATGTCCGCCAACCTTCCGGGCAGATCCCGAAATGGTGCAGGGAATTATTGCCGGCGGAGCGGGCGCAGTATTCAGGTCGGTCGAAGGTGCCGAGGACGACGCCTCAGCCGGTGCCGCCGCAGTGAGCTTCCGAGGCGTTGGCGTAGACGACGTCGTCGTCGGAATTGCCGCCAGCGGACGCACACCATTCGTACATGGTGCCCTCGCCAAAGCGCATGAACGGGGAGCGTTCACCGCCCTCGTCTGTTTCAATCCGAGTCTGAAAAGACCGCCCTTCATACGATCACTGATCGCCCCGGACATCGGCCCAGAATTGCTGACCGGATCAACGCGCCTGAAGAGCGGAACAGCCACAAAACTCATCCTGAACATCTTCACCACCCTGGCGATGGTCGGAATCGGCAAGGTCGTCAGCAATCTGATGATCGACATGGACCCTTCGAACGTGAAGTTGCGAGCTCGCGCAATTCGCATGGTCGTAGAACTCACGGACGTGAACCACGAGGACGCGAAAGGTGCTTTGACGCGCTGCAATTGGGTCATCCGGACGGCAGTGGATCAGCTTGGACGACCGGGAAATTGACTGGACACCTGACGGCCTCACTCGATGGTAGCCAACGTGAAATCTCCGCTTCGCCCCAGCACCATTCTCGCGATCCTGCTCGCTTTCACAGCGGGTGGTCATTCCACTGATGCTGAGTTCGATCTCGTCATTCTGAACGGGAAGGTGATGGATCCCGAATCGGGTCTGAACGCTGTGCGCAATGTTGGAGTTGCTGAAGGGAAGGTCACCCGCATCACGCGCGATCAGATCGTGGGAACAGAATTGATCGAAGCGCGAGGCCTGGTGGTGGCACCTGGATTCATCGATCTGCATCAACACGCCCAGGATGACGCGAGCTATCGGTTCAAGGCCTTGGATGGCGTCACAACTGCCCTCGAACTTGAAGTTGGAACAGCCGATGTCGACGCCTGGTACGCGCAACGCGCGGGCAAAACCCCGATTCATCACGGGGTGAGCGTTGGCCACATGAAAGTCCGAATGTCGGTCATGGGGGACAAACCCACATTTCTCGCCGGTTCCAAATCAGGCGCCGCGACCGAGACGGCCGATGCGAAGCAAACTGCCGCGCTGAAGGCTGGCATCCGTCGCGGTCTTGACCGGGGTGCCGTTGCAGTCGGGTTCGGACTCGCTTACACGCCAATGGCTGCACGGTCAGAGATACTTGAGATTTTCAAAGTGGCAGCCGATTACGCTGCTCCGTGCCATGTGCATATGCGAACGGGCGGATCGCTCGAACCGGGCGGAATCGCGGGCCTACAGGAACTCGTTGCCAACGCCGTGATTAGCGGAGCGCCACTGCACATCGTCCACATCCAGAGCACCGGCAAAAGGGTGACGCCCCAACTTCTCGACATGGTCGCGAGCGCGCAGGCGAACGGTGTCGATATCACCGCCGAGTGTTATCCCTACACCGCAGGCATGACCGACATCCGGGCGGCGTTTTTCAATCCTGGTTGGCGCCAGAAGTTCGGATTGGATTATCACCACATGCAATGGGCCGCCACCGGTGAGCGCTTGACCGAGGAAACTTTCCTGAAATACCGAAAGACCGGTGGCCTGTTGATCCTTCACACAAACCCCGAAGAGATCGTAACCGCTGCGGTCGTGCATCCATCCATCATGGTGGCCAGCGATGGTCTGAAGGGACATCCGAGGAACGCCGGCACCTTCTGTCGGATTCTCGGTCACTATGTGCGCGACACCGGGGCGCTGCCACTGATGGAAGGCTTGCGAAAAATCACCCTCATGCCAGCGAAGCATCTCGAACGCCGCACCCCTGCGATGAAAAACAAGGGACGCGTCAAAGTCGGGGCCGACGCTGATCTGGTGATCTTCAATCCGCGAACGATTTCGGACCGGGCTACATTCATGGAAGCGTCCCATCCTTCGGTCGGCATCCAGCACTTGCTGGTCGGCGGCCAGCGGGTCGTCCGGGACGGAAAATTCCTCGCGTCCGTGAATGTCGGAAAACCCGTCCGGGCTCCGATCAGACGCTAATTTTACTCAATCGAGATCGAATCTCTGAACCGCAACGGACGCGCCTTCTTCGAACGTCGTCTCGGGCGGGACATCGACCAACCCATTGGCTTTCGCAAGTGAATGCAGCATGTGCGAGGCCTGCGTCCCCGCCGAGATCACCCCGCCATCGTCTTGAATGCGCACCCGCACGAAATGACGGCGGTTACCACGGTTGATCAGTGATTCCCGGAGTTCCCCGAATTGCACCGGTAATGAGGTCTGCTCCGCGCCTTGCCACTTGAGAAGCGCCGGACGCACCAACGTCATAAAGGTGGCAAACGCGGACACAGGATTGCCCGGCAGACCGAACATAAAACGGCCATCCACCTGGCCAAAGGCGAACGGTTTCCCTGGCTTTATCAGCACTCGCCACAGGTCGAGAGTTCCTCCGAGTTCAACCAAGGCCGCCTTCACAAAATCATGTTCACCTACCGAGACACCACCACTTGTGACGATCGCATCACAATCTTGGAATGCTTCGCAAAATGCACTCACCGTCGCCTCCAACGTGTCGGGTACGAGAGGAAACACGACCGGCACCGCTCCGGTGCTGGCAATCAAAGGTGCCAGCATGCCGCGATTGCTTTCGTAAATCTCACCGCCACTCAGCGGGTGGCCCAGCTCTCGCAATTCACTCCCGGTCGCAAGCACACCGATCCGAGGGGCCCGACCAATGCTCACGTTGGAATGACCACAAGCGGCCAGCAGATTCATGAGACCAGGCGTGATGCGTCGCCCGGTTTTTGCGAGTACATCGCCCGTTTTCACATCCTCGCCGAGCATACGGATATGCTCGAACGGACGAACTGCATCGAGGACTCTGACCTCTTCTCCCGCGCGTTCCGTATCTTCCTGCATGACCACTGCATTGGCTCCCGATGGAATCGGTGAACCCGTAAAAATTCGCACACACTCCCCTGCTCCAACTTTGCCATCGAAGGTCTTACCGGCCGGAACCTCACCGCAAATCTCCAACGTCGTGGGAGTCGAGGACGTTGCTCCACTCGTATCTGAAGCAATCACGGCGTAGCCGTCCATCGCCGAATTATCAAACGGGGGGAGATTGACCTGAGAGTGGAGTTCGGCCGCGAGAAAACGGCCGGCCGCTGAATTCAGAGCGACTGATTCAGTGCCCATTGAACCTAGACTTGCGCCAATTCGATCGCCGGCTTCTTCGAGGGAAATCATGTGGACAACAAACCGAAATCAGTGAGCCGCGGTGACATCAATCACCTGATCAAAGGTAGATATACCCTCCCGCACTTTGCGGAGGGCGACATCCCGTAACGTAGTCATCCCGTGCTTGATGGCGAGGTTCCCGATTTCCGCTGAACTGGCCCGTTGAATTACCAGGCGTCGAATCTCATCGTTCATTGTCATCGCTTCGATAATCGCACAGCGACCAGAGTAGCCGGTGTTCTTACACCGATCGCAGCCCACCCCGCGATACAGCGGCGAGCCTTTGAAATCCTCGGGTTTGGCTCCGACCTGTTCATAAACTTCAGCGAGCGGCGAGTAGACTTCCTTGCAGGACGGACAGACCCGCCGCATAAGCCGTTGCGCGCAGGCGAGAATCACCGACGAAGAAATCAGGAAGGGCGCGATACCCATATCGTCCAGGCGAGTGATCGCACCTGGCGCATCATTACAATGCATGGTCGAGAGCACCTGATGCCCGGTCAGCGCGGATTGGACCGCGATCTCCGCCGTCTCCGCATCTCGAATTTCCCCGATCATGATAATGTCGGGATCTTGACGCAGGATCGAGCGTAGGGCGGCAGCAAAGCTCAGGCCGATCTCCTTCCTGACGGCAACCTGATTGATGCCGGGGATCTGGAGCTCGACCGGATCTTCAACCGTGATGATGTTTTCATCCGGACTGTTCAGCCCGTTGAGCGCGGAATACAGAGTGGTCGTTTTCCCGGACCCGGTCGGGCCAGTCACCAACATCAGGCCGAAGGGCGAATCAAGCGCGGTCTGAAATCGTTTGAACGTCGGTGCGTCCATGCCGAGCTTCGTCAGGTCGGCCGTCAGGTTCGACTTGTCGAGAATACGCATCACGCATTTCTCACCGTGCACCGTCGGGAGAAACGAGACGCGCAGATCGATCTCCTTGCCGGCCACGCGCATACGCATGCGTCCATCCTGCGGCAACCGCCGCTCGGAGATGTCCAGATTGGACATGATCTTGATGCGCGAACACAGCGCGAGCTGCATGTTCTTCGGCGGCGGGGTGATGTCCATCAACGCGCCATCAATGCGGTAGCGCAGCCGCATCACGTTCTCAAACGGTTCCAGATGGATATCACTCGCGCGATCACGAATGGCTTGACCGAGAATGACATTCGCCAGCTTGATCACCGGTGCCTCTTCACCGGCGGCAGCGAGTTCATCGGCGCCCAGATTTTCATCCACATTGGCCACCAGTGTGGTGTCGTCAGCGTCGATCTCTTCCTGCTGCCTGATGATATCCTCAATGCTTCCCTGCCCGGCGGCCTCAAGCGTGTTGATCTTGTCGACGATCGCCTTCTCCGAGGCAATCATCGGGCGGATGTCCAGTTTGCAGGTGCGCTTGACGTCATCCAACGCGAGCACATTCAACGGATCGGCCATCGCCAGATGCAGCGTGCCGCCCAGTCGGCACACCGGCACGACCTTGAAATTCGCAGCCATTTCTTTCGGAATCAATCCCGCCACCTCGGGAGGAATATTGATCTTTGCGATGTTCACCGGTGGAACGTTCAGCACCCGCCCCATTGCGACCACCATGTCCAAATCGCTGACGTAGGCCTTGTCGATCAGCAGTTTTAGCAACCGCGTCCCCTGCTGCTTCTGCAGCGCCACCAATTCCTCGACCTGGGCGGCGGTCAGAAGCTTGTCCTCCACCAACGCGTCGGCAATTCGTTCACCGAATGATTTTACAGCGGTAACAGCCATTTCAGCGGAACACCTTCTGGATCATTTTCATCAGTTCCGGTGGCGAGGCAAAATACCAGAGCAACCGGTTCTTCGTCGCCTTCTTCAACTCCGTCTCGGCCTGCCGGTTGAAAGGGTTTGCGGTCGCGACCATCACCGCCTTGCTCATGCGGTCAAAAGGAAGCACACACCACTTCAGGCAGAGATCCCGGGGATATTTCCGGGCCATCTCTACGTCAGTGTCATAACGCTCGATCGGGATGAATCCGATCTTCGCGCGATCCGCCACCCGCTGCATCGCGTCTTCCAGATGCACACCGGCTTTGTCAGCCAATGTCTGCAGGAATGGTTCCTCAAGCTGTCCAACACCATCGACCGGCGTGGACCACAAACGATTGAAGACATCTTCACCCACGAGCTGGCCATCGACGAAGATCCGCTTCATCGCCGCGCGCCCGTCGTCGACATCCATCGAGATGAGCGGCGAAGTTCCCGCTCCGGATGGCTGCTCCGGGGCACCGGCAAAACTCGTCGTCTTGCTCTCGATTTCCTCCAGCGCCTTCCGCACCCCGACGTCCTCGGGAAACTGCTGCAGGATGGTCTCATACTCCATGATCGCCGACGAGAGCTGCCCCAGCTGCACGTAGGCTTCAGCGATCTTCTTGGACGTGTCGACCACCTCGGCCGACATGCCGAGTTTCATGTAGGCTTCCTTCAGGATTTCCAGCGATTGGTAATCCGTCGGGTCCGACTGGACGATGACCTGAAACATGTCGATCGTCTGTCGCAACTGCGCCTGTTCGGGCGGTGTCAGGGATGCAGCCATTGGGCCAGTCTAGGCACGGATCGCCGCGGCGTGTCGAGTGGGTTTTATCCCGGATGGCCATCGCTGATCGCCCAACCTCCATCCACCGAAAACACCTGCCCGGTCACGAATCTGGATTCATCGCCCATAAAAAATACCGCCGCCCCATCCAGATCTTCGGGGCAACCAATCCGCCCCCCATCCAGCGGCTGCTTGTGGGTCACAAAATCCATGATCACCTCGTCGCCCTGGGCCCGCTCACTCATCGGCGTGGCAACCAGAGCCGGGGCCAGGACATTGAACCGGATGTTGCGGGTAGCATAGGTTGCAGCAGCCGAACGGGTGAATCCCGCGATGCCCGCCTTGGAGGCAGCGTATGCCTGGGCGCTGAAGAATTTCGCCGAAGGAGCAGAACCGAGAACTGATCCACAATTCAGAATACTCCCCGACGTTCCCTGACGAAGCAACTGCCGCAGCACCGCCCGATTGGAATACATTGCTGAGCTGAGGTTAAGGTCCAGCGTTTGCGCCCAACCTGCGTCCGTTATTTCATGAAGAGGGCCATCGCCAAACCGCCTCCCGCTCCCGCCAGCCACATGGTAAAGGCCGTCCAAACCGTCCCACTTTTCGCAGCAGAGTTTCACCGCTTTCTCCGCCGTATCGGAATCGGTGGCATCTCCGGAAAAGCCCGCCCCCCCGGCCCCGAGCAAGGAAACAGCCTCCTCAACTCGTCCCTCGTCCCGACCAACAACGCAGACCTTCGCGCCTTCCTTCACAAATGCCTGAGCGGCAGACAGCCCCAATCCGCCGGTGCCGCCTATCACCAAGATCCGCTTGTCGACGAGACGCCCCACAATCAACGGTCGAAGTAGAGCCGCTCCCCGTCGCTATGAACCCGACTGAGCAGAAGGTTGTGTTCCTCGATTGCACGGCGCATCGAGACCGGGGTGCTGCAACTGATGTCCTGCAGCAAGTCCAGCACATGAGGCACCTCGTGTTTGGGAATGTTCGCCGACATCATTGCGGCCCGCGCCCACTCCAAAATGTCCACATGGGTAAGGCGAAAGTCCCGATATTCCGCGAGCTTGATGGCGATGTCGCCGATGGAAACATGGTCAATCATCTGAATCGCCTCGGATCATTCCAACCCAGAAGAGAATCTCAACAACTATTCCATACATTCACGAAATCATCCTCCCGGTGTTGACTGAGACCGTGGCGACGCATTCGGATTTTGCCCTGTCACAAAAATTCCGCCGCGCGCACTATTCCACCTCGTAATCCAAACCCTTGCGGGTCCAGTCATGTTGGCACTTCCAATTCTTTCAATGGTCTTTCAATTGTTCGCCTGGCGTAGCGCTTCGCGACTGTTGAAACTGGCCGGGCGACCGCCGTGCGGTTATCTGTTATTTGGCGCGTTCATGTGCATGTGGGGACATGCCGGCGTCTCCATCGTGTT
>JBLFYM010000186.1:0-10801 GCA_047608975.1 Limisphaerales bacterium | reverse complement strand
CTCGCCATCCTGGTCCTGCTGCTCGCCGGTGCCGAAACCTTCCTCGCCCAATGGTTCAGCCGATCAAAATGAACGCGCCGAGGAACAACCATCGCCACGCCCAAGCATGACGCAATTCATCCTCAACCTCCTGGGAGCACGGGTCGACGCCGCCGGCGATATAGCGGGCATGCGTCTGGCATTTCAGGGTGGTGTGAGTGGATTCTGGTTTTTCTTTTTTGCGATCACTTTGGGCGGGCTCGCCTGGTGGACTTACCATCGCCTGCCGGTCAGCCTCGATACGCGCAAACGTTGGATTCTGTTTTCTCTGCGCTTGGGCTTCCTGCTCGCGCTCGCGCTGTTGCTCCTGCGACCGGTCTTGGCTTTCACCGTGGAAGGAAGCGTTCGTCGAGCGTTGCTGGTACTCGTGGATGGCAGCGCAAGTATGGGGATCCGTGATCCGCGAACGGCAAACGAAGATCGGCAGCGGGCCGCCATCGCCGCGGGCGAACTTGAGCCGGGCGATACCAACTCCATCGCTTCCGCAACCGTCACCGGCCGTGCCCGCCTCGAAGTCGCACGCAACGTTCTGCAGAACGAGAAACTGGATCTCCTGACCCAGCTTTCCGAGCGCTTTGATGTGTTGCCGTTTTCGTTCGGAGCCGATCTCACCTCCCTGCCGCGTGGACTTGCGGCCACCAACGACAATCAGCCGGCGATCCAGGATTTCGTTTGGATCGACCGTTTGAAATCCGCTGGCAAAAACACGGCAATCGGTGAGGCGATGCGGGAAGTAGTCAACCGCAAGCGCGGTCAGCCACTCGCCGGTGTAATCCTCATCACGGACGGTGCCAACAATGCCGGACTCTCACCCCGCGAGGCGGCGTTACAGCTGCAGCAGGAGAACGTGCCCCTCTACATCTACGGCGTGGGAGTCACCTCGCCGCGCGATATCATTGTGACGAACCTGAGTTCGCCTGAGGTTGCCTTTGTGGAGGATGAAGTGCTGATCAATGTTCGCGTTCGCGCGCAGGGCCTCAAAGGCGCGAAGTCAAAGGTCTATCTGAAGATCGACGGCGTGAAACAGGAGGAGAAGGAGATCATCTTCGGCGACAATGAGGAACAGATCATCGGTCTGCGCTTTCTCCCGAAGAAGGAAGGTGAATTTGAAATCGAAGCCGGTGTGGAAGCCCGCGAGGACGAAACGGAATCCGGCAACAACTGGCTCACACGGCGCATTCGCGTCGTCGACAAACGCATTCAGGTATTGCTCGTCGAGGAGACGCCCCGGTGGGAATACCGCTACCTGCACGCGATGCTCTCGCGCGACCGGCGCATCGACCTGAAGACTGTCCTTTACGAGGGGGATCCCTCCATCACCCATGGCGAGGAATCCACCTTTCTCGAACGCTTCCCACCCAACCGCGATGAACTGTTTTCGTATGATCTCGTTATCCTGGGCGACATTGACCCGCGCCGACTGTCCCGCGTCCAGATGGCGAATCTGACCGAGTTCGTCTCCCGGTTTGGCGGTGCGTTTGTGATGGTCGCCGGCAAGCGTCATGCGCCGAACAAATTCCGACGCACGCCGATTGAAGACCTGCTGCCCGTGGAATTCAATGCAACCATTGGCGACGGAACCGGTGAAGTGACAGCCGACAAACCAATTCACCTGGAACTCACCACCGCCGGGCGGCGCAGCACGATGCTGCAGTTTTCGGATCAGGCCGGAGAAAACATCCGCCAGTGGAAGAATCTGCCGCCCGTGTATTGGGTCGCCCGCGTGCTGCGCGCAAAGCCCGGTGCCGAGGTATTGCTTGTGGATCCCAATCCGGTGAAGGCGTCGCGCTTCGGTCCCATGCCCGTGGTTGCCGTTCAGCAGTACGGCCTGGGCCAATCCATGTTCGTCGGAACGGACAACACCTGGCGCTGGCGACGAAACGTCGGTGACGAGTACTACTACACTTTCTGGGGGCAGATCATCCAACGCCTTTCGCTGTCCCACATGCTGGGCGGATCGCGCCGCTCGCAGATCAGTCTCAACCAGACCCACTACACCAGCGGCGAACGCGCACGGGTCTTTGCACGCCTCTATCGGGCGGGCTTCGAACCGGTGACGGATTCCTCCGTGAAGGCCTTTCATCAGCCACGGGAATCCGACGGTTCGTTCCGGACCGAACTTACCCTGCGCCCGGTGCCCGACCAACCCGGCCTGTATCGCGGCGATTTCATTGCCCCGGCCGCTGGCGAATACGAATTCGGCGTGGATCTGGATCCCGACGAAACGAAGCGTTTCTACGTCAGCGATTCGACCATGGAGCTGGGTGATACCGCGATGAACGAATCGGTGCTTCGCGAAATGGCCGAGCTCAGCGGCGGCCGCTTCTTCCGCGAGGAAACCCTGCATGAACTGCCGGCGGCGATCTCGGCCAAAACCGAAAAGATTCGTTCCCCGATGGAAGTGGAACTCTGGTCGAGCCCACTCTATTTCCTCCTCATCCTGGTGTTGGTAACGGTCGAGTGGACGATGCGCAAACTCGCCTATCTGAAATAGCCATGGCCGCTGACGAACAATCCCCGACCCGCCGGTCCAGCGAGACGCTGGAAGGAAAGGTACGCGCCCTGCGCCGACGGATGATGTCGGTGGCGGCCGGCACCGGTGGCGCCACGGCCGGGACGGCCCTGATCGGGATGATGATGCTCGGCATGTTGGTGGACTGGCGACTTGAACTCCCCTGGTTCGCCCGCTTGGTCTGGTTGTCGATCATCTGCTACGTCGGGTTTCGTCTCCTCAACGAAGGCGTCCTGCGAAAACTATTCCGCGCCCCGGACATCGACGCCGTGGCGCTGATGGTGGAACGCGCGTTTCCGAAATTTGGAAGTCGGCTGATCTCTTCGCTACAGCTCGGCCGACTCGACGCTTTGAATCCCGGCGAATCTGGCTATTTCGTTCGCCGGTTGGTCGAACAGACCGAGGCTGACGCTGCGGCTGTCGATTTCACGAGCATTGTCAGGCCGGACACAATGCGACAACGCACGGCGATGCTGCTGTTTCTTATCGGTGTTTCAGGGCTCCTCATCGGCTTTGGAGGTGACACCGCAGCGGCACTGATCAAACGCACTTTTCTCTCCAGCTCCCAGATTCCGCGCGACACGATGGTTACGGGAGCAACCGGCGATCTCATCATTGGCCGCGGGGATCCCGTGGTGATCGAGGCCACCGCGACCGGAATCATTCCCGATTCCGGTCGGGTCATACTGGATTTTGATTCCACTGCGGATCGTGAGTTCAAAATGGAGAAATCCAGCGCGAGTGCGACCTACACCAAGCGCTTGGAAAGCATTCAGGAATCGTTCAGCTACGTGGTGTATCTGAATGATGGTCGCAGCGCCTTGGCCCGCGTGGAAGTCGTTGCCCGTCCCACCGTCGCGGCCTTGGGAGCGCGACAGGAATTCCCGGAGTATACCGGGCTGGACGAGGCCAAACGTTCGCTGGCAGATCTCAGTCTGCTTTCCGGCAGCCGCCTGAAGCTGGCGATCAACGTCAACAAACCCGTCACCGAAGGTTATCTGCAACTCCACGGCATCACCAACCGGCTGCCGCTGCTCGTACCCGCAGGCAGTGCCACCGAAATCCAGGGCATCATTGATATCCCGGCGACCAACCTGACCGGCTTCAGCATTCACACCGTCGATGAACACGGACTCGCCTCACGTGATGAGGTGATCTATCGGGTAGACGTCCTGGCGGATCGCGCGCCGATCGTGCGGATTACCTACCCGGAACGCCGCGAGGAACTGATCACCGAAACCGCCCGCATGCTGATCGCCTTTGAGGCGCAGGATGATTTCGCGGTCGGTTCCGTGCAACTGGCGTACAGCATCGATCGCGGCGCGACGAATCGCATCGATCTCGAACTCACCGACCGCTCTCAACGACTCGTCAAACGCCGCTACGACTGGCGGGTCGGCGACCTCAAGCCGCCGATCCAGGAAAACAACGCGATCGAATACTGGATCGAAGTCCGTGACAACAACGACGTCACCGGTCCCGGATTCAGCGCGACGGAGCATTACATCGCGCGGGTGGTTTCATCGGAGGAGAAACGCCAGGATCTGATGAACCGCGTGGGAGATTCCCTCAGCAGTATCGATGAAGCCGCCAGTGATCAGGAGAGTTTGAACCAACGGCTCGGCGATCTCATTCGGGCCCGGGCTGAAGAACCGTAGTCGATCGGTCGCGGCTTAACCACCGGCTCACTCCCAGCCGATGCGCTTTCTGAGCAGCGCCATGCGGAGGTGCTTCAATGGAAGCGTGTTGATGACGTCCCGTTTGGTCAGCCAGCCCTTGCGGGCGATGTGCGCACCAAAGCGGAGATACTGGCCATGTTCGGCACGATGGGAATTGGTGTTGATGACACACTTCACTCCGCGCTCCTTGGCGTATTTCCAAAGCCGCCAGTCCATATCAAAACGCCAGGGGCTGGCATTGAGCTCGATCCACGTCCCGGTCTCCGCGCACGCGTCGATGACGGCGCGCTGATTCACCGGGTAGCCTTCGCGCTGGAGCAGCATCCGTCCCGTGATGTGTCCGATGATCTGGACGTAGGGATTCTCGGCGGCAGCGATGAGCCGGCGCGTCATCTCTGCTTCATTGCCGGCCAGGGACTGGTGAATGCTGGCCACGACCACATCAAGCTGCGCGAGCATTTCATCGTCGAAGTCAAGCTGACCACCGGCGCGAATGTCCACTTCAGTACCTGACAGCACCCGGAACGGACGTTCGGCATCCTGATAGAGCTGATTGACGTGTTCGATTTCATTGATCTGCGCGATCAGCAACCGGGGATCGATCCCCTTGCCGGAAAAGCACGAATGGGAGTGATCCGTCACGGCCCAGTAGGAACAGCCCATCTCGTAAGCGTGGCTCGCCACTTCGCGCAGGGTTTGCCGGCCGTCACTCCAATCGGAGTGGTTGTGCAGAGAACCCCGCAGGGCGGTCCAATCGAGCAGATTGGGAAGCTCGTGACGTTCCGCGGCCTCAAACTCCCCGTCATTTTCGCGAAGTTCAGGCGGAATGAAATCCAGCCCCAAGGCGTGATGGAGTTCCTCCTCGCCGTGACATCGAATTCGGCCACCTGGGTCTTTGGCATCCGTCTGCGAGCGGGACAAACCAAATTCATTGAGCACCATCCCCCGGCTCGCAGCACGTTCGCAAAGTGCGTCATAGTGCGGGGAACTTCCGGTATATTTGGCCAACGAAAATGGGAACATGCGATCGCTCACCACCCGCACCGTCGCTCGCAGGCCACCATCCAGCACGACGCTGGCAGCCGTTTCGTCGCGGGCCGTCACTTCCAGCACGTCTGGCTGGGTGGTGAAAAATTCCAGAACCTCGTCCGTGTTCGTGGCCGACACCACAAAGGAAATCCCCGGCACGGTTTCTGTCCACCGACGCAGGTCGCCAGTCACGCTGCAGCGGATCACGATGGGCAGATTGCGCAGTCGTTGAAGAATGGGATTCGCGGTCACCCAGGCAAGGTGAAGATGGTGGCGATCCGCATTGGCACGCCAAAAGGTGATTCCCTGCAGAATCTCTGCCTGAGACTTATTGTCGAATTGCGGCAGCGCGGCGAGCAGTCCCTGATGACAGGCCGCCTCAAGATCTTCCACCGAATCCACACCAATCTTTTCGCGCAGCAGACGCACTCGGCTCGGTTTGAAATCCGGGAGTTCCAGAAGTTCGACGAGACCGGGCGGAACGGTGGAACGCAATTCGTCCAAGAGCGGACACGTTCCCGTCACTATGAGGGTGTTCAGAACCTCCGACAGACTATCAGGCAACGAACCGATCGGTTGCGGCCAGTCGCGGTCGACCGTGTTGTTGAGGGAGGTGGTGAGTTTGCTGATCTCCTTGGCGAGCTGCGTATAGACGCTCGACACGGTGGAGGGCCCATCACGCAGTTCCAACAACAGACCGGTTTCCAAGACCAGCTTTCCAATTTGTGTGTTGTCCATTTCGAGATCCGACTCGGCTGGCCGGGATCATCGGTCGGGAAGGCAAATTTGTTCAATGAAGTTCTTGTTCTGACTGATCGCGGTCAGTTCGGTGATTCAAATGTGTCTTCTGTTTCGGTCGGCCGGAACTGTTTCGTTGACAGCTTGCCCATGCCGTTTAGCGTCCTGCGCAATCACCTGACACGGGCCGAAATCGTCCGTACCCAATCGCATAGTTTTTCAATCATGAGCGACGCAACAAATTCTTCCGATTCCCGGTCTTGGTATGAAGGAATCACCGGTTACCAATGGCTCGTCCTGACAGTCTGTTCTGCGGGCTGGATGTTCGACATCTTCGAGGGCCAAATTTTTGTCGCCAGTATGCGCGACGCGATGCCGCAGTTGCTGGGCGGTGTCTCCGCCGATGATCCACTCGTGGCGAAGTGGAACAACTGGTCGTTTGCCTCGTTCCTGATTGGCGGTGCCGTGGGCGGCGTCTATTTCGGCTGGCTCAGCGACAAGTGGGGCCGTTCGAAGACGATGATCGTCACCATCCTGTTCTACTCGGTGTTCACCTGCATCACCGCGCTCGCACAGGAGCCCTGGCACATGGTCGTGCTTCGTTTCCTCGTCGCGATGGGTGTCGGCGGCGAATGGGCCGTTGCCAGTGCGATGGTCTCGGAGGTCATGCCGAAGCGTTCGCGGCCGGTGATGAGTTCGATTTTTCATGCCTCCAGTGTGGGCGGCACCCTGCTCGCTGCAGCTGTTGGTTTCTGGATTCTCGCAGCCAAACCCTGGGGAGATACGACTTGGAAACTCGGCTTCCTGATCGGCGTTTTGCCAGCCCTGTTGATCCTCGTGATCCGCTGGCGCATGCACGAGCCAGAGCAATGGAAGAAAGCTCAGGAGCGGGCCAAGAATGACAAGTCGCAGGCGACCGGGCAGATGAGCGAATTGTTCCGGGGCCCGAACCTACGCGCAACGATGGTCGGCGTGACGCTGGCAACCATCGGCTTGATCACATTCTGGGGTTGCCACATCTACGGCAAGAACGCGCTGATGCGACACGCACAAACGGTCGCCTACGCCGATATTGGGAAGAACGCTTTGCCACTTCCCACAGCCGAAGACGCTTCACTTGTGCGCGAACGAGCGGTCAAGTTGATGGGGGAGGCAGCGGTTGAGAAGAAGGAAGCTGCCGTCACGAAGATGAAGCAGGACGAGCCGGATGATTACAAAACGTTTATGGGCGAATCGACGAATGAGACTTACCAGATTGGGCGCAGCGTTTTGGGCAGCTATGTGAAAAAATCCGAGATGACGAGCATGACCCTGAACACCATTGGTGGCGGTCTCGGTCTTGTCCTGTTTGGTTGGATCTCGACCCGTATTGGGCGTCGCGGAGCGTTCGTGTTCTATCACGCAGGTGCTGCAGTGATGGTTGGAATTCTATTTCTGTGGCTGATCCCGAAGGGGGCATCCTACATGGCGTTGGCGATCGCCTTGCCCTTCTTCGGTTTTTTGACCTTGGGAATGCATGCCGGTTACGCGGTGTACTTCCCCGAGCTGTACCAGACCAAGTTGCGCGGCACCGGGACCGGTTTCTGTTTCAACATGGGCCGCGTCGGTTCGGCCATTTATCTGCTGGCGGCAGCGAATCTGGCTCCCATGGATGCAGCGGTCTACATGATCCCGATCTACATCTTCGGCTGCGTGGTGGCTTTGATGGGCCGCGAAACCCGGGGCGCGGATCTGCCTGAGTAATATCGGGCACCAGAGCCAGCGTAATCTCCGGTGCCCGATGTGGCGGCGAGCGTGAGCGAGTGGATCTCTCGCCGCAACCGGAGAATCAGCTAATTGAAGAGATCCATCTGCGGGCTGGGTGCCAATTCTTTCAGACTGTCCCGTTCAGCTCGCTGGGTGCGCTTCTGACGCACGTTTCCTTCCGGCGTCAGTTCGCTGTCTTCCAGGTTGTTCAGGATCACCTTGGCCCGTTCCAAGACTTCTTTGGGCACACCCGCGAGACGGGCGACATGGATGCCGTAACTCTTGTCGGTGCCGCCTTCGACGATCTTCCGGAGAAAAATGATCTGATCGTTCCATTCACGGACGGCGACGTTGAAATTCTTCAATCGGCCAAGGCGTCCAGCCAGTTCGGTTAGTTCGTGATAATGCGTTGCGAACAGGGTCTTGCATCCGGCCTGATTGTGCAGGAACTCCACGATGCTCCAGGCGAGGCTCAAACCGTCAAAGGTGCTGGTTCCGCGCCCAATCTCGTCAAGGATCACCAGGCTGCGCTGGGAGGCGTTGTTGAGGATGTTGGCGGTCTCGCTCATCTCGACCATGAACGTCGATTGTCCACGCGACAGATCGTCGCTGGCACCGACCCGAGTGAAGATGCGATCGACCAGATCTACCCGCGCCCGGGCCGCGGGAATGAATGAGCCGGTGTGGCTCAACAGTGCGAGGAGCGCGACCTGGCGGATATAGGTGCTCTTGCCCGCCATATTGGGACCGGTGATGAGTGCGATCTGCCGATCGGTCCGATCCAATTGGGTGTCGTTCGGCACGAAGCGTTCTTCGACGAGCGTCTGATCCAGCACGGGATGCCGTCCGTCCGTGATATCGAGCACGCCCTCGTCGCCGACCTGGGGACAACTGTGCTCGTAGAGTCGGGCGGTTTCCGCGAAACCGGCGAGCACATCGAGCTGCGCCAAAGCGGATGCCGTTCGTTGAATCTCCGGCAGGGTGGCGATGACCTGTTCGCGCAGCTGAAGGAACAGATCATACTCCAACTTTGTGCTGCGCTCTTCGGCACCGAGGATCTTGCCCTCCATCTCCTTGAGTTCGGGAGTGATGAAGCGTTCGGCATTCGCGACGGTCTGCTTGCGCGTGTAATTGTCCGGCACCTTGTCGAGGTGCGACTTGGTGATCTCGATGAAGTAACCGAACACCGCGTTGTACGCGATCTTGAGATTGGGAACACCGGTGCGCTCGATCTCCGCCTGCTTCAACTTCGCAATCCAATTCTTGCCTTCGGTCGAGGCGCTTCGAAGTTCATCCAACGCAGCGTCGTACCCATCGCGCACGATGCCGCCATCCTTCAGCGCGAGCGGCGGTTCATCGACCACTGCGGTCTGAATGAGTTCGGTCAGTTCCGGACAATCACTCAAATCAGCAGACAGTTCACTCAACAGACTGGGTGACGCGTCGGGCGCTTCCTCTTCAATCAACGCATCTTCCGACGAACTCGCATCAATGCGTGCGAGCAATTCGCGGATGCCGGGAACTTCCTGCAGCGCCTGCCGCAACCCGACCAGATCACGCGCGTTACCGGAACCGATGCTGAGTCGACTCAGCGTACGTTCAAGATCGCGCACGCTCTTCAATGCGTTGCGGAACTCCTCGTGTTCCATCGTGCGATCCAGAAAAGACTGCACCGCCAGTTGTCGTTTCCGGATCGGTTCCACCGCGGCGAGAGGTTGCGAAAGCCAGTCACGCAAACGACGCGCACCCATCGGGGTCGTCGTCCGATTCATCGCGCCAAAGAGTGAGGCGTCACGCGGTGCGTCGCGGTGCAGAGGCTCAAGGATCTCGAGATTGCGCAGCGTGGTGGAATCAAGTACGAGGTAGTCCCGGCATTGATAGTAAGACAGACGCGTCAGGTGCTTTACATCCCGCCGCAGGTGCTGCGCGAGGTAGTGCAACGCGGCACCGGTTGCGCCGACCGCAGCATCCGCATTTTTCAAACCAAAGCCATCAAGCGAGGCTACGCCAAAATGCTCCCGCACCGTAAACACCGCTGTTTCCGGGGCAAAAACCCAATCTTCGTGCCCATTGACAATAGGAAATACAGTCTCGAGAAGTTCGATGAAACGATTGGCCTGGCTGGGGAAAATAATCTCCGCCGGTCGCAGACGTTCGAGTTCCGCGAGGAGTTCGCTCTCGAGTTCCGTCTCCGTCGTCTTGAAGTCGCTCGTTGTAAGATCCACCACGGCGAGACCGTACGAGCCGCCGCATTCACACACCGCCGCGAGGTAATTGTTCTTCTCGGCGGTGAGCATGCGCTCATCGAAATGCGTACCCGGACTGATGATCTGCGTGACGTCTCGCTTGACGAGTTTACCCGGTATCGCCGTTTCAACCTGCTCACAAATTGCGATGATACGTCCGGCCTTCAGCGCGCGTGCGATGTAACCTTCTGCCGCGTGATACGGCACGCCGCACATCGGAGTGGTACCTCGCATCGTCAAACGCACGTTGAGAATCTCCGCGCCGATTTTCGCGTCGTCGAAAAACATCTCGTAGAAGTCACCGAGACGAAAGAAGAGCAGCGCTTCGGGCGGGAGTTCACTTTTGATCGCGCGATACTGCGCCATCATCGGACTGACCTTGCTTGCTGTCTTCGTCTTCTTCTTTGCGGGCATCGGGAAAAAGTTAAAACGAATTACGCAACCGATCGAAATGAAACGCAACATTGCGTAAAACTTTTGTGAATTTTTTTAACAAAGCACTGGCCATCACAGGAGGTTGCTGATAGAAAATCCGCGACTGCTAGTTAAAAACAGTCTAACTAAAATCCCCAACGGAAGAAGGTGAAATAAGTTAATGGCCGCAAAGAAAAAATCTGCAAAGAAACCCGCTGCGAAGAAACCAGCCGCTAAGAAGACGGTAGCTGCGAAGAAACCAGCCGCTAAAAAACCAGCCGCTAAGAAGAAGGTAGCTGCGAAGAAACCAGCCGCTAAGAAGAAGGTAGCTGCGAAGAAACCAGCCGCTAAGAAGAAGGTAGCTGCGAAGAAACCAGCCGCTAAGAAGAAGGTAGCTG
>JBLFYM010000185.1:0-11192 GCA_047608975.1 Limisphaerales bacterium | reverse complement strand
TATGACCTGATTTCGGAATCACCCGAGCTGGTCGTCGGCATCACCAAAGTATTGTGTCAGGATTTGCGTCTCATGATTCGCGGGATCTTGCCCCCACCGTCCGGTGTCAAACCTGATGCCACGCCCAAAGGATAGGTGGGGATAGATCCCGATGCTGGCTCGAACGGACTGCCCCTTTGGCTTTGCCGGGTGGATTCCGATTGCCATTGGCGGCACGGAATCGGCCCGAAGTCGCTCATGAATTGCGCTTTTGAATTCCTGATGGAGCGGGTCGAATCGACTGCGGATGGGCTTCACAGTCCTTTGTTGCGGGACTGTCAACGAAGCGGTCGGAGTGATATTCCCATGTTCCTTCGTCCTCATTTTTACGGAGCGGCCAATATCTCGGGCCCGAATCGGGAGGCTTCCCTGCCCAAAAGGCAATCCCGGCATCTCGTGAGCTGATTCCATCATTGGATTTCTCCTCCTCCATTGAGCGCCGGCAGATCGCTTTGATTTCCTTTATCGGATCATTCGAGACAGCCAGTGGCTCCAGCCAGCGACGCGATATTTTGTCCATCAAGATCTCATCAACGACGGCATAACCCAGTTCGTTCTTACCCCTGAAGTGGTGGAACAGCGCCCCCTTCGTGGTGCCTGCCTGCTCGACGATGTGATTGAGGCTGCCGCCCTGAAATCCGTTGACGTAAAACTCTTTGAACGCGGTATGCAGGATGCGTTTACGGGTTTCGGTTGGTGCTTTGGTCGTCATGTGATTCAGCGAACGGATGCACGATACCGACCGGTTGGTCTGTTTGTTAAATTTGTTTTTCCCGTTCGGTCTACGGCCGGGAATCGACCAGGGTCAGTTTCAATGAGTTTTGCCTGATTGAGTTCAGCTATGACGCCGGCGGGGGCACACGAAAGGCCCATCAGAATTCCTTCTGAGCGGGCCCGGTATTCCTCTGTCAATTCTTGTGGAGAATTGCTCAGCCGGTTGGCGAGTATTCAAATGGCTGGTTTTGCTCAGGTGAGTTCGTTACTGATCGCGGATGGCAGTTTTTTACGACACGCACGCGCATATTACCTGGCCGGATTTTGAGGATGATCTGGCGGGGGTTGTTTCCCGGGCCAAGGATGCGGGGATTGAGCGGATTATCACAATCGGAACGGATCTGGAGAGTAGTGCACGGGCGGTGGAGATCGCTGCCAAGTTCGATGAGGTGTTTGCGGTGGTGGGGTGGCATCCGGGGGATGTGGACGAAGCTCCGGAGGATGTCCGCAAGGAACTGAAGGAGTTGGCGGGTCGCGACAAGGTCGTGGCGATTGGTGAAACGGGTTTGGACTACTACCGTTTGCCAAGTACGCGCGGAGGCGATGAGGCGGATGATACCCGTTACAAGGAACGGCAGGCGGTTCTGTTCGACCAACAGTTGGAAGTGGCGGCAGAGCTGGGTCTGAATGTGGTGATTCATACGCGCGGGGATTGCTTTCGAGATACGCTGGATCACCTGCAACCTTTCGCCGATCAGCTGCGGGCGGTGTTTCACTGCTTTGTCGAAACGCCGGACAACATGCGCCGGGTGATTGCCATGGGGTCGTTGGTGAGCTTCACGGGGATCGTGACTTTCAAGAATGCTGCTGATGTGCGGGACACGCTCTCGGAAACGCCCTTGGACAAGTTGATGGTGGAAACGGATTCGCCGTTCCTGGCGCCGATGCCGTTTCGCGGAAAGAAGTGTCAACCTGCCTATGTGAAATACACGGCGGAGAAGGTTGCGGAGGTCAAAGGCTGTAGCCTGGAGGAATTGAGTCGGGTGACCTGCGAAACGGCGCGCGGGTTTTTCAAAGGGTTCAGCTGATCGGGCTGATCGGACCGATCTAGCTAGCTACGCCAGCAATTCAGTCACGACGCGCGGTGGTTCGAAGCCGGTGAGGCGTTCATCGAGACCGCTACGTTTGAAACTCAATTTCTGATGATGCAGGCCGAGTTGGTTTAGAATCGTGGCGTGGAAGTCGTGAACGCTCACCGGATTTTCCACGACGGCGTGTCCGAAGTCGTCGGTCTGTCCATAACTGGTTCCACCTTTGATTCCACCGCCGGCCATCCATGAGGTGAAGGCCTGCATGTTGTGATCGCGGCCGGTGTAGATCTTTCCTGAACGTTGCGAGGTTGGCGTGCGCCCAAACTCGCCGCCCCAGACCACGAGGGTTGAATCGAGCAGTCCGCGTTGTTTCAAGTCTTTGAGCAAGCCCGCAACGGGCTTGTCGGTGCGCTCACAGACGCCCCGGTGATTGTCGGCGAGATCGACGTGGCTGTCCCAGGGTTGTTCTTCGAGGAATATCTGGACGAAACGAACGCCGCGTTCCACCAGGCGTCGCGCCAGCAGGCATCGTTTGCCGTAGGAGTCGGTCCCTTTTTCACCAACCCCGTAAAGCTCGTGCGTGGCCCGATTCTCACGCGACAGGTCGAGCGCTTCTCCGGCGGACAACTGCATTCGAGCGGCAAGACCGTAAGATTCGATCCGAGCGTCCAGGGCAGGCTGGTTTGGGCGTTGCTTTCGATGGATTTCATCCAGCTGTCCCAGCAATCCGCGGGCAGCATCCGCGACCGCATTCGGTTGTTCGAACTGCGGTTTCAGATTCAAGATTGGCGAACCGGTCGGCTGGAATGGAGTGCCCTGATACAAGGGGGGGAGGAAGCCGGCGGTCCAGTTGCGCGTTCCGTTCTTGGGCATGCCCAAGGGATCGTTCAATACGACGTACGCCGGGAGGTTTCGATTCTCTGATCCCAGGCCGTAAACGGTCCAGGCTCCCAAGGTGGGATACCCCATGAACAGGCGACCGGACTGGATTTTGTAGAGGGCGTTGTCGTGGTTTGGATGATCGGTCCACATGGATTTGACGAGACAGATGTCGTCGGCCATGCCGGCAAGATGGGGCATCACGTCGGCCATCCACATGCCCGACTGCCCATGCCGTTTCATGCCGTATTGCCCACCCATCATCACCCCGATGTCGGCGGTGCTTTGATTGCCGATGCCCTCCGGATTGCCGGGGTAGGACTTGCCATCCATGCGATCGAGAACGGGCTTGGGATCAAACAGATCCATCTGGCTGGGACCGCCATTCATGAACAGCTGGATGACGGACTTCGCCTTGGCCGGATGATGACCGTGCCTCGGATTGAGGCTGTTCATGGGAACGGATTCGGAGGCGATCGCCGAGCCGCTGTAGAAATCCTGATTGAGCAGATGCAGTAGCGCGGCACCAAGGACGCCATCACTGGTCCGGCCAAAAAAATCGCGGCGGTTGATTGGATTCTCGTTATTCATGGGAACGGTTTTCCTCAGTCCACGTAGATGAAGGCGGCTGAATTCAGCACGGTGTGGCAATACGTTTCCAGGGCGGCCTGGGAATCGTCATCCCACGCGTTTTTCAGTTTGGCGAGGGTGGCCGTGCCGATCATTCGTTCGGCGTCATTGGGCGGGCGATTGATGGCGAGCTGATACACTGACTTAACCAGCTCATTTGGTTTTGCATTCGATCCGGCAGCAGCGCGCACCCGTTCCGCAAAGGACGTGGCGAGTTCACGAATCCTGCTGTTGTTGAGCAGCATCAAGGACTGTGGAGAAATGATGGAGACGCTGCGGCTGATACAGTTGGGACCCATCTCCGGGTAGTCAAAGATTCCCATCATGGAGGGAATTTCCGTGCGGCGATACTGGGCGTAAATACTGCGTCGCCAATTGCCACTGCCGGTTGGATTGATGCTGACGAGCCCTTCGCGATCGACTGAGACTGTATCTGGAGGTCCGCCGGCCTTTGGGTCGAGCCTGCCGGAGACGAACAGCAGGGAATCGCGCAGTGCCTCGGCGTCCATGCGCCGGAGGGGCATCCGTGAAACCTGATGATTCAGCGGATCCTGGCGCAGCTGCTTCTCGGTCGTGCGACTGGACTGCCGATAGGTGCGCGAGGTCATGATCAGGCGATGCATCGCCTTCATGCTCCAGCCATGACGCATGAATTCGCCAGCAATCCAATCCAGCAATTCGGGATGGGTGGGGCGTTCGCCTTTCACTCCAAAGTTTTCAAGCGTGGAGACCAGACCGGCACCGAAGTGATGGTGCCAGATGCGATTGACCATCACGCGCGCGGTCAAGGGGTGATCAGGTTTCGTCAACCACTTGGCGAATGCCAACCGCCGACCGGATTTCCCCGTGCCGTTGGGAAAGGGCGGCTTCACTTTGAATGGCGTGCGACCATCTGTGAGCACGGCCGGTACCCCGGGGCCAACCAAGCGGCCGGATTTGTCATGCTCGCCGCGGCGAAGGATGTAGGTCGGTGAGGGCCGCCCGCGATCCCACAAGGCGCGAATCTCAAGGGAGGGTGCCAATTTCTCATGGAGCCCGAAGATGACGTGTTTCGAAGATTTAATGTTCTCCCGACTCTGTAAAACTGCGGCGGGTTGTTGGGAATCGGGCATCAACTCGGCGACCAGCAGCTTTTCCACCAGGCCGCGTTGTTTGAGGCTGCGTTGATTGTCTGCCTTGCGGAGCGCGACCAGTGATTCTTTGCGGTCGCTTTCCGACATGGCCGGATAGTGAAGTCGCAGGGTTTCCAGGCGGAGAGCTGCCTCGGCCTGCTTCTGTGCGGCTGCAAGTTTCTTGATTTGGGAGAGCAGCGTGGGATTGACCTTTTTGTAGCGCTCGCGTTGCGCTGCGGTTCCCAGTTGCAGGGATCGCTTTTTGAAACTCAGCCAGTCGTGTTCGTCAAACGCCCCTTTGAGGGTGGCTTTCAAACGGTAGTAATCACGATGGGGGATAGGATCGTATTTGTGGGAGTGACAGCGGGCGCAGGCCAGTGTGAGTCCCATGACGCCCGAGCCGAGCACGTCGATGGCATCGGCGATCACCCCCATGCGTTCGGAAACAAAGTTCATGGTCCGGGATCCGGTTTGATCAATGCCCATCCGAAGAAATCCGGTCGCCACCAGATTTTCAACGAGTTCGTCGGTGATGGTGGACGCCTTGTCGAAGTCCTCCAACTCGTCGCCCGCGATTTGTTCGAGCAAAAAGCGATCGTATGGTTTGTCCCGGTTGAACGAATTGATCACGTAGTCGCGATATTTCCAGGCAACCCGACGCAGTGGGTCGGCGGAGGTTCCGCCTTCCGAATCGGCATAGCCGGCGAGGTCCAACCAATAGCGTCCCCAGCGTTCGCCATAGCGTGGCGAATCCAGCAGCGTGCCGATCATCGCGTCATACCATTCCGCGCTTGAGTCGTCGCGCCAGCGGCGCAGTTCGTCGAGGGCGGGAGGGATTCCGGTGAGATCGAGGAAGGCGCGACGAATCAGCTGCAATCGGGAAGCGGAGGGACTGAAGGTCAATCCCTTGGTCTCAAGTCCGCGTCCGATGAAAGCGTCGATGGGGTTGGCGTGCCGAACCCCTTTGGGAATGGCAACTTTGCCGACCGGCTGAAATGCCCAATGTTGCCGGTCTTCGTCCGAGATCAGCGGATCGGATTCGAGGGAAGCCACGTCCGGTTTGATGTCTTCCTCCGGTGCCCCGGCAGCGATCCAATTCCGCAGCTTGGTGGTTTCCTCTTCGGTTGGGCGTTTTACGAAGTATTTGAGGAGTTGGCCTTTCGGGGGACAAAGCTGTTGTTCGATGCGTTGGATTGCCAAGCTCGCATCCGGTTTCCCGGGGATGATTGCGGGGCCGTTTTCGCCGCCCTTGAGCATCGCCGCCTTGCTGTTCATCACCAGGCTGCCGCGCTGGAGTTGAGGGCCGTGGCAGGAGTTACAACGCAGCAGGACGATGGGAATGATGTCGTGCTGGTGAAGGGGCCGCTCACCTGGTTTGGCCCGGAACGTCGCGCCGGCTTTGATCCAGTTGTGAATCGTCTGCTGTTCTCCGCTGGAAAGGGGATCGCCCTTCTTGGGCATCTCGCCTTTGTGCACCAGTTCGTAGATCAGGCTGTCCTCTGGATCGCCTGATTTGAAGATGTTTCCAGATTCCCCACCGGCGAGAATCCCGGATGCGGTAGTCAAATCCAGATCCGCTTTGCGGCGGTCGGGATTGTGGCATTCGGTACAGTGTTTTTGCAGGAGGGGCTGAACGGAATCCTCAAAAAACTTCGCTGGGTCGCCGGGGGAACCGGTTGGCAGCAAAGCCAACAGAGCGACGGGCAGTAGTTGGAGCACGGTTCTCATAGAGGAGTGGTGTGGACACGAGTGAATCACTGGATTTACTCGAACGCAATGTGGCTTTTGGAGCTTTTGCAATCCCGCTGGCTCAGTGGTGACTCCTCCGTTGCCACCCCCGGTTTCAATTGCACGAGCGGAATCACTCCGGATCGGTAAAGGACTTGAGGAGTCGTCGCTGCTTCTTGGTCGGACGTCCAGTTCCTTTGGGAAATGTAGGGCCGGCTCCAGCGTTGACGATCTTGGCCCGCTCGTATTCTTCGGGCGGGGTCAGGTCTTCGAGGTATCCGGGTACCGCCTTTCCAGCGACGCGTTTATCGAGAACTGCGATCATCTTCACCGTGCGGGTGAGACGGCCGGTCTTCGCGGTGAGTTCCTCGCCCGGTCGAATTTCTCGTGAAGGCTTCACCGAGTTGCCGTCGATCTTCACATGCCCGGCGGCGCAGGCTTCGGAAGCCAGCGTGCGGCTCTTGTAGAGGCGAACGGCCCAGAGCCACTTGTCGACGCGCACGCTTTCCGGCTGGGCACTCACGAACTGCTCAAGGCTCCGCGGGTTTGGTGAAGGCGCTGAGGTTTTTCAGTCCCGCAGATTTTGCGGTATCCATCGTCTCGACGATGACGCCCCAAGGGGCCATGGCGTCCGCCCGCAAGGCGACGACGGCATCGGGATTCTTGTAGAGCGCCTCCTGGATCTTGCGGTAAAGAAGATTGGTCCCGACAGGTATCCCGTCCAAGAAGAGGTGCGGCGGGGTTTTCGCAATTTCCACTATCATCGGTTTCGCTTCGTCGTCTCCAGGAGTCCGTGAGGTGGTGGATGAAGGGAGCGCCAGCTTGATGGCTGTGGGGTTCTTGAACTGCGTGGAACTCACCAGAAAGATGAGCACGACGATCAGGACATCGATCAGGGAGACGATGATGACGGCTGGTGCCTGGCGGCGTTTTTTGGCGGAGAATCGCATGACTAACGCCGGTCCTGGGTGCGGTAGAAGCGTTGCAGGAATTCGTCGCAGATCGTTTCCATCTCGACCGTGAGGCTCTCGACCCGCCGATTGTAATAGCTCCAGAAAATAAGCGATGGGATGGCGACCATCAGTCCCATCAGGGTTGCCCTCAGCGCCAGGGCGATGCCGGCGGCAAACGCGCCCTGGTTGTTCGTCTCCGCGCCCATGGCATTGAAAAGCATAATGAGGCCAAAAATGGTTCCGACGAGCCCGAGCAGCGGTGCAATGCCGGTGGTGATTTCGAGTACCACGAGGCCGCGTTCCATTTGGGCCACCTCGTGTCGGGCCCGGGTCTGAAGTGCATCGATGGTTTCGTTCTTGGGACAATCAAGGTGGGATATGGCAATCAGGACCAGTCGTGCCAAAGGCGAGGGGTTGATCTCGCAGGTTTTTCGCAGGGCGGGCAGATCTTTGTGGCCCTGACAGCGAGCGACAGCCGCCCGGACTTCCGGCGGCACGGTACGCGACCCGCGGAGCGCGATCGCGCGTTCAATGATGAATGCCACGCTGACGATCGACGTGATCACCAGCAGGACGATGATAAAGGATTCCATACTCGGCCGGAATTGAAGGCGGGGGCAGGGGAGCATGGCAAGATAAATGAGGAAAAGCGGCACTGAGTGACATCCCTCCACGTTCGCTGCCGCAGGTCGTGGGTTGTGCATTCTGGTGCGTGACAACCCTGCTGCGACCATCCACCAAAGGTCGGTGTTAACAATTTTTTGTGGCCATTCGACCGCAATTGCACCTATAGAGAAAATTCATTCGGGACCTGAAGCGCATTCATAAAATGCGTTGAGGTCTCTATTGGCAACGCATTCCTGATCAAACGACTATGCTTCATTCGGAAAATAACGGGCGCTACAAGCGCGTTCTGGCAGCAACGGTGGCCTTCGGTGCGATCCCGGTTTTTGCCCAAGACGGCGGCATCAGCGCCGGGGACACCGCTTGGATACTGGTGGCCACGGCGTTGGTGCTGTTCATGAACATTCCGGGTCTCGCGCTGTTTTACGGCGGGTTGGTGCGGAAAAAGAATGTTCTGTCGGTGCTGATGCAGTGTTTTGTGCTGACTGCGGTAATGACGCTCCTTTGGCTGGTGGTCGGTTATTCAGTGGCATTCTCGAGAACGGGGATGGAGTTGGGCAAAACGAACCTGCACTCGTTCATGGGTGGACTCGATCTGATGATGCTGAACGGGATTACCCGCGACTCTGTGGAAGGAAAGATTCCGAAACTGCTCCATTTTGTCTTCCAGATGACTTTCTTCATCATCACCCCGGCGCTGATGGTCGGTGCCTTTGTGGATCGCATGAAATTTTCCGCAGTTCTCTGGTTCACCGTGCTTTGGAACCTGATCGTCTACCTGCCTATCTGTCACATGGTCTGGGGGGGAGCAGGTGGCTATTTCGCGGATATGGGAGTGAAGGATTTTGCCGGCGGCATCGTGGTGCATATCACTGCGGGTGTTGGGGCTTTGATCGCCTGCATCGTGGTGGGACCGCGCACGGGATATCCGAAGAAGCAGATGCCGCCTCACAATCTGCCGATGACCGTCATGGGGGCGGCGATGCTGTGGGTCGGTTGGTTCGGATTCAATGGTGGCAGCCAGCTCGCTGCGGATGGTGGCGCGGTCAGTGCCATTGTCGTGACTCAGATTTCGGCGGCGACGGCGACGCTGGTCTGGATGTTCATCGAGTGGGCGAAATTTGGTAAGCCGAGCATGCTTGGTGCGGCGACGGGTTCGATCGCCGGGCTCGCAGCAATTACGCCCGCGTCCGGAACGGTTGGGCCGATCGGTGCGATTGCGATTGGCGCCTCGGCCGGCTTCCTTTGCTGGTGGGCATCAACCGCGCTCAAGAAGAAACTTGGCTATGACGATTCACTGGATGTTTTCGGCGTTCACGGTGTGGGAGGCTTTCTGGGCACGATCATGCTGGCGTTGTTCATGACCGACAAACTCGGCGGGGTCGGCTACGACGAAGGCATGACCATGGGCATGCAGCTCGGGGTCCAGTGTTTTGCCGCCGTTGCCACGGCAATCTATGCCGCCGTTGCCAGTTTCATTATCCTGAAGGTTGTCGCCGCTGTGGTTGGTTTGCGGGTGAGCGAAGCCGAAGAAAACGAAGGCCTGGATCTCGCCTATCATGGCGAGGAGGCTTACAACGACTAATTGAAAGACTGATCTATGAAAAAAATTGAAGCTATCATCAAACCGTTCAAGCTTGAGGAAGTGCGCGATGCTCTGTCCGACGTGGGCGTGGTTGGCATGTCTGTTTCCGAGGTCAAGGGATTTGGCCGACAGAAGGGACATACCGAGATCTATCGTGGCAGCGAATACACGGTGGACTTTCTCCCCAAGATCAAGATCGAGACGGTCGTGAATGACGACAAGGTGGATGCTGTCATCGCCGCGATCGTGGAGGCGGCCAAGACCGGCAAGATCGGCGATGGCAAGGTCTTCGTTCTGCCAGTTGAGAATGCGGTCCGCATTCGTACTGATGAAACGGGTGAGGAAGCGATCTGAGTTTCTGAGAACCTTTGCAGGAAAGACCGGAATCGAAAGATTCCGGTCTTTTTCTTTTTCCCCGACTTTCGCTAGTCGGCGCGGGCCGCTATAAATTCTGCGTATGAACGAACAGAACCACGCCGGGGCAACGAAGGCTCCGGGAATTCGGGAAACGTTCGGCCTGGATCATTACGAGTTCACCCGGGGGAAGGTAATGCTGGTGGTGGCCGCAGTGGGAATGATGCTCGTGGGGCTCGGATTGGGAATGGTCGCGCCTGACTCAACTGAGACCTCAGTGGCTTCAACCTCAACTCACCCAGAACCGAAGACAGCGGCGAAGGGTTCCGGGCAAAACGAAGACCTGATGAGGACGACGTTTGGCCAGGGAGGCGGGATTGACCTTCCGATTCCGGGATTCACGAACGCGCCGTCCAACGGGACTGGCTCAAGTTCGACCGGACCGGCTCCCACTTCGTCCGAGATCGGCTCGGCCGACTTCTCGAAGATGTTTGTCAAAGGCGGGTTCGGCCTGTTTGTCGGCTTCGCGATCGGCTTTGCCATCCGGGCCTTCATCAAACTGGCAACGGTCATCATCGGCTTCTATCTGCTCACGCTGACGATGCTCGCCTACGCGGGCTGGGTTGAGATCCATTGGGATATCATGGAAGGCCAGTTCAACGGTTTGATCTCCAACCTCGGAGCGCAATTTGAGTCGTTCAAGGCGTTCCTGACCGGCAGCATTCCTTCGTCAGGCCTCACTGCCGCGGGGCTGGCGGGCGGGCTGAGGCAGAAATAGCAGCGGGTTATCCGGTCGTTTCTCAGTAATCAATTGACAAGCGATTGTCCGCCTCGCCTTAATTTAAGCCGGAAGCAACCATGGGTTCTGCCAATATTGAAGAGATCATTATTCACCTCGAGGCCCACCTCGACTGCTGGCAGCGTTTTGCCGAATTTGTCGGGAAGGCCCGGACGAAGCAGTTTGACGAGGAGGACGAGACTGAGTTTTTGGAGCTCAAGAGCAGTCTCATGCAGCAGTTGGAGGAGATCCTCAACTTCAGTGAGGAAGGCACGCCCGCGCGCGCGGACGTACATGATTTGGTAAATGATGCCCCATCGATTCGCTACGTCAGCGAGCTGACGAACGATACCCGCCGCAACCTCGAGATGAAGTGGCATCGCTTGTTTGTCGCCTGGCAGGCGGTGATGGGAGAACTGAAGGCTTCCGGCAAGACGCTGGAAGTCGCGGAACTGATCAGTCACCTCGAAAATCACTTGGAGCTCTGGAAACAGTTTAGGAAGTTCATTGCGATGGGGATTTCCAAAAACTTCACCGAAGACGACGAACTGCAGTTCACGGAGGTGAAGGGCGGAATGGTGGAGGGTCTTGCGCTGATCATGGCCGCCATCGAGGACGGCGCGCCGCCGCGGGAAGATATCGTGGATATGATCGAGTACGCCCCTTCGATCCAGTTCATGAGCGAGCTGGGGGAGGTCACACTTC
>JBLFYM010000184.1:0-11262 GCA_047608975.1 Limisphaerales bacterium | reverse complement strand
CGTCGGCAAATGGCATTTAGGCAGCGACCCGACCGGCTTCGATTACTGGGACGTCCTCATTGGTCAGGGCCCCTACTACAACCCGCCGATGAAGACGAATAGCAAAGGCGAGCCCGCCACCGTCGCCCACACCGGCTACACCACCGAGATCATCACGGAAAAGACCATGGGCTGGCTGAAAAATCAGCGGAAAAAGGATCAGCCCTTCATGCTGATGTTCCAGCACAAGGCCCCGCACCGTTCCTGGGAACCCGGGCCAAACGAGCTGACGCTCTACGACGACCGTGACATCTGGGAGCCCTCCACCCTCTTCGACGATTACCGCCAGCGCGGCACGGCGGCCAAGCAGAACGACATGACCATCGCGAAGACCATGACTCCGCGCGACCTCAAGCTCACTCCGCCACGCAATCTCACACCAGATCAACTGGCGAAATGGAACGCTGCTTACGGCCCCAAGAACGAAGCCTTCGAAAAGGCCAACCTGACGGGCAACGATCTGATCCGTTGGAAGTATCAGCGCTACATGAAGGACTACCTCCGCACCATCGCCGCTGTGGATAAGGGTGTGGGGCAGGTCCTTGACTACCTGGATGAAACCGGTTTGGCGGAAAACACCGTCGTCATCTACAACGCCGATCAGGGCTTCTATCTGGGTGAACATGGCTGGTTTGACAAGCGCTGGATCTACGAAGAATCCGTTCGCGCCCCGCTCGTCGTCCGTTGGCCTGGCGTCGTGAAACCCGGCACCGCAAACACCGATCTGGTTGCCAATATCGATTACGCCGCAACCTTCCTTGAAATCGCCGGGGCCCCCGTTCCCAGCGATCTTCACGGCCAAAGCATCGTTCCTATTCTGAAGGGCAAAACCCCGAAGGACTGGCGAAAATCGTTTTACTATCACTACTACGAATTTCCCGGAGCGCATTCTGTTGCCAAGCACTACGGCGTCGTGACCAAGACCAACAAACTCTTCTACAGCTACCAACTCAAGGAATGGGAACTGTATGACACGACGAATGATCCCCTGGAAATGCAGGACGTATCCGAGAGAGCCGAATACGCCTCCGTCCGCAGCGAGCTGACGCAGGAGATTTACAACCTACAGAACAAATTTGGCGAAACCGATCCTCACAAAGCCGTGCCCGGCGACGAACGGAAGCGTCGCCGTCGTCCGCAGGGAAAAACCAAGGTAAAGGAAGTCGTCCGCTTCGCCGATCTCAGCGCCCAAGTCACCAAACGACCCGATCCCTCCGTCAAGTCGCTGACCGTTGGCGCAAAAGTGATTCCGTCCGCCGACGGCGTGATCATTGCCCAAGGCGGTGGAGCGATGGGATACAGCCTCTTCATCCGCAAAGGCAAACCCGTCTTCGCCACCCGCGTGAACAGCATCCTAGTGGAGATCGAGGGGGAGAAACTCGCAACTGATCAGGAAATTCACCTCGTCGGAATTCTCAATGACAAAGGCCAGCTCCTGCTCAAGGTAAACGGCAAGATCGCCGCCCGCGCCAAGTCCGACTTCCTTCAGCTCCGTCCCAACGACGGCATGTCCCTCGGCGAAGACAACAGTTCCGCCGTCGGCGACTACGCCGAGAACTTCCGTTTCACCGGCAAAGCCACCGACATCCGCCTCTACTGGGGCGAACTTGGCGCGGAGGAATTGAAAGAGTGGTCGAAGTAAGGGAAGGCTCTCCCATCCAGTCATCCCGCCCAACCAATTCGGTATTGTGATTCAAAACTGATTCATTATCTCCGTGAAGCAATGCCACCATGCTCCATTGCTTCCCGCTTCTGCGCGGGAGGAAAAACCCGAGAAAACAAGAGCGCGATCAAGCCACTCGCAACCAACCCCGCCCCAAAGAAGAGCAATGAGGTCACGGACTCCTTCGTGGAGAGTCCGGTCATCAAGCAGAAAACAATGCCAACTGCCGCTGATTTGAGCGTCGGACGCAAGATATCGACATACGATAAAGGCGTGAACGCTCGCCGGCCGATGAATCCTCCGCAAAAAAATGCGAGCGAAGAAATGAAAACCAATGCCTCTCCGGTGTGGTCTCTCGGATTGGGAACAGCTGGCAGGGGATAAATGGAAACAATAATCCACCCACTGGCAAAAGCACCGGCCAGCCCACCGATTAAATAGCCTACGAGATCACGCAGAAACGGACTGTTTGGCTGTGGCTTACCTACCATGTCGAGGACTGGGGATTTACATTTTCACCGAACACGAACCACCTGATATGCAAAAGAATTCACCGTCCAACGGAAGAAATACGCGCGAGAGGACTTGAACCTCCACGACCTTGCGGTCGCCAGAACCTAAATCTGGTGCGTCTGCCAATTCCGCCACGCGCGCAGTGGCGACATCGTAAGCAGATTCAATCCGCTGGCGCAAGAGTCAGGCCGAGGGATCTGCGCTGTAAGTGGAAGGGGTGGGGTTGAGAGATACAATTCCCGGGGCTCCATTCCTTTCTCCCATCGACGCCATCAATAGCAGTTCCGAATGTCTTACGGCCCCTGTTTCCACCCAAAAACCCATTGCCGAATTGACATCGCCAATTCGAAATCCCACAACTCCCAGCCTATGAGTGAATTGGATGGGCAGGTTGCGGTTGTGACCGGAGCAGGACGCGGAATCGGACGCGCGATCGCGTTGAAATTCGCCGCTGCGGGCGCTGATGTGGTTTGCGTTTCGCGCACGGAAGCGAATTCGCAGAAGGTGGCGGATGAGGTGAAGGCGCTGGGTCGAAATGCCTGGGCACATGCGGTCGATGTCGCGGATTCGGACGCGGTGGCGGCCTGCGCAAAACAGATTACTGCCGATTGCGGCAAAATAGACATTCTGGTCAACAATGCCGGTGTCACCCGCGATGGCCTGCTCATGCGGATGAGCAGCGAGGACTGGGATATCGTGCTCAACACCAATCTGAAGGGCGCGTTCAATTTCGTGAAAGCCTTTACGCGTCCGCTGATGAAACAGCGGACCGGGCGAATCATCAACATCGCCTCCGTAATCGGTCTGATCGGAAATGCTGGCCAGGCGAACTACGCGGCGAGCAAGGCCGGATTGATCGGCTTCACCAAGTCAGTGGCCCGCGAACTCGCGTCCCGCGGCATCACCGCGAACGTCGTCGCACCCGGCTTCATCGACACCGACATGACCTCTGTGCTGACGGACGAACAGAAGGCGGGAATATTGACGCAAATTCCTTTGGCGCGCCTTGGGCAAGGGGACGAGATCGCGGATGCGGTGTTGTTTCTGGCCGGCCCGGCAGCCAGTTACATCACCGGACAGGTTCTGGCGGTGGACGGCGGGATGGTGATGTAAGGCAGTTCAAGCCTCTTACGTTCTGGACAATTCACTTCGGCCACTGCGCCGCGCGGGTCCAAAACGCATCGGTTCGCCCAGCGTAGTAGGCAGACAGCACCGCATCCATCACGAGATTGGTCCGCACCGCTGATCTGCCGGAACTGGGACTTGCCCCCTTTCCGGTCAGCTCATCCGTCACCGCCTGAATCATCGGCTGGTGAACGTGATCTGGATTCGGTGCTTCAATGGATTCTTCCGGTTCATCGTGTAGTTGAAGACGTATTGGCGTGGTATCAAAGCACGCGGCCCGGAGTGAACCTTTCTCGCCCTCGAACACAAACTCATCCCGATCCGCGTTCCCTGAGAACTGAAATTCTGCGGACCCGGGTGTGCCTGACGCCCAGGTCCAATTCAGGGAGACAGTGTCTTCCACGTCGTAGAGTCCCGCGATGTTCCGGGCATTGCCGGATACCTGTTCCAATGGCCCCAGCAAGTGATCGAGGAGATCCAGGGCGTGACAGCCTATGTCCAGAAACAATCCCCCACCCGATTGCTCGACTTCCAACCGCCAAGGCAGCGGCTCCAGATCGACCAAGGGGTTTCGGGTGAAGGTGTAGCTTACCTTCCGCAGCGCGCCGAGCTGGGGAAACAGTTCGGCCACTTTCTGAAATCGCGGAAGGCTACGACGGTAATACGCGACAAAGAGAGGGGTGTTCGCAGCTTTGAAAAGCTTGATCATCTCCCGACATTCGGCGGCGTTGCGCGCCATGGGTTTCTCGATGTAGGCCGGCTTGCCGGCCAGCGCGACCAAGCGCGAAATCTCAAGATGTGAGCCGGGGGGAGTGGCGATGTAAACCGCATCAATCTCGGGATCCGCGATCAGTGTGGAAACATCCGTATACCAACGTGGGACGTGGTGTCGGCAGGCAAAATCCTCCGCCTGGCCAGGCGTGCGGCGCATCACAGCAACCAATTCGCTTCCCTCCGCTTTTTGGAACCCGGGGCCGCTCTTTACCTCACAAACGTCACCGCAACCAATGATGCCCCAGCGGATCGCCATACAAAAAACCGGCTAATCGCGGTCTATCTGAAGCATTTTTTCAAATACTTCCGAAAAAACCTTCATCTCGCCGCTAATTTTGTCGGGCTGTTGAGCCAGGCTCGTCAGCCACTTTTCGAGGGCTTCCGGCTTGCGTTTGATCAATTCCACGGCTGCAACGATCAGCGCAATGTGGTTGTTCACATTGTGCCTCGTATCACCAAGAGCCGTGCTTAACTCTTCGATTTGTTCGGGTGTTAACGTTAAAGGCTGAATGGGTGCACCCATTCTCAAAAAATGAAGTTTTTTTGAACAAAAGAAAAGGTTTTTCGATCTAGATAATCCCGTGATTGCCGGTTGACACCCCTGTGGGGCCCAACTACGCTTTGCGGCCCCGTGGAACTAGCGGGTAAACACGAACTACGACGAAATATAGAAGGGACGTGAGAATTTGTGACTGAGATAAAAATTAAAAAGGGCGAGTCAGTGGAAAAAGCGCTGCGACGGCTGAAGAAAAAGCTGGATCGTGAGGGCACGCTGAAAGATGTCCGCGACCATCGCCGCTATGAAAAGCCGAGCGAGAAAAAGCGCCGCAAAATGAAAGTGGCCCGCTTTTCCGCAATGCTCAAAGCGCGATACGCCGAACTTTAGGCGGACATTTCACAAAGCCGGTGCGGGCCGAAACCCTGCGCCGGCTTTTTTTGTGAACTCGTGTAATTCAGGATTTTCCGCCGTTTTTCCCATCAAAAATGGACAGCATTCGACATAATCCGGAGCGCAATCCCGCCGCTCGAACAGTCGATTTACTCGCATTTTTTGTTAAGTGCCCCACCTGACATGTATTCCTTTTCAACCTGCTGGAACTCGCATCGGCACGACGATGGTCGCGCGATGCTCCGTGAGATTGCGGAGTTGGGATTCGAATACGCGGAATTAAGCCACGGCATCCGGGTCAGCTTGGTCCCTGGAATCGTCGATGCGGTGGAAGCCGGAGAGATCAAAATCTCCACGCTACATAACTTCTGCCCTCTCCCTCTGGGCGTAAACCACGCTGCCCCAAACATTTACGAGTTTTCCTCGGAAGATCGGCGGGAACGCGAATACGCGTGGAAGCACACCCTCAAGACGATCGAGTTTGCTGTCAGGGTGAAAGCGAAGCTGATCGTGATTCACTCCGGCAGTATGGAATTCAGGCCCAGCTTCTTCGCGGGATTGTTTGGAGCCCAGAACGAGAAATTCACGGACACGATTCTGGATCTCGTCGCGGCTGACAAATCCGGCAGCGAAGAGTTCAACGAGTTGGTCACCCAAGCGATCGCCCGCCAAGAGGCGTGCAAGACCGGACCTCTGGAACGCTCGTTGGAGATGTTGAACCGGATCGCGGTCAAAGCGGCTGAACACGATCTTCTGCTGGGCATTGAAAATCGGGAGGCGCTCGAAGAGATCCCTCTCGATCAGGAGATGTGGATGTTCTTGGATGAGCTGCCGAGCGAAACGGTCCGCTACTGGCACGACTGCGGCCATGGCCAGATCAAGGCGAACCTCGGCTTCATCGATCACACGATGCACGTGCAGTCCCTCGCCCATCGACTGGGCGGATTCCACGTTCATGACGTGGCTTTTCCCGGCAAAGACCATCAGCCACCCGGCAGCGGGATGATCGATTTTGAGGCTTTGGGGAAATTGGTGAAACCGGATCACATCAAGGTGTTCGAAATGAACCCCGCGCTTTCCAAAGAAGAGGTTCTCACCGGGGTGAAACATCTGAAATCCGTCTGGGGCGAATCTTGAGGCCGATCCCCCGGCGTTACATCAAATGCCCTATTGTCAGATGACCGCGCGCGGTGGCTAGCTTTCGGCGCTTCGGGTGATTCACATGCCAGGCGAAAACAAAAAGAAGCTCCTTCCCACACTCGTGCGGCTCGCAGTCTGCGGCCTGCTGATGGCGTGGATTCTTCAGGCGATCTTCTGGAACGAGGGAAAACGCATTTGGGAAGAAGCTGAACATCAACCAGCCTGGAACGAGTTATCACGAGAGCAACGCCTGCAAGTGTCCTGGGAACACGGACCAAAGGAACTCTGGCGCAGTGTGCGTCAGGTGAGCGGCGGCCCGTTTGCGCTATCGTTGATATTCATGGGGGGAACGATCTTTCTCAGCGTCATTCGGTGGCGACAGGTCCTGCAGGTTCATGGACTGAATCTTTCATTTGGGAGGGCAATGGAGATTTCGATTGTCGCCCATTTTTTCAACTCCTTCCTTCTGGGAGCAACCGGGGGCGATCTGATCAAGGCCTACTGTGCCGCCCGGGAAACCCATCACAAAAAGGTCGAAGCGGTGGGCACGGTTTTCGTCGACCGAATTATCGGACTGTTCTCCCTGCTGCTGTTCGCCGTGGTGGCAATGACTTTCAATATCTCCCTACTTAATTCTGATCCGGTCTTTCAAAAACTCTCGCTGTTCGTGATCGCCATGGCTGTTGGAGGGGGCGTCGCAACGGTCCTGGCGTTGAGGGGTGGGACCTCCAGATTCCTGCCACAGGTTCGGAGCTGGATTCGCAAACTCCCGAAAGGTGATTCCATCGAACGCCTCCGGGATTCGTTCCTGGTATTTGGCCGCCACAAAAAAATGCTCATCAGCACCGTGTTGCTTTCGCTCCTGATCAACTTCGTCGCCATCGTGCACGTGCAAACCGTCGCTTGGGGAATGCAATCCAACGTCACGTTCTGGCAACTGCTCACAATCGTGCCGATCATCAGTTGTTTCATCGCGCTGCCGATCTCGCCCAGCGGGCTCGGCGTCCGGGAGAACCTCTTCGTCTACATGTTGATCGCACCACAGATCGCTGACACCGCATCGCAGGCGCTCGCGCTCTCGCTATTGTGTTTCGCCGGCAGTCTGTTCTGGAGCCTGATCGGAGGGGTGGTCTACCTGAGTTTCAAGAGCAGCCATCATCTTGACGAGATTGCCAAAGATGGGAATGGAGATGAATCAGGCGACAAAGTCTCCGCTCCACCATCAGGTCCTTGAGCCTACGCCCGGGTCCTACCCAGAACTTTCCCGACCAACCGGCCACTCGTGAGCGCCCAGCCGATGTGCAGGCCGTGCCCCCAGAGAATCTGCCCGCCCAGTCCGGTTTGCCCCACAGCGTACAGCCCTTCAATGGAATTTCCTTCCTGATCAAGAACCCTCAAGCTCTCATCAATCGCTGCGCCACCTTCCGTCGTGGTGAAGTAGGCGCACGCCGGTCCGAGCAACACCCAACGGCTGCCGCTCAATTCATGCTCATCGTCAGTGCGCCCAAACGGGTCTGCCATTTCTCGCCGCACGACGGCATTAAACTCCGCGACCGTCTTCAACATGTTTTCAGCGTTCAGCTCGCGACTCCGCGCGAGGGCTGCAACCGAATCCGCAGCCACCGCAATGTCCGGGCGCAATTTCAAATAGTCGTTCGCGTAGGCGTACGCGATCTTGGGTGCGGTGGAGATGAAGTGCGGCCACTTCGCGTATCGTTCCGCGACCCGTTCATCTAGCAGCAGATACGCCAGTTTGTGGGGCTGATCGGCAATCGCGATCTCGCGATCAGGCCATGACTTTTCGTTGCAAAATCGCCGACCGTCGCAATTCAGCAAAATGGCGCCGTCATCAAAGAGCGCATTCTCAGGATGCTGCCAGGTCACCAACAATCGCTTGATATATGCGGTAACAACAAACTTCGGCACCCACGGAAGGAGCCTACCGGCCAGCCGCGCCATCAGTCCCGACGTGGCGAGCAGCTGCTGAAAGAACGTTTTTCCGGTGGGCGGCATAAACCTCACCTCCGGTCCGTAAGTCACGTCCATGTTCAACAAACGGGCACCGACCGATTCTGCGAGTTCGTGACCTTCACCCGCCGCATGCGGATTGATCCCGTTGATCTGTCCGTAACGATCACCCTTGTGTTTCGCGATCAGTCGATGGGAGCCGGCGTAATCGCCACATGCCAACACGACACCGCGACGGGCGTGGATCTTCCTGGTTTGACCGTCCTGGCAAACGACTTCGACACCCGTAACCCGCCCGGCATCCGTAGTAAGCAGGGCCTTCACCTGAGCAGAGCAAACCAGTTCGCCACCATTCATGATCAGGCGCGATTGAAGGGTGGTGATGTAGGCCTTCGCGTTCGGCACGACATTGTGCATTCGCGGAACTCGATTTGGCGGTTCCGGGTTGGGCCCATGAAATGACAGTCCCATCTCGCGCAGCCACTCCAGCGTTTCAGCGGAGTGGCTCAGGAAGAAACGACGAAGCGAATCATTGTTTCGTTCCTCGATGGAACCGGGCGCAAATTTACCAGCATCCTCTGAATGGTGATCCAGTGAATCTTCGATCTGCGACCTCCGTTGCATGGCCGTGCCATTCGCAGTGAACGATCCCACCGCAATCCCCGTCGTGCCGCCCGGTTCCGGACGTTTCTCCAGCACCAGAACCCGGCAGCCATTTTCGGCAGCACTCACCGCCGCAGCGAGCCCGCTCCCACCGGCCCCCACCACGATGACATCGAAATCCTTCGGCATAGATCAACGCTTTTGATTGTACGAGGGATCGCCGTATTTGTCGCGGACAAGCTCCGGCACCTGACGCTGTACCAGCGTCAGAGCAGCGGTTGAAAGCGGCCCGGCAGATGAGCCAAACTGTTCCTCCCCCAATTCGATCATCTTCGCCTGCCACTCTGACCGGTCGGGAAACGAGTCATCCGGCTGAATGGAACCCTGGATCAACAATCCGTCTCGATTCCGCCGCTGCGCTGCTCCACCGATCTTGTTGCCTTCAAAGAGAACGTCGTTCTCCTCACATCCGACAAAACACTTCCCTTCCCCCTCCACAGCTAGTTCCGCCAACCGCGTGGCGACTCCGAGGTTTCGAAGGGCAACATCAATCCAGCTATGGATCTGTTCATAACTCCGCCGGGCATTCAGGCCGTGCCAATCATGCCCAACGGGAACGATGAGGCTGTAGGTCCAGTCGCGATCATGAGGAACGATACCACCACCGGTCGGCCGCCGGACCAGCGGCCGAAGTTCGGTCGCATTGGAAACCATGGCGTAGGGTTGGAAGTATCCGAAGGTCGCGGCAGGCTCGAGCCAGGAGTAGAACCGCAGCACCGGGTGTCCGATGGCGACTGCCTGATGAAGCAAAGCCTCATCGAACGCCATGTTGAATTCCGCAGCGGAAGCGCCGGTATCCAATACGCTCCAGCCGGCCGTCATTTCATTCCCACGCGATGACAAAGCTCGCGGATCTCACACGCATCGCATTCCGGCTTGCGCGCCGAGCAACGCCGCCGCCCGTGCCAGATCAGCCAATGGCTGAACAGGGTCCACTCCGCCGGGGGAACAAACTTCATCAATACCTTCTCAATCTTCTCAGGTGTGGTCTCGCGGGTGATGCCCAATCGGTTCGAAAGCCGCCTGACGTGCGTATCCACAACCACCCCGACGTTGATATCATAGGCGTTGCCCAACACCACGTTTGCCGTCTTTCTGCCCACGCCCCCGAGAGGCGTCAGTTCATCCATTGACTTCGGCACCTTGCCTCCGTGCAAATCCACCAACCGCTGACAGCAGGCCCTGATGTTCTTCGCCTTGTTCCGAAAGAAGCCGATACGCCGGACATCATTCATCAGTTCAGCCAGATCTGCGTCCGCAAATTCTTGGGCGGAACGATACTTCTTGAAGAGATCTGCGGTCACAATATTGACCTGCTTGTCAGTGCATTGGGCGGAAAGGATCGTGGCGATGAGCAGTTCGAGCGGATTGCGATAGTTCAGCTCACAATGCGCGTCCGGATAAGTCGCCTTGAGTCCGGCGATGATCTCGCGCACCCGCCCGGTCTTGGCCTGAATGGTTTCGCGGGGCATGGATCAGGGCAGCGAATAGTAGTCGGCACTCTGGTAGTTCCCGTCCTTCAACTTGCCGATCTGCATCGTCACATCGTTGACCAGCGTGCTGGCACCAAAACGGAAGAGATCAGGCGTGAGCCAAGCATCACCCAGGGTCTCTTTGACCATCACGAGATAGTGCAACGCCTGTTTGGACGTCCGAATTCCACCGGCCGGTTTCATGCCAATGCGAACACCGGTGTCGAAATAGAAATCACGGATCGCTTCCAGCATCACCAAGGTGACCGGCATGGTCGCGGCCGGAGCAACTTTGCCGGTGGACGTTTTGATGAAATCTGCGCCGGCATTCATCGCCAGTTGACTCGCCAGTCGGACATTGTCGTAAGTATCAAGTTCACCTGTTTCAATGATCACTTTGAGATGGGCCGCGCCACAGGCCTCTTTCACAGCCGCGATTTCGTCCTGCACCAAATTGAACTCGCCCGAGTGGAATGCGCCCCGATCAATCACCATGTCGATCTCATCCGCGCCATCGCGCACGGCCCGGCGGGTTTCCTCCAACCGGGTCTTGAGCGGATACTGCCCACTCGGAAATCCAGTTGCGACGGACGCCACCTTCACCGGGGAGTTCTCGCCCAGAAATTTCCGGGCGTTCTTTACCATGGAGGGATACACACAGACTGCCGCACAGGTCGGCACTTCCAGTCGGGGATCAGCGGGCTGCAACGCCTTACGGCAAAGAAAGCCCACTTTTCCGGCCGTATCTTTCCCCTCCAATGTGGTCAGATCCATCATCGCCACGGCGAGTTTGAGCCCGGCGAGCTTGGTCAATGCCTTGATGCTCCGGCGGGTGAACGACGCCGCGCGCTCCTCCACCATGACCTGATCAACGACTGGCACGTCCCTACGACGCACTCTTTTTGGCTTGGAAATCAAATTCGTCATGGACTGGAATCAGGCTAATTTTTGCACGCCGATTTGTCGAGAAGCAGGTTACTTGACGGAAACCGCAAAACAATTCCGGCTGAGAGAGT
>JBLFYM010000183.1:0-11302 GCA_047608975.1 Limisphaerales bacterium | reverse complement strand
TTGGCCCCAAAAGACCGAACGTGTTCCGTTTCTCAGAAACCTCAGCCCCGTCCACCGCGAAGCCTTTTTTGCCTGGGCTCGAGAGTTTGGTGGCCTCGTGCGCGGACAAATTGGCCTCGTCAATTCCCACCTCCGTGCCCTCTATCACGGGAGCCACCAGAACCGCCAATATGGCAGCCGGCACGAACTCATGAACGAGATTGATCCGGCTTTGGATCTGCGCGTGAACACCGACGGATGCTGGGAATGGAACACCGTGAAACCCGAGATCCACGACGCCGTTCGCACCTTCTTCCAAAATCGCCGGGAAGACGATTGACCCAAACCACCCATGAACCCGATCACCTTCGAAGACTACGAACGGGCGCTGGCCAAAGAGAAATACTTCGGCCGGCGCTGGCACTACTACGAGCGCGCGATTCAGATGGCGCAGTCACTGAACCCGGAGTCCGTGCTCGAGATCGGCGCTTACCAACTGCCGCTCTTCCACGACAGCACCGTTATGGACCGGCGCAAGAATCATCCCCGCACCCTCGTTCATGACGCCCTGGAAAGCCCCTGGCCTTTCACTGACCGCCAGTTCAATCTCGGCTTGGCGTTGCAGGTCTTCGAGCATTTCGAAGGGCGCCAACGGGAGGCCTTCAACGAGATGTGCCGCGTGTGCGACAAAGTCATTCTCAGCTACCCCTGGCGCTGGCGCAGCAACGACAAAAGCCACGCAGACATCGACTTCGAAGATCTTCAGAAGTGGACGGGCCAGCATTTCACAGAAGCGCAGATCGTCGGCCCGCCTGAATGTCGCCGCGCCATCTGCGTGTTTGAGCCCCACATGAGGATTACGTGACGATTCGAACAGCCAGAGGTGGGCGGCGTTCATCAACAATTCGGCACCACCGTAGTACCGCGCCGGAAACCCGCCAGGTGGTTTTGATTTGAGATCAACCCGCCGGACCGACAACATCCACGGTATGAAACTGTTTCTCTCGTGCGCGTTGCTGCTAGCTACGGGCACCTTCCTCTCTGCCGGCCCACAAGACTGGCCGCAGTTTCGAGGCATCAAGGCAGCCGGCGTCGCCACCGGTTTTGCCACCCCCACGAATTGGAACGTCCCAGCTGGCACCCAGGTGCGGTGGAAGACCCGGATTCCTGGCTTGGCCCATTCCTCACCGATCATCTGGGGCGACCGCGTCTACTTGCAGACCGCCCAGGGCGAGGGCGATGCGGCTCTCAAGGTGGGACTCTACGGCAAGATCGCGTCGGTCGATGAAAAGGATGAACAGCGCTGGCGTCTCCTTGCCATCGACAAAACCACCGGGGCCATCGTTTGGGACACCCTGGCGCTGGAAGGACTGCCGCGCGTCAAACGCCACACCAAGGCAACCCATTGCAACTCCACCCCGGCCACCGACGGCCAACGCATCGTGGCGTTGTTTGGCTCCGAAGGACTTTTCTGTTTCGACACGGCCGGCAAGTTTATCTGGAAACAGGATCTCGGCCCGATGGATTCCGGATACTACAAGGTGAAAACCGCCCAGTGGGGTTTCGCGGGATCACCGATCATTCATGACGGCCGGGTGATCATTCAATGCGACGTGCAGGAAGATTCGTTTGTCGCCGCTTACGATCTCAAGGATGGGAAGGAACTCTGGCGCACGGCCCGCAAAGACGTTCCGACGTGGAGCACACCCGCCATCCACCAGGATATGAATCGCACCCAGATCATTCTGAACGGCTGGCATCACAGCGGTGGCTACGATTTTGTGACCGGCCGGGAACTCTGGAAACTCTCCGGAGGAGGGGACATTCCGGTGCCCACTCCCGTATTCGGGCATGGCTACGTCTACCTCACCAGCGCCCATGGCCGCTCCCGCCCGATGCGCGCTCTGCGCCTGGACGCCACCGGCGACATCACTCCCGACAACGTGGCTTCGACCAACGACACGATTGTCTGGACCCATGCCCGCAAGGGAAACTACATGCAGACTCCCATCGTGGTTGGGAACAATCTGTATGGTTGCAGCGATCTCGGCATCCTTACCTGCTTCGATGCCCGCACGGGAACAATTCACTATGAGGAACGACTGGAGAAAGGGCGGTCAGGATTCACCGCGTCCCCCGTATCCGCCAACGGCAATCTCTATCTCACCAGCGAAAACGGCGCGGTATTCGTCGTGCCGGCCACCCGCGAGTTTTCTATCACCGCCATCAACCCGCTCGGGGAAACCTGTCTTGCCACGTCCGCCATTTCGGAAGGAACGCTTTTCTTTAGGACGCGACATCATCTCATCGCCATCGGCGGGGAGTAGGAACTCGCCGCCACTTTGTCCTCAGTATCTCCTACGGTTTCGTATTCTCCGGTTCCAACAGCCCGGACAGCCAATGTAGAACGTTGAGGCAGAGCTGCTTGTTCTGCTCGGCCCCGGGAGCATTCATCCCCATCGGTCTTTTCGAAGTTCCAGAGAGCTGGGCACTGAACATGGCGGCCTCGCCAAATACCACGACCCGCCCTTTGCCAAACTTACGGGCACCGGCATGAAGCCAACCGTCCACTTTCACACTCGGCGTGTCCGTATCAAACCGGTTCGCCCGCTTTGGCAACCGCATGGAATGCCCGGCGCCAAAGACAATCAGCGGAGCCACCTCTTTCGTCGCCTGAAAGGCTTGCCCCGTGAAAGTGCGCACTGCGGTGATCGCCTCCGGTTTTGATCGGCCGGAGGTAATGGCGTGCTCTTTCAGCAATCCGTCCGATTTGCGAAAAACACCCTCAGCCGGACCGCTCGCATAGCCGTTCCCGAAGGCAAACCCGAACTCCCGCCCCAGCTCGGCCGCCGCCCCCGGGAACGGCATATGATCGGCGATCAACAACAGACTGCCTCCCTGTTTCACCCAATCCCGCACCACGCGAATCTCAGCGTCGCTAAACGCGGACGGGGTCGGCAATGTCCACTTCCGTTTATTGCTCTCGTGCAAGGCATTGGCGATGACCAGCACATCCACCTTCTTCAATCTCTTCTTCGAAAAGATCGAGCCTGAGGGCCTCACCCGGTAACCATCCTTGCTCAGTAGATCAGCAAACGCTGCATAGCGCCCGCCCGCCGTATGATAATTGTGATGGGCCTCGTCGATCGCAACAATCGGCCCCTGCCCTTGAGCGTAAGTTGAGGCCGAGACAGTCACCGCGAATTTTGTATCAATAGCCTGTTGCGCCAGTGCCGCATCCACAGCAATCAAGTTCAGCGCCAGCAGGAACATCCGTATCATGCCGCAGTCACTTAAGGACCAGAACTTTCTGTTGATCGCGCTTTGGAAAGCATGCGACGTGACAGTCTGCTCAGCAGACCTGCGCTGATATTCGATACGCATTTTCATCTTCCGAACCGGATCGCATACAGATCCGCATCTTTTACTTCAAACCGCAACTGAATCGGCCGCCCTGCCAAGGAACCCAGATCAGCTGATCCGTTCCAACGTATTGGAAACTCAATCGCATCACCCACTGCTTCGTCGCACTCTGCCATTGAAAATCCCGGGATCGGTATTCCATTCTCATCCTGAATTTCACAACGCAGGCTGCCGGCGGCTGAGGTGGCGTAGTTGACAAAGAGCCCCACCTGAAAAGGCGCATCCTCCAATGGTCCCACGACAGTTGAGGCCCCATCCAACATCAGTTTATCCGCCAGCGGGTAGTGCTCACCATCCATGGTCAGTAGGACCCCAGAATCGCCTGATTCCATTACTCCGAAATCGCCTTTCACCCAACGCTTCAGTTCCTTAGGGCTCATCAACCGGCGAAGCACCAGGAGGTCGTCGGCCATGCCTCTGAAGGGTTCGTTCGCGATTGAGGTCGGCGGGTAATCTTCGCCAAAGCGGAGGTCGCCGAGCTTGAACTTCAATTCGCCAGCGCCGGGCCTGCCACCCGAACCGACCGGCAGGCCGTCAAAGTAGAGCGTCACCCTGCCATCATCCCAGGTGGCAGCGAGGTGATGCACTTTGCCCGGCTGGGCAGCGGCACTCCAGTTGCCGACGTCCGAAAACTTCGCGCCCGTGAGCACGCCATTATGGTTGAAGCGAATCGAATAGCCGTTGTCCTTCGTGATCACCCCACCGGCGTTGATATCGAAGTAGAGCTCATCCGGCTCGGTGGTGCTGCCGTTATAGGTCGAGAACAGACGACGATGACCGGCGGGCACATCCCGCACCGCCACCGCGAGCGTCGCCTGTGTGCCCAGGTTGGCAGTGTCGCCGAGGCGCAGGATTGCCGGCCGTTGGAACTCCAGCGATCCATTGCCATGGATTGGATTCTTCGTCTCGTAACGGATGGCGGCGGTGCGTTGTGAATATTCAGTGCGTGGTGTATTCGGCGGTGGCACGGAAAACGTGATCGACTTGGTCAAGAGTTCGCCACCTTGGAGCGGAGCATTTACCGAAACGAAGCCATCCTTCCGCAAGGTGTAGCGACGCATCTGGCAGTCATCGCCCTGGTAGTAGCCCTCGACGGAATACCAGGTCAGCACATCGGGCGTACCGGTGATTCCACTGGCCGTTTCAACGATCCCCCAATTCACGAAGTTGTTCCGGTTCACCCACCGCTCCGTCTGCAATCCCGGCCTGATGAAGGACTCCGACCAACGATCGAAATTCCGGCCATCACGACTGGTCATGAAGACGATGTCGGACGCGCCTGACAAGGGATGACCGGTCGGGTTACGGCCGGGCAGGAAACGTTTTGGAAAAGACATGAAGATGTGCGGCGCGCGGTGATAGGGAGTGGTTTGATTCGTGTAGAGGTGCTCCTTTCTTCCGTCGCTGATCTCGATCCACTCCGGCTCGGACCAGTCCAGGAAATCCGGCGACGTGCAGGTCATGATCGCCCGCACCCCGTCATTGAAGCCGCGATGGAAATCCACGTATCGCCGCCGTTCCGTGTCGTAGAATGCCAGGTTCTGTGAATCGAACGCCCCTTTCGTGATCACCGGGGTGTCACGGATCAGTTCCCAATGGATCGCATCAACCGACCGAAACGCGTAGAGCCCGCCCTTCCCACTCCCGATCGCCTTGTATTTTGCCTCCACCGCACACTCCGGATTGGCGTCCCGGAACGGCACAAAGTTGTGCACGCCGATCCCGGTCCACATGATGTTGTTCTCCGTCGATCCATTGAACTCATGCAGCCCGAGACTGGGCTTCGTCCAGTGAATCCCGTCGTCGCTCTCCGCGTAGCAGACGAGCTGATGTTTGCTCGCGTCCGGATAACTCTCCCGCTTGCCCGAATGTCCACCGCGATAGTACATCCGGTATTTGTCCCCATCCCGGAACACGGTGTGGTAGTACGAGATGTTCCCCTCCCAAGGTGCGTCATGAACGATCGCCACGTCTCGCGCCATCGGGCGATGCAGCCGCCGCGTCGCTCCGTCGAGCTTGGCGATCAGGTGTTCATCAACAAACAGCTCCCGCCGATTTCCCAACGCAATCGGATCGGCAGCCAAAGCCGCGCCCGATGTGATCAAAGAAAGACCCAGCAGACAGATGGTGGTATTCACGTCGACATTGTGCGTTCGTTTCCAGCTGACTCAAGCCCACACAAGCCCGGCCCGGAAAAACGAACGGGGCGCAGTGCCGTTTGCTAGCCGCCCCTTGAAATCACGCGTCGTCCCCCTGCTCCGATGGTTTACGGCAAGCCAAGAGCCCGCCCCAAAAGGCCATTGGCAGATAGGCAAGCACCAGATCGCACACTTTGAACCACAGCGGCCCACCCAAAAGCTTGATCATAAACGCGCCCCCCATCAGAAACAGACAGCCAACCACGAGGGCAAACTTCCGGTGATGACTGACCGCAATCTTGGCGGCGATGAAGGCACCCGTCAGAGTTCCCAGCGCATGCCCTAGAAACGGAAAAATAAAGTGCCGTGGCGCAAACAGTTCCATGCTCGCGCGCAGACTCTCCAAATTGGTTACGTCCACCCCTTCCGGCAGCGGCACAATCGAGGGACCAATATCTACCAGAAGCTTGTTGACCACACAGCCGCCCACAAACCCGAGAATCACCGCCAGTATATTCCTTAGAATCGTTTTCATAATTTGGGTAGCTTCCCAAGAAACTGTGGTTCCCCTGAGGAATTGCCGAGCCCTCCCTTGCCTGCGAAATTGGCCCGGCCAACTGCGAATTCAGATTGCCGAGGGACGCCTGCGGGTAAAGTATGTCGACTATGTCCACCGTCCGCCGCCTCTGCTCGTCAATCGCTCTCTCATTGCTGATATCCGCCGCGCTCACCGCTGCCGCAATCGATTTGAAGGGCCTGCACGCGTATGCCGATGCCGAGAGTGTCGCTGCGGGCGATGTGATCCGCTTCCACGTGAGCAGCGAGATCCCTTATCGCTTCCGGATCACCAAGCTCGGACAGAAGGTGGATGATCGGACCAGCGACGAGACCCTCCATCTCTCACCACAGAGCTACCCCGCACAAGTGCAACCGATCCGCCCGGGTTCGTATATCAGCATCGGCAAAGGCCTGCCTGCCAAAGAAGAACTCAAACAACTCACGGTCGAATGCTGGGTGCGGCCCTGGAAGATCAACGGTTGGCAGGGACTCATCACGCAACACGATTACCCAGATCACTGCGGCTTCGGTCTCTTCCTGAACGGCGACGGACAGGCGACGTTCTCCATCGGGAGCGGCGGCGAATACGACCGGGAAGCCGTGGTCAACAGCGCCAAGCTGAAAGTTCGTCAGTGGTGTCACCTGGTCGCTACCTGGGACGGCGACGACGCAGCCATCTGGCTGAATGGAAAACGATCCGGGCAATGGACCGCTCCGGAGAATCTGCCAGCTCGTCGTGCGGGTCCAACTCCCCTTCGCATTGGCGCCTATGGGCAAGCGGGGAAATCCTCGTCCTTCCTCGATGGCGACATCGCCACGCCCACGATCTATTCCCGCGTGCTATCCGACAGCGAAATCTCCGATCGATACAATTCCCGGGGCCTCACCCAACCTGCTGCACGAGGACTGATCGCGCATTGGCCGTTGACCGAAGAACGCGGCCGAAGTGTGGCAGACTCAAGCGGCAACGGTTTCGACGCTGAGATCATCAACCTCGGAACTTGGATGATCGGCGGCCCATCCTTTGATGGCAGCAAGATTTCCCGCTACGCGAACTACGATCCCCGGCAGGATTCACAACGTGGCCACGCGCTCCGACTGGCGTCCGACGACCTCTACGATTGTGGCTGGTCCGTGAATCACGAATACCGCGTTCCGAAGAACGCGAAATCCGGAATCTACGCCGCCTGGTTTGAATTCGATCTGAACGGTCAACCGCATCGCTACCCGGTTACATTTGTCGTTCGCAAAGCAGCGCGGGCAATGCCGGCCCCGATCGCAATGCTCTGCGCCACCAGCACCTGGCGGGCTTACGGCGGCGCTCCTTTCGCCCGCAACGTACCCGATGAAAATCGTTTCTGGCCGACAGGTGGGCAGACGAACGATCCGTCAACCCCCACCGCCTACTGTATGTATCGCGATCACCGGGCCGGCCAACCTGCCTATCAGATCGGCCTGAAGATGCCCTGGCCGGTCGCGGGGCCTGACACGCGTTACAGCAGCGAGCAGGTCGACTACAGCCACCTCATGCGCGGCGAACGCTTTACCCACGTCTGGTTGGAAAAACAGGGTTACGAGTTCGACGTCTATACCAGTCTCGATCTCCACCGAAACCCAGATCTCCTCACCGGCTACCAGACCCTTATCATCAATGGCCACGACGAATACTGGTCCCAGGAAATGTATGAAGGCGTCGACCAATATCTGTCGAACGGCGGTTCGGTGGCCGTGCTCTCCGGCAACACCATGTTCTGGCGCGTTACCTTCGACGAGGAGCTTGGAGTGATGGAATGCCGCAAGTACGGACCCGGCATCGGTGGACGCAAATACGCCAGTGTCGGTGAGGCATACCACAGCTACGATGGCCAACGCGGAAGTCTCATGCGGAACTGCGGTTATCCCTCCTGGCGCATCATCGGCTTGGATTGCAGCGGTTGGTGGGGCGGCGCGAACAACGGTGTCTACACCCCGACTCAAACCGATCATTTTCTCTACACCACACCGGAGAAAATCACCTTCAACGATCGGCCTACCTTTGGCCATGCGCCCAGTGGATATCGCCGCGCCGGAGGACACGAAGGCGACATTCGTCTCAGCTCCTTTGCCAAGCCCGTCAAGCCGTATCCCGATGGCAGCATCATCCCAACGGAGCCCAAGGGAATCCAGACGGTGGCGAATATCAAACGCAAAAACGCCCGCGCCCTCGACTACTTTGCCAACTTCGGCAAAGTCGATGACGCCACGCTGGTCGACATGATCTGGTGGGAACGTCCGCAAGGTGGAAAGGTTTTCCATGCCGGGGCGATCGCCTGGGGCTGGACCCTCGACGTTGATCCCAAACAGACCAAAATCATGCGCAACGTCCTCTACCACCTCGCCGGCCTCAAGGCGCGCACCCCATATGATCCTGAGTTCAAATTGCCGATACCAGTCCCCTCGGGGAAAACGACCACCGGAAAATTGATTCCCTCTCCAAACACCGCCGTCATCTTTGCCAACGGCAGTGGCACGCTTCACCTGACCGCGGATACCGCCCGACTCAGCGGCGGATCCGTCCGCGTCAATCCCAAGGTCAAAGCCCTCGCCTGGTGGAAGACCGCGAAGGACAGGGCACTGTGGAAAATTCAAAAGTCAAAGCCCGGGCGCTATTCTGTGGAACTGGAATTCGCAGCACCAGAGTCCTGCATTGGTCAGGAATACGGCATCGCAGTAGACGGTAAGATTGGCTTTAAGAGTACGGTCACGTCATCCGGCGGTTGGGGCAAATTCACGAACTCGTCCATTGGCGAAATCACAATCGACAACCCGGATTGCGAAATCGCCGTCTCACCCACTGCAAAAGTTAAGGCCGAAGATCTCTTCGATCTGCGCAGAGTGATTCTCAAGCGGATCGACTGAAGCACCAAAGCAATGGACAAATCGACGATCGAGTAACAATCCTAATAGCCTCCAATGCGCACGTTGCATTCTGAGGTTTCTGCCGCTCGACGGGACCAAGCTGATCAGTTGCCATCAATCGCACCGATGAGGTCGAATCGCGAAGGAGGTCCTGTCCTGGCGAAAGAACACGGTTGCCCACGTCCGCTACGTTTGGGCGGTCGTGGATTTGATCGAGCAATAGTAGGTCCCGATTACGCCATGCCTGATCGATTTCTCGCGGATATCAAACCCCGCTCTGGCAAGAAGGCCATCCACGATCCAGTCATAGGTTGAATACTCCGCGCGGAAATGTTCCTCAGCGTCTGCTCGCAGAAAATCACCACCGGCAGCGGCTTGCCGTTCATGGACACCGCAATCGGTTTCCATACTCATTGATGGTTCTTTGCCTTGGGATCAGCCGCAGCGGCCTTGCTGGCAGTTGCCCCCTCCTTGACCGCTTTGTTCTGAGCAATCGCACCGTGAGCGCAGGCGAGGGTGTGGATCGTGATAATAATCCTTTTCATCGTTGGAAGCGACCGGCGGTACCCCGATCTGCTCAGCCCGATCGCAGAAGCTCCACAACAACGCAAGCGAGACCCCGGGTGGCAAATTTTGTCTGCCACACAATCAGCTTCACTCATGACCAAAACCGAATCTTCAACAATTCCGCCAAGCCAAATTAGTTTGCCTCCCGACCGTTTCACCGATTGGATGATAGACAAGCAAACCGCACAACTGCCCACATTCAATTAATCCCATGAACGTAGTCACACGATTCTTCGGCATCGCATTCATCATCGGCCTATGTACTACGGGAAGGGCAGAGCGCCCGAATATCGTTTTCATTCTCACGGACAATCAGGGTGCGTGGCAGTTGGGGTGCTACGGCAATCCGGATTTCAAGACCCCGCACATCGATCGCATGGCCAGCGAAGGGGTGCGCTTCACCCAGGCCTTCGCCAATAACGCGGTCTGCTCCCCTACCCGGGCGACTTATCTGACGGGACTGACGCCAAGCCAACACGGCGTTCATCGTTATCTTTCCGCCGGCCGTCTGCAGATCGGGCCGCAGGCGAAATACACTTTGGCAGAATTCACCACGCTGCCGGAGATTCTGCATCAGGAAGGCTATGTCTGTGGTCTGTCAGGCAAATGGCATCTCGGCGACAATCTGGTACCGCAGGACGGTTTCTCATTCTGGGTGACGAAGGCGCATGGCCACTCAAAGGGTTTCCTAAATCAGCCCGTGATCGAAGATGGCAAGACCAACACGATTACGAAGCATCTTTCAGAATACTGGACCGATCGCGGGATTGAGTTCATCGAAGCCAACAAAGAGAAACCCTTCTTCCTCTACCTCGCCTACAACGGTCCCTACACACTCTCCGGTGCCATGCGGGAGAAAGTGCCTTCCCCCTGGTCCGATCCGTACGTGGACAATCCGCTCCCATCGTTTCCGCGCCCCAAGAAGATTCATCCGTGGCAGCGCAACCAACACGATCTGATCGGCGACATCGAAGCCGGTCGCAATCTCGCCGGACAGGTGACCGCGGTGGACGCCGGCGTCGGTCGTATCATGGAGACGCTCAAGCGGCTCAAGCTGGATGACAACACCCTGGTCATCTACGCTGCGGATCAGGGGGCGGTCGCCGGACACGCCGGCTTCTGGGGCATGGGCGATCACACCCGACCGCTGCACGGGCGCGACGGCACCATGCATATCCCGATGATCTTTCGTTGGCCGAACAAGATTCCCGCCCATCGCACTGACAATCATCTGGTGACCAACTACGACTTCATGCCCAGCGTGCTTGCCCTGCTGGGTCTCCCGATGCCTGACAAACCGCTCAAGTCACCGGGCCGCGATTTTTCACCCACCTTGGCTGGAAAGAATCTTAGTTCATGGCAGGACGAGGTCTTCTACGAATTCGAAAACGTCCGCTCCATCCGTACCCGGAATTGGAAATACGTTGAGCGCCTCGGCGAAGATCCGCCGTTTGAACTCTTCGACCTGAACCAGGATCCCAACGAACTCAGCAACGTCGTAGGCGACAAGAAACACACTGCCCTCCGCGCCGGCCTGCAACAACGGCTCCATGCCTGGTTCTTCCGCTACACCGATCCGAAATGGGATCTGTGGAAAGGCGGCAAATCCAAGACCCGCATCGGCACTGCCGTCCAGTTCCGGAAAGCGCTGGGTGAAACGGCCGGTCAGATCATCCCACCCTTGCCCCCCAGCCGCCAAACCACTGTCCCGACCGCCAAACCCAAAACTTTGGGTTTGG
>JBLFYM010000182.1:0-11319 GCA_047608975.1 Limisphaerales bacterium | reverse complement strand
TCGATTGACCAATGGGGTTGACCAATGGGGTTGACCAATGGGGTTGCACAATGGGGTTGAATCGTGACAGCCTCCCAGAAGTTTAACCCGCCGATAACATGAACGATATGACCACCGATCGCCGCCAATTTCTCAAAGCCGCCGGAATTTCGCTGGCGCTGCCCGGGCTGGAGAGCTTCGCCAGCCCGGTGACGGCGGCAGCTCATTCGGCCAAGGCCAAGAACATCGTCTGCATCGGCACTTTTCTTGGTTTCTATCAGTCCGCGTTCTTTCCGGAACAGAGCGGGCGGGATTACGAATTGGCCCCGTTGTTGCGACCGGTGGCGGAACATCGTGATGATTTCACGGTTTTCTCCGGACTCGATCATCGTGCTCCGAACGGTCACGGCGCCTGGAACAACTTCTTGTGTGGGCAGAATCCCAACAGCTATTCGCTCGATCAGATGGTCGCGGATCGAATCGGACAGGATTCGCGCTATCCGTCTCTCCAGCTCAGTGCCGGGAGGGCGAGCCGCACGATGAGTCACACGAGGCAGGGCGTCGCGTTGCCGATGATCCAACGGCCGTCTGTCCTCTACGGAAAGCTGTTCGCGTCGCCGGAGGATCGAGCCCGTAGCGAATACCTTTTGCGTTCCGGGCACAGTTCACTGGATGTAGTGCTCGCAGATGCGAAGCGATTGCAGAATTCCGTGTCCTCGACGGACCAGGCGAAGCTCGCGGAATACTTCGATTCACTCCGCGATGTGGAGAAGCGCATGACCCGCCAGATCAAGGCGGTCAATGAGCCCGTTCCCGAAACGAAGTATCGGCTTCCGGATTACGACCCCATTGCGCCGACGCTTCAGCTCGAAGCCGAGACCTTGATGTATGACCTGATGGCGCTCGCCTTGGAAACGGAATCCACCCGCGTTATAAGCCTGTTCATCGGCGGGCTGGGACAAGTCTTCACCATCAACGGCGAAACCCTGCAGTCCGGCTACCATGCGCTGTCCCATCACGGGAACGATTCGGAGGCCATTGCCGACCTGATCAAGGTGGAGACCGAACACATGCGCTGCTTCAACCACTTCCTGACCCAGCTGAAAGCGAAGACCGATGCGCGTGGTGAACCATTGCTCGACAGCACAATCGTTCTGCTTGGCTCGGGAATGGGCGACGCCAGTCGTCATGCAAATTCAAATCTGCCGACCCTGGTCGCGGGTGGCGGCTTCAGACACGGTCAGCATGTCGCGGTTGATCGGATGGCGAAGAATGCGCCGTTGCTCGGCGACCTTTACCTCACGCTGAAACAGCAGTTGGGTTTGGAGTCGGAGCGATTCTCGAACGCCAGCCACAATATGAATCATTTGTTCAGCTAGAGTGATGCGGCGAATCCTCAGCACCATTCTGGCGATCGGCACAGCATGCTCCGTAGCCGCCGATTCTCTACCCGAGGCGAGACAGGCTTTTCTCGACAATTACTGCCTCGATTGCCACGACGTGGATACGCAGAAGGGCGAAATCAATTTGGAGGTCTCCAAGATTGATTGGAGTGACAAGGGATCTCTATTCCTCTGGGAGCGCGTTCTCGATGCGTTGCGCGCCGGTGAGATGCCACCGAAGAAGAAAACGCAGCCGAGCGCCAGGGAGCGCGATGTCATGGTCGCTTGGATCGATGACGAACTGAGCAGGCACACGCCCCTCGGTGGCACCTTGGCCCGTCGACTGAACCAGACGGAATACCTCGCCACGATCAAGTCGCTCTTGGGCATCAAAGACTTCACCCTGCCGCTCGGTTTTCCGGCGGATCGTGAACACCACGGCTTTGACAATCTCGGCGAAGGGCTCGTGCTTTCGCCCCCCCTGCTCGAATCCTATGGCGTGACAGCGGCTTTGGTTGCCGACGAGATATTCCCACCGGTCGGGAAGGCACCCAAACCGGCGACGCATCGCGCCGAGCCGGCAGATCTGGTGATCAGCTATTCGTCGAGCAAGGTCGTCGATGGAGCCATGCGCCTGGGGATGAAGTGCGATCCCATTCAAAGAAGCTGCACCTGGCCCAGCCGGATCGAGGCGGAGGCGTCCGGCACCTACACGTTCACGGTGAAGCTCTCGACCTTCCGCCCGGTCGCGGGCGGGCAGCCGATGATCGCGAAGATCTTCGCCCGCGATGTCGCGAGCACGGACGGGGTTTCCCACAAGACCCTGCGATTGCTCAAGGAGGTCGCGGTCACGAGCGAATCGCCAGAGACATTCAAGTTTGAGGCCGACCTTTATGAAGGCCAGACGCCGGTTTTGCATTGGGCGAACGCCACGCTTGACAGCGATCGCGCGGACAAGGCCGAGTTGCAGAAGTTCTTCCGCATCAAGGGCGAATCGAATCCCAAGTATCTTACCGCCTGGCATGCGATGTTGAATGGCGCCTCGCGTCAGGGCTTTCGGGGTGGCAACGGTTGGGAGCGGGTAAAATCGCAGTTGGCCCGCGATGATCTGCCGGAGATATCCGCAAAGGAACAAGTGGCGCTACTGGAGAAAATTGCCGGCAATCCGGTGCTCTACGCGGAAACAGTAGTGTTTGATGTGTTCGAAAACGGACCGGCGCTGGAGATCCATGACGTCCAGATCGAAGGTCCGCATAAGATTATCGAAGGACCACGCGACCGGGAGCGCGAACGTCGGCAGCAGCGATTCAGTGGCGATGATCCGCAACCGGAGAAGGTAATCGAGCGATTCCTGACCAGCGCTTTTCGCCGTCCCGTCGATGACGAAACAGTGCAGGCTTATCTCGGTCTTCACGATCGGCACCTGAATGCTGGACACTCGCGAGACGAGGCGATGCACCTCGTCATCCGTAACGCTCTCATTTCCCCCCGTTTCCTTTATCGATGCCTCACCGATGGACCGCTCGATGACTATGACCTCGCGACGCGCCTGGCGTATTTCCTCACCGGTTCCCCGCCCGACAGCCGAATGCTGGCGCATGCCGCGGCCGGCCGACTGACCGACTCGAAGGTCCTCCGCGCCGAAGCCAACCGGCTTTTACCAGCCCAGCCGGCCGCTCCGATGATTGTGAACTTCACGGGGCAATGGCTCGACACACGATTGCTGCCGGAAATCATGCCCGACCCAAGATTCAAGTTCTTGCCCAGCGACGAACAGAGCGCCAAATCCGAGGTGGAGTATTTCTTCCACGAGATGCTGAAGGAGAATCGGCCGATGACCGACTTCATCGATCCGGACTTCACCTGGACTTCCGGGCGCGTCGCGAAAAACGTCTACGAGATCCCGGGAAAGTCAGATCGTAAACTGGCGAAAAAAGATCGTAAACTGGCGAACAAGATTCACCGGGTCCCCCTTCCGCGGGGCGGACGTTACGGGGGCTTACTGGGAAATGCCGCCGTCATGATGGCCACCGCCAATGGCGTGGATACCCAACCCGTGCTACGCGGTGTCTGGGTCCTCGAAAACATCCTCGGAACAGCGCCACCTCCGCCGCCCAAATCCGTTCCCGCGTTGACTCCGGACACGCGGGGCGCGAAGAACCCGCGCGAACTTCTCGCTGCCCACACGAAGGAAACCTCCTGCGCGGGTTGCCACCGCAGGATCGATCCGGTCGGATTTGTGCTTGAGAACTTCGATCCGGTCGGCCGCTGGCGCGAGAAGTGGCCCCGCATCAACCAACCCATCGACACCGCGTCCACACTTCCCGACGGCACCAAGATCCGTGACATCATCGACTTCAAGGCTTGGCTGGTCAAAAACATCGACCAGTTCTCCGAATGCCTCTCCGAGAAACTGATGACCTACGCCACCGGCCGCGTTCCCAACTATTCCGAACGCAAAGAACTCGCCATGATAGTCGAGAAGAACCACGAACGTGAGAACGGCTTTCGCGACCTCATGTTCGCCCTCATAGCGAGCAAGACGTTCCGAACCAAGTGAGTCGATCCGAACCAAGTGAGACGTTCCGACCAAGGAGCAGTTACGCTGGACCCAAAGAATAGGCAGGGGAATGAAAGGCAAAGGAATCGTGAAAGACGATCTGAAACTAATCCAATCTCAGCTCCCTAAGCCCAATCAAATAATCTTCGAGCAGGGCTTCAATGGCAGAATAATTGGGGCAGAAAAATGACCTTCAACTTTCAAAATTGAATCTCCCGGCTGCGGGAGGCGGGGGACACTTTTCCAGCAGCATCCATGGAACGGATATCAAAAACGTAAGTACTGCCCGGCAGAAGTTGGCGGTGGAGTTCGACTCTCGGCGTGGCGTTCCGCGTCTGGGTGGTGGCATAGCGGAGAATCTCGGTGTCACGATACAGCAGGCCGGGGTTGATGAGAACAGGCGTGATGCGATAGGCGACCGCGGACGGCACGGCGGCCCAGGAGAGGAATCCTTTCTTCAGGGAGATTTCGGTCGGGGCCTTCAACCCGGGTGCCGGTTTTGCCGGCAGATTGATCCGCACGTTCCAGGCGTTGATACGGCGATTGGAGGGAGTCGCCACCAGGAGCCGGTTGTCGTCGGCCATGGTCACCCCGACATTGCCGCCGGTCAGGCTGCTGATGACATATGCCCTACTCCATTGGCGCCCCGTGCCATCGGCGGAAAGATACAGGCGAGTGTGATTCCGACTTAATGCGGTGACCAAGGTGAGCACGCCATTGGGGAGCAGGTTTAGCGTGGGCAGTTTGCCGGCAAAGGGCAGTTTTTCAGGTGGTCCCCAAGTCTTACCGTCGTCGGTTGAGCGCACCGAAACCAGCCGCGATTTGACCTTGCTTCCCGTGCGCACGATGGCCAGCAGATCACCGTTTTTGGTGTAAGCAACGCAGGTCTCCAACCACGGCGTCGAGATGGGTACGCCGGACCTGATGATTGCGATGGCAGACGTGATTTCTGATCGCACGGTCCAGCGGCGACCGCGATCCGCGCTCTGCAACAACACCGATCGGTTGCCGCGCCTGCTCCACGTGTAGGCGGGCATGAGCAGGTCACCATTCGTTGCTTGGAAGATATGCGGCAATGGCCGCGCCACGACTCCCACCTCCAGCGGACAATCAATCACCGAACGGGCCTTGGTCCAACTCCGGCCCTGATCCTTGGAAACGGCAATCTGGTAGGCGTCAGCGGGAGGCTTTTGCGGAGTGGCATCCCGCCGCTTCGCCGGATCCGGCGTCCAATGGATCCCCATTGCCAGCAGGTCTCCGTTCTCCAGCCGGTCAGCCCACAGATCGATCATCTTGGGCAACGGCCAGTCATCGGTGCCTTGCGTCCAGGTCAGACCACCGTCCGTTGAAAGGGCTGATCCCGTCCCAAACGAGCCGCCGAAGTCATCCCGATGATTCGCATAGCTATGCAGTATGCGGTCCCCGGCAAAAACCGGATACCCGCCACCGGTAATGCCGGTTCGGGCCACCATCGTGACACGTGGTGAGACGATCACTTCGAGTTCTGCGGCCGACGTTGGCAACCCGCACAGACCGACAACCGCAATTAGCAAAGGGAGGCGCATAGTCTTAAATATTATTCCCCACAGAATCAGCGATTCCTCACTTGGACGCGAGGTCGGAACTCGGTCCATTTAATTCAACAAACCGCCGCTTGTCGACGAAGGAAGATGTCGCCGTTGCGATTGCATTTGCTTGCCTTCGCCGCTGCGGGGAGCAGTATCCAAAAATGCTCACAGTAAATGGTCGTTCCCGGGGAACATGTGCCGGCTTCTCCCGGCGCAAACTGCTGCAGGTCGGCGGTGCCGGGTTGCTGGGACTGAGCCTGCCCGGGATTCTGGCGGCGGAGGAGGCCAAGGTGCCGTTTCAAAACGCGCGGGCGAAGTCGGTGATCTTCCTCTTCCTGTTTGGCGGTCCGAGCCAGTTGGAAACCTTTGACATGAAGCCCGAAGCACCGGCCGAGATTCGCGGTCCGTTCCTGCCCACGAAATGCCGCACGCCAGGTCTGTTGATTTCAGATCAGTTGCCGGGGCTCGCCCGGCTTTCCCACAAATATTCCGTCATTCGCACGATGACGCATACGTTCAACGATCACAGCGGGGCGGGACACTACCTGCAGACCGGCAAGCGCTGGCACATTCCGGTCGGTGGCGGCTTCAGTGCCACGCCGCAGGACTGGCCGTCGATGGGAAGCATCGTCGAATATCTTTCCCAGCGCGCACCCGGCGGACTCGAGCGGGACCTGCCGTCGTACGCCGCCGTGCCGAACTGGCTGGGCCGACTGCAGCTCGAAGGCCAATACCGTCGCCCCGGCCAATACGGTGGCTGGCTCGGCAACGGTTATAACCCGCTTACCACCGCCATCAACAAACGCAACCTGAAGGACAATCCGTATTGGCGCGATTGCTCGGACGAGGAACTGACCTTTCAGATCGACGGGTTGTCCGGCGGTCTGGCGCCGACACGTCTGCGACAGCGCAGTTCGTTGCTCAGTCAGTTCGAGGACATGCAGCGCAAACTCGATGGGGGCGCGGGTGAGTCCTTTGATCGTCACCGCCAGCGGGCACTGGCACTCGTCGCCTCGGACCGCACCCGCAGCGCCCTTGATCTCCAGCAGGAACCGGAGCAATTGCGTGATCGCTACGGTCGGCATCTCTTCGGTCAGTCGTGCCTGATGGCGCGGAGGCTGGTGGAAGCCGGCACGCGCTTCGTGACCGTGCATTACGATTGTGTGGACGGCTACAGCTGGGATTCACATCGCAACAGCGACGATGTGAAGGATCACCTGTTGCCCACCTTTGACCAGGCGGCTTCGGCGCTGATTGACGATCTCGATTCCCGCGGTCTGCTCGATGAAACGCTGGTCGTTGCCATCGGTGAGATGGGGCGCACACCGACGGCGAACAAGAACTGGGGGCGTGGTCATTGGAGCACCTGTTTCCCGGCGTTGTTGGCTGGAGGTGGCATCCGCGGCGGTGCCGTTTACGGTAAGTCCGACCGCAAGGCGGCCTATCCCACCGAGCATCCGGTCAGCCCCGAAGATCTCGCCAAGACCATCTACTGGTCGCTCGGCATTGATCCCGAAATGATGATCCATGACCGCGAAGGTCGCCCGGTCCCCATCGTGGAAAGCGGCAAGCCGGTGACGGCCCTGTTCGGCTAGAAGACCTGCCCCCTTGGTATGAACCGCGTTGCGATTCTCCGCGAGCGCAGCACACCAGAGCAAATTGAACCAGTTCCCTTCCGTGGTTGCACAAATCTGTGGCTCCCAAATTTCGGCCACTCTCACGTTTGACTACCGCTGCCACCTCGACAGTTCGGGGTCCGGTGTGGGTCGGTCCGAGAAGAGAAGAATTCAAATCATCACGCGACCTCCGTTCGGCCCTTCGTCGATTCGAACCGGACACGCCAACGCCTGCTGCGTCAGCCGAGAACGTGAAGCCGGGTGAAGCGTTCGTGATCGTCGTTGTTATCCGTGGTCGTCATGGATGGGAAATGCAACTTCAACTACAGATCCACGAATCGGCCGACTTTGGGACAAAATAATTTTGTCAGTCCTTCCGCTTTTGGGAGCGACTGGCCTTCGTCCCCGAAGAATGGCAGGCGCGTCTACCGGTCGGTTCGAAACTTGAACTCCGGTTTTCCGGTGATGTCTGCGCTGGTGACTGTGGGGCACCAGTATCGCTCGATGTGTTGGGTTACGAGTCGATTGCCGGCGAAGTGGCTGACGAAGGGACTCATGCGGGAGTTGTACATGGTGTCGCACAGGTCGCGCATCAAGACGACGTTTTGCCCCTGATAGACCATCTGCCGGATGGAGAAGGGACGGCCCAGCACGCACATGTTCATGTGCACGCCCATGACGATCACGTTCTTGACGCCGCGTTGTTTCATCAGGTTGTAGGCCTCCGCGCTGTCGGTGACGGCGTCGCCCTGCCTGATTTCAATCGAGGCGATTTGACGGGACCAGGCTTTGCGGTTTTTGCATTGAGGCTCGCAGTCGCAGCCGCCGTCGGAATCATCGATCGGCAGCGGCGCTTCCTTTTTCAGATCGAGATGACACCAGCCCTGCAACGGGATTTTCGTATCCACGCGGGGGGCCTGCCGGGCCAGTTGGCGCATGGGCGTGTCCTCGTAGAAGTCCGTGCAACTGCTGGGGCAATGGATGATAAGGACGCCCTGCTGGCGCGCTGTCTTGATCACTTCATTCATGCGCGGCGCCATTTCGCCAACCCGGCGCGTGGCTCCCTTGCACCAATGCTCGTCCCACATGTCGCACACCACGATCGCCGTTTCCTTGGCTTCCCATTTAAGAGTGGCGTTGACGATCTTGTATTGGCTCTTCTGATTGCCTTCAGGAATGGCCTGACTGCGGGCGTTCAAAGTGAGTGGTGCAGCGGCAAGGTCCGCGCAAAATGCCAGTCCCATGACGGCGATAAGAAGAGCTTTCATGTTCGGCGAAGTCTGGGGGCGGCGATGGAAAGGAGCGAGGATGGGTTCATCAACGGTTTTTCTGTCGGTTCGTTTTCGGAAGGTGTTTCAGTCAGCACTTGAATTCACTTCAACGCTCACTCGTGAAAGGGGACGCCGGAAGACCGGAGCGGTTGAACAAGCACATGTCTGGATTCGGGCGGTAGGCATAGCGGACATGCTTCGGCTCGGCAACCTCATCATGCCAAAGCATCAGGCGGCCGTCCGCGAGTTGGTATTGCGCCACCTGGCAGATCCTGTCGGCACCGGAGATCTCGAAGGCATTGGTGACTTTGGATTTGAGCACCAGACCTTTGCCGACATGGTCGAAGGACACCGTCGCCACATTTCCCTGAAAGCTCACCGACCTGAAGACCGGACCATAGGAAAGATGCTTCTGTCCATAGACCTCAGCCGAGACCGCAATGGCCAGTCGATCGCCGATCGGCTTCTTCGTTTTTGGGTGGATATCCGTCGCGTCTCCGCAGCCCTCGGAAACAATCATACCGCAATGGGGAATAGATTTCGCGCAATCCAGTTGAGCCTGCCTGAAATGGGGCCACGACTCATCTTTGTAAGCCGGCAACTGCACAAAGTAGAAAGGCATGTCCGGGTTCTCCCAGGTCTTGCGCCAGCCTTTCACAAAGGCCGGAAAGAGCGTCCGGAACTCTTCATGCCGGGCCGAGTTTCCCTCTCCCTGATACCAGATGCATCCCTTGATGGAATACGGTTGCAGCGGTTTGATCATGCCCTCATACAGGCCCGATGGACGTTGATACGCCTTGGGTCCGAGGGGGGCGAAGGGAACTCTGCCATGCGACCATCCGCCCTTGGCTTTCCACTCCTTCAACGCGATCAGGTAGTTCTGATAGGCGGCCTCGTATTCCCCTTCATCCTTGAACTTCCCTTACTCATGGTCGTAGCGGTCAAAGAGGTGCCTCAAGTCCGGAGTGTTCCTGATCGATTCGGGTGTCATCCAGTTCTCGTTCCACGTCGCCCCTCGATAGCTCCCGATGACACCGACGGTGACGCCGAGTCGTTTCTGAAGTTCAACCGCGAAGAAGTAGGTCACCGCGGAGAAGTTCATCACCGAGTTCCGGTCAAACCGTTGCCACGCGATGCCTGTTCCCTTGATGGCCCCGAATTCAGTAACCGGGATGCGCAGAAATCTCAGGCGCGGATTCTCGGCGGTCGGGAGGTGTTGCTGAAAGCCGGTCGTGCCTCGCAACGCCATTGCCATGTTCGACTGTCCACCGGCCAGCCAGACCTCACCCAGCATCACGTCCCGGATCTGTAGATCGCTACCGTCGCCGGAGATATGCAACACATGGGGTCCGCCGGCGGACATGGCCGGAAGCGTTGCCGCCCAGGTTCCATTCTTGGTCGTGGCCGTCTCTTCGTACCCGTTTAGTCGGACCGTAATCGACGAGTCATCCGTCGCCTGTCCGAACACCCGGATCGGGGCTTCGCGCTGGAGAACCATGCCGTCGCGAAAGAGCACTGGCAGCACCACCTCGGCGACGGAACCGAGCGGCAGAAAGCAACAAAGGGCGGCAATGATCGTTTTCATATAGTCTTATGGAGCAGACCTTCGGCCTGCCATTTGTGTTCAGGTCGCCCCAGGGCGTCGCCCTCGACTGGCATGCAATGAGCCCTGGGGCTCCCGGCAACGTTCGGTCGCTCAATTATGAGCTGCGTTTTCTCTTCAACTTGCCTCTCTTTAGGAGTTGTTCCCCGCGCATGACGTGGACGATGTAGATCTTCTTTCCGCGAATGCGATAGAAGACGCGACACGGAGGCTCGACAATTTGTCGGTAGGTCTTGTCCGGGTGTAGTTCCGGCGGCACAGATCCGCGCTCGGGATGGTCAGACAACTGTTCGACGTGAGCGAACACTTTGGAGACCAATCGCCTGGCCGCCGGTTCGTCATCCAGCGCGATGTAATCGGCAATGGCATCCAGGTCAGCCAAGGCTGGCTCGGTCCAAATCAACTGAGCCATCGTTTCATTCGCTTCTTGGCTGCCGCGTGCGTGACGACTCGATCCTCTTCAATCGCCCGTTCCCCTCTGGCAATCCCCTCCAACAAACGCATCCGCTGCTGCATGGCGTCATACGACTCCACATCAATCAGATAGGCTGCCGGACGGCCATGCTGCGTGATGAGAACCGGCTCCTGGTCATCCGCCAATTCGGAGATGATATCCGTGGCCTTCCGCTTCAACGTGGTGACGAGTTCCGTCTTCATAATGTGACACTAAAGTATCACTTTAAGGCAATCAACTGCCAATCGTTAAGGTCTTGGATCAATCGATTTTCCAGAGCCTGACGGAATCGAACATGAGGCGGTTTGGAGCGGCGGCGAAAGTTTTGAAGGTGAGTTCACTGCGGCCTTTCAGGGACACCTGTTCGTGCTTGATCTGCTGTCCTTTACCGTTGCAGCCGAGCCACATCTCGCCCTTCCGGAACTCCAGGACCACATCGATCCATTCGTTGAGTCGGATACGCGGCGCTTCGCCGGAGAATCGTTCGCCGCCGTGCAACTTGAGAGCATAGCCCTTTGCATTGAGCACCACGGTATTGATGTGGTGACCGATGTCGAACTTCGGCCTTCCGATGGCAAATGCCTGACCTTCGAATTTGACGCGCAGGAGAAGGAGAAGTTTCTTCATGGAGATGAGGTGTCAGAAGTTTGGCAGAGGAATGAAGACCGTAGCGGAAGATGCGAAATCTTCCGATCAGTTTGGTGCCGAACTCGCCAAACTCCGGGAGCCGCTGAACGACCTGAACCCGCGGTCCGACCCCATTCCTGTTGTGGTCACTCACCCTGATGAACCTTTCTGCGCCAAAGGACGAAGGGGATCACGATGAGATACATCATCACTCCATAAACGGCCGCCGGGAGAGCGGCATCCGATAGTTCATTAACCA
>JBLFYM010000181.1:0-11328 GCA_047608975.1 Limisphaerales bacterium | reverse complement strand
CAAATCCAAGACCCGCATCGGCACTGCCGTCCAGTTCCGGAAAGCGCTGGGTGAAACGGCCGGTCAGATCATCCCACCCTTGCCCCCCAGCCGCCAAACCACTGTCCCGACCGCCAAACCCAAAACGACCGGCAAGCTCATCACCCCGGAAAAGGATCACTCGCTCTATCTGCATCCGGCGCAGGCATCCCTCTACGGCGTCTCGGTGAAGATCAATCCACGCGTCGACGCGCTCGCCTGGTGGAAGACCAAGCAGGACCGCGCGATGTGGCAGCTCCGCAGCGTGAAGCCCGGCAAATACACCGTCGTGCTCGACTGGGCTGCCCCCGATTCCTGCGCGGGTCAGCCATTCACCATTCACAACCAGGCCATGACCGCGGTTCTCAAATCCAAGGTCCGGCCCAGCGGTGGTTGGGGGAATTTCAAAGCGCAGGCAATCGGCGAAATCACGCTGCCCGGATCATCCATCAATCTCTCCCTTGTCCCCGACGAGAACATCAAGGCAGAAGACCTCTTCGATCTGCGTCGCATTGTCCTGCTGCCCGAAGGCTCCAGCAAGATCCGCGATTACGCGCCGGTCAAACCCGCCACCCAGTCCTTCGCTCCGCGCAAGCAAGTCGCCGGCAACAAACCCTCGACCATCACCCCGGCCGTGGATGAATTCATCACGCTCCTCCCCGCGACCGCATCCATCCACGGCGAAACAATGACCATCCGCGCGACCGAAGACTCGCTCAGCGGCTGGACGGAAACGGATCACGCAGCGATTTGGGACGTCAAAGGCATCCGCGGCGGCACTTACGACATTCATGCCGAATGGGCCATGCCCGACGTCTCGCGCGGCGGCATGCAATCCGCTCGCATTACCCTCGACGGCAAACAACTCCGCGTCGCCCCGATCCGCACGACCGGCGGGGCCGATCGTTACGCGAGCTACATCATCGGCACGGTCAAACTGCCGGACGGCGATCACAAACTCGGCTTCGGTCCGAACGAAAATATCCGCACCACCTGGATGAGACTCCGTTCACTCCGCTTCGTTCCCGCAAATCGCGGTGAGTTCGTCATGCCGCAAATGAAAGTTCCGGAGGGATTCGAGATCGTTCCCGCCGCCCTTCCGCCACTCGTGAAACATCCGATGCTCGCCTGCGTTGATGACCGCGGCAGGATGTTCATCTCCGAATCCGCCGGCATCAATGCCAAGGCGCCGGAGTTGCTCGAAAAGCGTCCACACCAGATCCTGATGCTCACGGATCGAGACCAGGATGGCGTCTATGATCACTCGACTGTGTTCGCTGAGAATCTGGTTTTGCCCAACGGTGCGCAATGGCATGACGGCGCGCTCTACGTCTGCTCGCCACCCTATGTCTGGAAATTTGAAGATACCAATGACGATGGCAAGGCCGACAAACAGACGCCTATCAACGGCAAGTTCGGATTCAACGGGATGTCCTCTGCTTTTCACGGACCCGTGCTCGGGCCGGATGGCCGCATGTATTGGTGCGGCGGCCAGCACGGCTGGACGCTCGGCGACACCAGCGATGGCTTCGACCTCAAAGGTCCCTTCACCAGTCGCGCGCCCGGTGTTTTCTCCTCCTGGCCCGATGGCAGCGACACCGAAGACCGCGCCCATGGGGGGATGGCCAATCCGGTCGAAGTCACCTTCACCAGCGAAGGCGAAGTGCTCGGCACCGTCGCCGTCTACGACAACGTCAACGGCCGCCACGACGCCCTGCTCCACTGGATGTGGGGCGCCCGCTACAACCTCAGTTCCAGTCGCGTCGCCGGCACTTACCTGCCGCAGACCAGCTATCCGTTGCTCCCACCCGTGAGCCGGCGCGGCTGGGTCGCACCTCCCGGATTGACCCGCTACCGCAGCGGCGCCTTTGGTGAACAATTCCGAGATGATGTCTTCCTCTGCGAATTCAACACCCACCGCGTGTATCGCCTGAACCTCGAACGCAGCGGCGCCACCTTCACCTCGCGCGACGAAATCTTTCTTGAATCCAGCAACCCCAACACTCACTTCACCGACGTCTTTGAAGACGCCGATGGCAGCCTGCTCGTTGTCGATACCGGCGGCTGGTTCCTCTACGGCTGCCCGACCTCGTCCATTGAAAAACCTGAGATCAGCGGTGCGATCTATCGCATTCGCCGCCAGGCTAGCAAACCGACAACGGATCCCCGTGGCAACAAAATCCAATGGGCAAATTTAAGACCTGCAGCGCTCGCCAAACATCTCAACGACTCACGATTCAAAGTCCGCGACCGAGCGATCGCCGAACTCGCCCGACACAACGATGCCGCCATCCCATCGCTAAGGAAGCAACTGCGGTCAGACGATATCAGATCCCGCCGCAACGCCGTCTGGGCCCTCACTCGCATCCGAACGCCGGACGCCCGCGCCGCAGTCCATGCCGCCCTGAACGACAAGTCGCCATCCGTGCGCCTTACGGCCACCCGCAGCATCACAACCCATCGTGACCGGACCGCTCTCGCATGGCTCAAGAAACACGTTATCTCTGATGAAGCGGCCATTCGTCGCGAGTGCGCCACCGCCCTCGGCCGCATCGCCGACCGCAGCGCTGTTCCAGCCTTGCTCACCGCGCTCGAAACAATCGCGGGCGACCGCAGTCTCCACCACGCCGTTGTCTACGCCCTCATCGAACTCGGCGACGCGCAGCAAATTCGACTCGGTCTCAATTCGCCCCATCCCACCGTGCAACGCGGAACCCTGATCGCGCTCGATCAGATGAAGGATTCGAAACTGCAACCGGAAGACCTGACCCCATTGCTGGCATCCGCCGATGCCGGCCTCCGCAATCACGCCATCACCGTCGCCACCCACCGCAAGTGGATCGCTCCTATTCGGGGCTATCTCGAACAGGCCATCTCCGGGAGCAACACGCCGGCAGAATCACTGCAGGACGTGTTCATCGCGTTTCAGGCCGACGCGGCCCTTCGCAAGCTGGTGGCTGATAAACTGAGCAGTCCAAAAACCGACAAGGCCATCCGCATCTTTCTGTTGAACACGATCGCCAAAGCTGAAACAGCCAAACTTCCCGCTCCCTGGCGCAAAGGTGCCGTCGAATCCGTCACCGCCAAGGAATCGGATATCGTCGCAGCGGCAATTCACGCCATCCGGGCTCACAGTATCCGAGAGCGGGATCGTGAACTCGCACAGATTGCCACCGCGCAAAAGACCCCGCACGATCTGCGACTCGCCGCGGCCAGCGCGGTCGCCCCCCACCAGCGTGAACTCAACGGGCAGATTTTCGACCTCTTCCGGAGCGAATTGGAGTCCGCCGCCACGGTGCGGGAAAGATATGAGATCGCCCGGATACTCGGTCAGAGCAGACTCAGCGCCGGGCAACAGATTCAACTTCTCCCCAAGGTCGCCTCGGCCGGTCCGATGGAACTTGGCGCGTTGGTCGGCGGCTTCCGGAAGAACGTCGGAGCCGAGACCGGCGATCAACTCTTCCTGGCCATCGAGAAATCACCCGGCTACGCCAGCCTTGCCACCGAAACAATCGCCGAACTGGGGAGACTCTACCCGGCCGCAAAAGCCGCCCATCGATTATTGGAACAACGCCGACAGACCAAGACCCAACAGAACGAGCGCCTCAACGAATTGGAACTCACCACCCGCAAGGGCAATGCCGATCGCGGCAGCGCCATGTTCCAACTGGCCGCCTGCAACATCTGTCACAAGGTGAATGGCAAGGGCGGCATTGTCGGCCCCGAACTCACAAACATTGGCGGCATCCGCACCCGCCGTGACCTGCTCGAAGCCATCGCCTTTCCCAACGCCTCCTTCGCCCGCGAATATGAACCCTATCAGATCACGCTCAAGAATGGCGACCAACTCAACGGCCGCATCCTGAATGAAGATGAATCCAAGGTCGTGTTGATCGACGCCACCAACCAACCACGAACAGTCCAGCAATCACAGATCGGCGAAATCAAACCCTCATCGGTCTCTTTGATGCCCGCCGGGCTGGATCAGGCATTGAGCAAACAACAACTCGCCGACCTCATCGCCTACCTACGATCACTGAAGTAGCGTAGCCGGAACGGCTCCGCCGAAACCCGTAGAATCCCGGCGTGAGCCGGATCAAAACAATCGTCATCGCGTATCTCTCCAGCATCGCAGGCGATCGTGGTCGAATATGGTTTCCACAGATCCGCCAACACTATGCGGCCGAGAAATATAGTCTGCGAAATTGGGGAATGCGGCGGGCGGCGGCAGGATTAGTGGTTGTTCTCGGGGCTGGCAATGCCGGTAACGGGAAATTTGAGCCGACTCACGTCCGCTGCTACGAAGGTGAAATCTCGGGGGAGATAATCTTTTTCTGTAACCCGGGTGCGTCCGGCCCCAGTCTATCACCATGTTCCGATGATATCCCGAATCGCATCGCATCCACCTCAGCCCGTCGCCAGACGTTGCGCGACCTCCGGTGTGACGCCTCGTGTCTCCAGATGGCTCACAGTCGTTGTTCTTATTTCTGTTTGGATACTGACGGCAGTGATTGCGGAATCCGCGCCCGGGTCCAGTCCGGTTGCTTGCTACGATTTCCAATCCACCGGAAACATCATCTACGATCGGGCACCGGGCGGGAACCCGGTTCATCTGCACATCACCAAACCAAGTGCTGTCAGGAGAACGCCAGGGACACTCGAGGTTCGCGCCAATACCCTGATCACCTCAGCGCGGCAGGCGGACAAGATCAGCTTTGCCATTCGGAAATCGGGGGCATTCACCCTCGAAGCCTGGATCAAACCGGCGGACAAACGACTCAAAGGCCCGGCGCGCATTGTCAGTCTTTCCACCGATTCAGAGGCGCGAAATTTCACTCTCTCCCAAGAACGTGACCGCTTCGAATTCCGTATCCGGACGACGGGAACCGACGACAATGGCATGCCGGCGCTGCTCACGTCCGGCGGAAAGGTCACGACCGAACTGACCCATTTTGTCTACACCAGGGATACTGAGGGGAACGCGCGAATTCATCTGAATGGCGGACAGGTCATGTCCAAAGAGATTTTGGGTTCAACGAGGAAGTGGAACGAGACCTTCCAGCTAATGCTCGCCAATGAAGGTACGAAGGATCGCCCTTGGCGCGGCACTTATCATCTGGTGGCGATCTATGATCGGGCGTTGTCAGGCAAGGAAATCGCTGATTACTTCAGGGCGGGATTGAAGGGGCGTGATCGAAATTCCAAGGTCGCCGCAGCATCCCCCACTGCTGAACCGGTCGCCACACAGGCAACGCCCATCACGCGGGTATCACCTCCCGTGGGCGAGCCAGTTCGAGAGGTGGATTTCGAGCGCCATGTGGTACCGCTATTCTCAAGGCAGGGATGCAACGCGGGTTCGTGCCACGGCTCGTTCTCAGGGGCAAGCGACTTCCGGCTGAGCCTTTTTGGGCACGATCCGAAGATGGATTATCTGGAAATTATCGCGCCGGATGAAGGTCCCCGGGCCGAGGTGAACGACGTGGATCAGAGTTTTCTGCTCCGCAAACCGAGCGGGCAGCGTCGCCACCGTGGTGGCGTGCGATTTGAACCGGACTCCTGGCAATACCAGATCCTTCGCAGCTGGATCGCAGCGGGTGCCAAGTGGACGGAAGGCAGTGGAGCATTGGAGGACCTCAGGATCCTTCCTGAGGGGCATCGGTTCAGTGACACTAATCAGACAGTACAGCTCAAGGTCATGGCGCAGTTTGGCGATGGAACGAGCGAAGAGGTCACAGCTTTCTGCAAGTTTGATACGCAAGATGATTACGTGGCCGAAGTCAGCGATCTGGGTGCGTTGCGTTCCGTCCGACCGGGGGATACAGCGGTGATCGTTTCCTATCGTGACCGGACGGCGAGCACTCGGGCATACGTTCCCGTGCCTGTTTATGAGGGTTTCACCTACCCAGAGATCACCCGCGTCAATTACATCGATTCAGGGATACTTTCCAAATTGCGCAAACTGAATATCCTCCCTTCCTTCCACACGACCGATGGCGAATTTTTGCGGCGCGTGTACATCGACACCATCGGTCGTCTGCCCGATTCCGAGGAGATTCGCCGCTTCTTTCTGGACGGCTCTGCAGACAAACGGGACCGCGTCATTGACAAGCTGCTGGAGCACCGTGATCACGCCTCGCTCTGGGCAACCAAGCTCAGCGACAGCACTGGCAACGACACGGCCCGACTTTATCCACCGGCCGAAAAGCGAAGCCAGATGTGGCACGACTGGCTCCGCGTCCGGTTCGAGCGAAATGAACCGTACTCGGAGATTGTCAGGGGGATTCTCACCGCTTCCAGCCGGGAAGGCCTGGCGGAGAAGGATTGGCTCTCAGTCGCGCTCAAGAACGACGAGAGCAATATCAGCGGGTTCGAGAGCGATTACGCCGAACGGGAAACTTTGGATCTGTTCTGGAAACGCCGAAATCTCAAATCAGACCAGATCGGCGAACGGGTCGCGGCCGCATTCCTCGGGGTGCGCCTCCAATGTGCGCAGTGTCACAAGCATCCCTATGACCGTTGGACCCAGGTTGACTACCGGGGCTTCGCCGGTTTGTTCGGCCAGGTGAAGGTTCACAACGGAGGGAACAAAGGGCCGCTATCTGAGGAGAACAAACGCCGCAAGCGCATCAAGGACAAGAAGAAACGCGTACCCCAATTACGCGAGGTCTATGTGGATCCGAAGAACCCGAAGCTGATGCCGCATCCGGAGACAAAAAAGGAAGTTCCGGCAGCGCCGCTTGCCTCCGAGCCACTCGCCGGCAAGGGCGACTACCGGCGGAAACTTTGGGAGTGGATGCGCGATCGCAAAAATCCACTGTTTGCGCACAACTTCGTAAACCGGATCTGGAAGCACTACTTTGGAATGGGGATCGTTGAACCCGTGGATGATCTTTCGGACGCCAACCCGCCGACCCATCCGCATCTTTTGAATGCGCTGGCCCGGGACTTCATCGCCCACAACTTTGACATCCGTCATATCGAACGCCGGATCCTACGTTCTCGGGTCTACCAATTCTCATCCCTGCCAAACCGAACCAATTCCGAGGATCGCAAAAACTTCGCGCGGTCCTATCCCCGCAATCTCATGGCGGAAGTCGCCGTGGACGTGATCAACTCAGCCGTCGGTGTCCAGGACACTTACCGGAGCGATGTGGCCCCGGGACGCCGGGCGATCGACGTGGCTGCCAGCACGGTTCGGGATGGTGATCTACGGCATGCCTTCAACATCTTTGGCCGGCCTACGCGAGCGCCGGTGTGTGAATGCGAACGCACTTCCGATCCCGCCCTCACCCAGACACTCCATCTGATGACCGACGCCGACCTGATGTCCAAGATCCGCAACGGTCGCCTCAAACAACACCTTGGCCGCAAGGAACTCGATCAGTTGAAGAAGGGCGAAATGCCAGACTCCCAGATTGCCTACATCATCCGCGACCTGTTCCTCGCCACCTTGGTCAGGCATCCGGACAAGCGTGAGATGCGGGCGGCCATGGAGAGCGTGAAACGCCACAAAAATGAGACCGGATTTACCGACATCATGTGGGCCTTGCTGAATACCCGCGAATTCATCCTGAACCATTGAACCGATCATGAATCAGAGCAATCAATCCCACTGGACCGACTGCGAAGGCAATTCCCGTCGCGACTTTATCAAATTCGGCACGGCCGGTGTCATGGGACTGAGTCTGGCCGACCTGCTGCGATACGAAGCCGGTGCGGCCACGGGAACTGCGCCGGCGAAAGCCAAGAGTATCATTCTGGTTTGGCTGGCCGGCGGCCCCGCTACGATCGACATGTGGGATCTCAAACCGGAAGCACCTACGACAATTCGAGGCGAGTTCAAACCCATCACCACGTCCGAGCGCGGGATCCAGATCAGCGAACATCTTCCGAGGATGGCGAAGGTCATGCATCACTGCTCGCTGGTCAGATCGCTTCATCATTCGATTCCGTCGCACGGACCGGGAACGTCCTTTATGCACACCGGCCACAAACCTTCACCGGTGATCGAATATCCTTCGCTCGGATCACTCACAGCGCGCCTGCTGGACACCCCGGCCGGAGTTCCCGCCTATGTAACGCTGGGCCGAACCCGCGATCGAGCGGCCAGCGCGGGCTACCTGGGTTCCGCCTTCAATCCTTTCGAGGTGGAAGGCAACGCTGGCAAGGGACAATTGAAGGTCCGGGGCCTGTCCCTACCTAACGGATTCTCTTTGGATCAACTGGCCGACCGCAAGAAACTGCTGCATACGTTTGACTACCGATTCGAGCAGATGGAACGGAAGGGCAACATCGTGGAAAGCCTCGATAAGTTTCAGGAACAGGCGTTCAGCATCCTGCGCGCACAGGCAACCCGCACCGCCTTTGATCTTTCCAAAGAAGCCAAGAAGACCCGCGAGTATTACGGCATGGACAATTTTGGACAGGGCGCACTCGTGGCGCGGCGGTTGGTTCAGTCCGGAGTCAGATTTGTCAGCATCAGCCTCGGCGGCTGGGATACGCACAGCAAAAACTTCAAGAGCCTGAAAGATACCCGCCTCCCTAATTTGGATCGTGCTTTGTCCGCGCTGATTCTGGACCTGAAAAATCACGGTCTGTTGGATTCGACCACGGTCTATTGCGCCGGTGAGTTCGGACGTACGCCAAAGGTGAACAGCAAGGGCGGGCGCGATCACTGGTCCCGTTCCATGTCCGTGTTATTGGCGGGTGGCGGCATCAAGCGCGGATTTGCATACGGCTCCACGGACGGAGAAGGCATGCGACCGGGTGACAATCCGTGCCTGCCGGCCGACCTCAGCGCCACGCTCTTCCACACCCTCGGAATCGATCCCCAACACGAACTGACAACCCCGACGGGACGTCCCATGAAGCTGTTCCCCGACGGCAAGATTCTCCACGATCTGCTGGCGTAGCGCCGCAGAATCATTCATCACGCCCCGGCCGCTATTGCCCGGGATACCAGGGGGAATTCCCGCCCTTCGGCTGTAGAAACTTCGCATCAACGTGTTTGTACCAGGCATGCAACTTCGCTCGCATCTGTTTCACGAGCTTCCCCTTGCGATCCGCAACGTCGGTGCGTTCCCCGAGATCATTCGCGAGGTTGAACAGTTGCGCTCGCCCGTCTTCGTATCGCTCGATCAACTTCCAGTCACCGATCCGGATGGCACCGCTCGGAAAGCCTCCCTGATTGCTGTAGTGCGGATAGTGCCAGTAGAGTGCCTCCCGTTTCGGGCTCTTGCCGCCTCTCAGGGTCTCCACCAGACTGACGCCGTCGATCGCGTGCGCAAACTTCGTCCCGGTGATCTCCAACAGTGTCGGATAGAAATCAATGCTGCACACCGGCACGTCGCTGATGCTTCCGGGCTGGGTCACGCCCGGCCATTTGATGAAATACGGTTCACGAATTCCGCCCTCATACATCCAGCCTTTGCCGCCCCGAAGCGGAAGGTTCGAGGTGGGCGAACCTTCGGAGGTGGACAGACCGCCGTTGTCCGACATAAAGCAGACGACCGTCTCCTTATCCAACCCCAAGGTTTTCAGCTTCTTGAGGACTTTCCCCACGGCCGTATCCATCGCCTCCATCATGCCCGCATACACCGCGTGTTTCTGCAGAATCCGCACCTGCCGTTTTCGTTTTGCTTTGGCATCCACCTGTTCTTCATCGGCGAATTCAACTTGGTCAGCCAACCCCAGGCGGCGGGCCTTCTCCTCATACTTCTTCTTCAAATCCGGCGTGGTGAGCAGCGGGGTGTGAACGGAGTAAAAGGACAGATACGCCAGAAAGGGCCGGTCCTTGTTCTCCTCTATGAATGAGATCGTTTCATTCGCCAACCGGGTTGGCAGGTGCTCGCCTTTGGGACCGTCTGCGAGGCGGGGATTGCCGTACGGGGAGAAGTATTTCCCGCCGAACCAGGGACCGCCGTGCTTCCATCCGCCTTTGTTCACATCAAATCCCTGCCGCTCCGGCCAAAACTCTTCAGTCGGACCGAGATGCCATTTCCCGGCGAAGAAAGTTCGATACCCCGCTGTCTTGAGCGATTCTGCCAGCGTGATCTCAGCCAGGGGCATTCGGTCATTCAAGGGTGCGGATGCAAAGCGCCCGCCCCGTCTGCCGGCGAAAAAGTTCGTCGCATCAACCCGGCTTGGATATTTGCCGGTCATGATACTGTATCGCGTGGGGCTGCAGACAGGATTGGCAGCGTAACCGTTCGTAAACCGCATTCCTTCCGCCGCCAAACGATCAATGTTCGGCGTTTCGTAAAATGTGTCCGGATTGTTCGCGCCGACGTCCATGTATCCCAGATCATCCACCAGGATGAAGAGGACATTCGGCTTCCGGGCGGCAATGGACCTTGCGTGTGGAAACGCAATCAAAACGAAGAGCAAGACGGTAAAGATTGATTTCATGCTGAGGCGGCCAATCATTCGCGAAAACGGGCCAGACGCAAGGTCGTGGATGGCTACGGCGACACAGCTACTTTCCCGTTGCTGATCGTTGACGCAGGCCGGGGCAGAGCTTACAAACGGATCCGCTAATCCTATGAAAATCAATCGAATCATTCCGGCTGCGCTCTGCGCGCTTGCCGTTACATTTTCAGGCTGCGGCCCGAAGGGTCCTGCCAGTTCCACACCAAGTGGCACAGGTACGGCCGGCAGCCCGGCGGCAGCCTCCGGTGACAAACCCAAGATCGTTTTCGTTTCCAACGGCGTCGCATCGTTTTGGACCATCGCTGAGGCCGGCGTCATGAAAGCCGGCGAAGAGCTGGGCGTTGAGGTCGCTTTTCATATGCCGACCGGCGACGAAGTCGAGGATCAGAAGAACATCGTGGAAGATCTGCTGGCCCAGGATGTGGACGCCATTGCAATCAGCCCGGTCAATCCCGACAACCAGTTGGAGATTCTCAACAAGGCGGCAGACAACACCAAGCTGATCACCGTCGATTCCGACGCCCCCAAGGCCAACCGCCTGCTCTATCTCGGTATGGACAACTACGACGCCGGACGCATGTGCGGTCAGCTCGTGAAGGAAGCGCTTCCGGATGGTGGCAAGATCATGATCTTCGTCGGTCGCTTGGAGCAGGACAACGCTCGGGGCCGTCGCCAGGGTGTCATCGACGAACTCTTGGACCGTCCGCACAACCCCGAAAACTTCGATGCCCCCGGCAAGGAGCTGAAGGGTGACAAATTCACCATCATTGGCACGCGCACCGATCAGTTCGACCAATCCAAAGGCAAGGCCAACGTCGAAGACGCACTTTCCAAATACAGTGACATCAGCGGCATGGTCGGACTCTTCGGCTACAATCCCCA
>JBLFYM010000180.1:0-11484 GCA_047608975.1 Limisphaerales bacterium | reverse complement strand
GGTGAACAGGGGAATCTGACGCGAAGCCCCTGGGAGTTCCGACCCCGTGGTCAGAGTGGAAAGATGGTTTCCGATCTCGTGCCGATGCTCGGCGAGCTGGCGGACGAAATGTGTTTCGTTCACTCATTGCATGGCAAAACGAACACCCATGGTCCGGGCGAGAACTTCATGTCCACCGGTTATACTCTGGACGGATTTCCCAGCATGGGGGCGTGGGTCACCTGGGCGCTCGGATCAGAGAACAGCAACCTTCCGGCCTACGTCGCCATCCCCGATCCGCGCGGCACACCGCAGGCGAGTGTGAACAACTGGGGACCGGGCTTCCTGCCGGCAGCCTTCCAAGGCACCGATTTCAATGCCAACAATCCACTTCGCAATCTCGATCGACCGCCGGGTGTGGACGCGAAAACAGATCGGGCAACGCGTGGCTTTCTCCAACGGCTGAACGAACGACATCTCGAACAATATCCGGGCGACAGCCAGCTGGCCGCCCGCATCAGCAGCTACGAACTAGCGGCCAAGATGCAGATGAGCGTTCCCGAAGTCAGCGATCTTTCCACCGAGACGCCTGCCACAATGAAGATGTATGGCGCGGATGATTCGACCAATCCGCTGAAGGCAGCGTTCGCCAAGAACTGCATCCTTGCACGACGATTGCTGGAGAAGGGAGTTCGTTTCGTCCAGCTCTTCAACGGTGCCTATCAGACCGGTGGAGAAGGAGTGAGCAATTGGGACGGACACAAGTCCCTCCAGCCGCAGTACAGCAAACATGGTCCGGTACTCGACCAACCGGCCGCCGCGCTGCTCCGCGATCTGAAACAACGTGGCTTGCTGCAAGATACGCTCGTCGTCTGGTGCACCGAGTTCGGTCGCATGCCCACCTTTCAGAAAGGTGCCAGCGGCCGAGATCACAACCCGGACGGATTCACCGGTTGGCTGGCCGGCGCCGGTGTAAAGAAAGGATTCTCATACGGTGCCACCGATACCTTCGGCTGGAAGGCCTCCGAGAACGCTGCCACCGTCTACGACTTCCACGCCACCATCCTCCACCTGCTCGGCCTCGATCACAAACGCCTGACCTACTACCACAACGGATTCGAACGCCGCCTCACCGACGTCCACGGACACGTGATCCACGATGTGTTGAGTTAGCGTGAACCAATCTTCGAATGATTCGAAAAACGGACGGTGAAAGCGACCCGGAGCGCAATAAGACGTTCGGTTGCACCCTCGTAGCAGCCGAAGTAAGGAGGCTCAGTCCAAATTGCTGGAACGAAGATCGAGCCTCCTCACGGCGGCAGCTATGTGTTTGGATGGGGCTACCTGATCAGTTGCGCCCGGCCATTTCTTCGCCGGCCTCTTCCGCCATCAGTTCCAACACATCGTCGCGGAACACCAGGCGATCGCGGGCCATTTTACGGCGATAAGCGAGGGCTTCGAAGCGCGTCACCACACCGGCCCATTTCATGAAATTTGTCTCCGGATCGAATTGATCAAACTTCCGCCAAATCGCGATTGCCGCCCGCTGCACCACCTCATCCACATCCCCCCAGTTCGGTAGAAAGGAGCTCACAAAGCGCCGCAGTTCCGCCTCATGGCGGGCGAACAGCTTCACAAACACCTCGTAACGGGCGTCTTCAGATTCGTTGTTGTTTTCAAGTTCAGCCATCCGTCTCCATTATCTACTGCCGATGGGCGATTAACCTAACTCCTACTCCGGGAAACAATCGCGGTTAGGCTCTTTTTGAAAAGCCAGCGTTAGCTTTTTCATCCGGCGGCAGTATCTCTGGAACGCGACAGGCAAATGACGAAATATCCAAATACCCAAACAACGAAGGAAATCCTAAACTCGAAATCCGAATTGTTCCCCGGAGCTACCGCCGGCGTTGTTGCCCGAGGTTCGATCTTTCGGATATTCGTCATTCTTTGGCTACTTGGTTGTTTGGGTATTTCGTCATTGTCGGCTGCCGAGAAACCGAACGTCCTGTTCATCATCTGCGACGATCTGAATGACTACGTCGCAGGGTTCGGTGGTCACTCGCAGACGAAGACGCCGAACATTGCCCGGCTCGGCAAGAGCGGGGTGTCGTTCAAACAGGCGCACTGCAACATTCCGATCTGCAATCCTTCCCGCGCCAGCCTGATGACCGGGCTTCTGCCAAGCACTTCGGGAGTCTTCGGCTTCGAGCATTGGGATCAGAACGAGGTGCTCAAAAATTCCCGGACGATGATGGCGCATTTCCGGGCGCATGGTTACCACGCGCTCGGCACCGGCAAGGTGATGCACAATCGTGATCGTCTGGAATGGAACGAGTTCGGGCAGCCATCGGACTACGGCCCCTTCGCCTACGCCGGCGGCAAGGAGAACCTGCCGCATCCGGACGTGCCCGCTCCGTTTCGCATCTCTGTGATCGTGGTGATGGGCAGTGTCTTCGATGGCGCCGCCGGCCACGTCGCTGTGTTCTCCGTCAATGTCTACGACTCGCAAGTCAGCTCCCGGCGGGTGCCACTCAATGTGGACATCCCCATCCTCGCCAGTGAATTCCCAAACATAGCTTGATTGTTTTTCCGATCCGTTCGTCAATTCCCGCATGCGTTCACTTTCATCCGTTTCGTTTCGTATGTTGCTGGTCTTCGGACTGACTGCGGGTTTTTCCGCAATGGGTCAGGGCAAATCGAAGAGCGAACTCCCGCCTGAGATCCGGAAGGAGTACACGCACACCCCGATCAAACCTGATCCCCGCGTGGCCAAGCTGTTTCCCGCAGGCAAATGGGTGAGCTTCTTCAACGGCAAGGATCTTACCGGTTGGGCGATCACCGACTTCGCGGGTGGCGGAGAAATTGAGGCGGACAAGAAATTCAAGCCGAAGAAAGGAAAGTCCGCTCCCGCGCTGATGCTGCCTATGGGCGAGTTTCTCACCGGGGTGACCTTTACGAATCCACTGCCACGCACGAACTACGAGGTGGAACTGGACGTGATGAAGGTGGATGGCAATGATTTCTTCTGCGGTCTTACGTTCCCCGTCGGCGAAACGCACGCGTCACTCATCATGGGCGGTTGGGGTGGTGCTGTGGTTGGCATTTCCTCTCTCGATGGCAGCGATGCCTCGGAGAACGACACCACCGATTACATCCGCTTCGACACGGAGATCTGGTATAAGGTGCTCCTGCGCGTGACGCCGAAGAAGATCGAGACCTGGCTGGATGGCGACAAGTTGATCGATCAGGAAATCGAAGGCCGTCGCGTTCATATGCGGTTTGGTGAAATCGAACTTTCCGCTCCCTTCGGACTCTGCTCTTTCCAGACCACGACCGCCTACAAGACCATTCGGGTCCGAACCCTGCCCGCGAAGAAGTGACTTGGTGGCGCGGGACAATTGCGAGTGCGAGACCACCTCGCGTAGTCCCGAGCCGCAGCCTGCTGCTTGCCCTTGGTGACACTGTAATGTTCAGCTGGATCGAAACGTTCCGATTTGGCGCATGAACCTGCTGCTCACAGGAGGTGCCGGATTCATTGGATCGAACGTCATTCGCCACATCATCGATCAACCGGAGCTGACGCGGTTGGTCAATCTGGATTGCCTCACCTACGCCGGACATCACGCGACGCTGCGAGACGTCGAAAGGCATGCGAAGTATGCCTTTGAACAGGTGGACTTGCGGGACAAGGAGGCGACTCGTCGGGCGGTCCGGACACATGACATCACCCACGTGATGCACCTTGCTGCAGAGTCCCACGTCGATCGTTCCATTGCCGGACCAGACGACTTTATTGCCACGAACGTGGTTGGCACCTTCAATCTGTTGGAAGCCTGTCGCGCCGAATGGCCGCACACAGACAATCCCGATAACGACCATCGTTTCCACCACGTTTCCACCGACGAGGTTTACGGAAGTCTGGGCGCTGAAGGTCTCTTTACAGAAACGACTCCGTTCGCTCCCAATTCGCCCTACTCGGCCAGCAAAGCCTCCGGCGACATGCTCGTGCGGTCTTATCATCAGACCTACGGACTGAACACCGTCATCACTCATTGCTCGAATAACTACGGCCCCTATCAGTATCCGGAAAAGCTCATTCCCGTCGTGATCCGTTGCCTGATCGAACGGACTGCGATTCCAATCTTCGGCAACGGTCTGAACGTGCGCGATTGGCTCCATGTGGAAGATCACTCCACCGCCCTGTGGAACGTCCTGACGAAGGGACGCACCGGGGAAACCTACAACATCGGCGGCGACAATGAGTGGACGAATCTCCGGATCGTGAAGTTGATTTGTGACCTCGTGGACGAGTTGAAACCCGGGTTTGGGAGCAACTCCCGCGCGCTGATCAGCCATGTCAAAGACCGCCCCGGTCACGACCATCGCTATGCCATTGATTCCGCAAAGATCGTCCGTGAACTAGGTTGGCGACCACAGCACACCTTCGAGTCCGGTATTCGTGAAACAGTGAGCTGGTACCTCGACCATCAGGACTGGGTACGCGAGGTCACTGCAGAAAGTCCGTAAGTCCGGCGGTGTGGAATACACGTTCAAACCTGGCAATCACCCTGGGCATCGCGACCGCGATGGTGTTGTGGGGAATCAACAATGTCGCCATCCGGTTCATGGTGCAGAACTGGCCGCCCCTGTTCACCGCCGTCACGCGGATGTTCTGCATCAGCGCGATCCTGCTGGCAGTGCTTCGCTGGACGCGTTGGTTGGGTGAACCCAAACCCCTTTCCCGGAAGCTGCATTGGGAAGTCTGGCGCCAGGCCGGAGTCTGGCAGGCCACGTTCGTGGTCCTCTTCTCCTACGCACTCTACTTCACGGGCGCGGCCCGGGTCGGTCTCTTCCTGGCGGCGTCGCCGGTGTGGGCGGTCCTGCTTGAACGAAAGAGTGGTGGGATGGCCCGCAAATATCTCGCCGCCGCCCTGGCGGTCATTGGCATCGGACTGCTACTCACGCCTTCGTTGGACGGGGCGGTCGCAGATTGGCGCGGGGACGTTTGCGCGCTCGCGTCGAGTCTCGCGTGGGTGATGTTTGGCCGGCAATGCAAGGGCTTGGGCGAACACCTTAGCGGCGTCGAAGTCACGGGGCACACGATGTGGCGCGCCGCCGTTCTCATGTCCCCGTGGGCAATCTACGAGGCGGCCACGCATACGCTTCCTCCCCGGCCGGAACTCTTTCTCGTACAGACCTACTGCATCGTTTTCGGCGGCGTCATCGCTTTCAGCCTGCACTATCACGCCCTGCGCTGCTGGCCGATGAGCCGGGTTTTCCTCTGGGGAAACCTTTTGCCGATCACGACCATGGCAGCGGCGTGGCTCATCCTGAACGAAGCCGTTTCGGGCACGTTCTGGATCGCCACTGCCTTGGTCGCGGCGGCCGTGGCGGTGGGCCAGAGCGGGCGATCGCGGAGTTAGCTCCTTGACTGGCAATTCGCGATCCTTCAGAAAGCCCGCCTCATGATCCGTCACGCGCGCCTCCCTCTGCTATTGCTTTCGCTCAGCCTGTGCTTCGCCGCTACTGCGGCCAAGGCGCCGCGACCCAACATCCTCTACTTCTACGTCGACGACATGGGCTGGGGGGCGATCGGACCGAACGGTCAGGCCGCGCGCAAGGCCCAAGGTTTGCCCCACGTGCTGACGCCAAACCTGGATCGGCTCGCCGCCGAGGGTGTGAACTTCACCCGTTCCTACGGGTGCACGGTTTGTTCTCCGGCGCGTTCCTCACAACAAACCGGATTTCATCAGGGCCACACCTTTGCCGATCGCAACGATCCCAATAACGCGAAGAAGGCCATCCGGGCTGACGATGTGACGATGGGCGACGCGCTTGCGAAAGCCGGGTACGTCACCGGGTATTGGGGCAAGTGGGGTTACGGCGGATCGAAGAGCCAACCCGATCCCGAGATCGAGAACGTACAGACCCTGCCCACTTCGCACGGCTACCGGCACGTCGTCGCTGAGCTTCACCACGTTCGGGCGCACACGTTCTACCAACCCACACTCTGGACCGCACCCGCGAAGGCTGGCGCCCCAGGAGGCCTGGAACTCGTGCTGAATTCGCTCGCGAATCACCGGGGCAAATCCGCCTATCCTGATTTCCCTGCCCTGCAGAATCACGCCGACTATCCGGCCACTGCATACTGTGACGATGTCTATTCCTTCGCCGCCCTCGACTTCGTCCGCCAGCAGGCGCGCAATTACAACCAGACCGGCCAACCCTTCTTTGGATTGTTGGCGGTGCAGGTTCCGCACGCGCCCTTCGACGAAATCGAACAGCTGCCGGAATGGGATCGGGCATACCGAAACCATCCAAATTTCTCCGAACTCTCCGCCCAGGCCAAACAGTGGGCTGCAATGGTCACGCGGCTCGATGCACACTTCGGCAACATCCTTCAGGCGCTTGAGGATCCGAATGGCGATGGGGACCGATCAGATTCCGTGACGGAAAATACCCTGGTCATTTTCCAGTCGGACAACGGTGGTCCGCAACATCCGGCCCGCAATGAGTTTGCCGCCAACGGTGGTTTGAGCGGAAGCAAAGGTGGCATCAACGAAGGTGGGATTCGCATTCCTACGATCATGCGATGGCCGGCCCGGATTACCCGGCAGAGTGCCCTCAAAGCAGGGTCGAGTTCGGATCGTGTGATTGATGTGACAGATCTGTTGCCGACGTTTTGTGAGCTGGCTGGCGTAGCCACACCGGTCGGTATTGATGGTGTCTCGCTGGCTCCGACGCTGACCGGCTCCGGAGTTCAGAAACAGCGGGCTTTCCTGATCCACGAGTCAGGAAAAGGTCAGTCGATCATTCGTGGCAAAGACAAACTCATTCGTGCACGCAAGGGCACGGGACTCACCCTTTTTGATCTGGAAGCCGATCCGGATGAAGCGAACGATCTTACGGTCGCGCATCCAGCGCTGGTGAAGGAACTCGAGACCCTGCTGCTAGGGGAACGTGTCGCCGAACCGCGTGGATTCGCCAATACCTATCACCACTGGACGGGCACGGACGGCGCCAAGACCTCTGATGCTGCCAATTGGTCCGACTACGAATACGCCAACGCCGGTGTTTCATACATGTCTGAGTCCGGTGCGCCCAAGTCCTCGTGGAACGCGGTGATGGAAAACGCGGGCTCCGGCAACGCGCGGGCTGTCGTTGATCAAGACACCGAATTCCTCGGACTCGAAATCCGCGGCGGCAACAAGGGGAATGCCAAACAATCGCTCACTGTCAGCAAGAACGTACGGCTTGCTGGACGGAATGAGATACGCCTGTCCGCCGGTGCTTCGCTCGAACTTCGCGATGGGACGGTTGCTTCACTCCGCTGGATTGAGATCAAATCGGGAGCCATGCTGAGTGGAAGCGGCGATGTCAATGCTTCCCTCCATAACCAAGGCACAGTCTCAGTGATCAATGGCTTGACCGTGACCTCCGATTACCAGGAGTTGGATAATGCGACCTTGCGGGTTCGCTTGACACCCCAATCCAACGCCCCGGTGAAGGTGGGCGGTGCCGCCCGTCTCGCCGGCTCACTGGACCTTCGTTTCGTGAAGGGCTTCAGGCCTCAGTCGGGATCCAAGATCACGTTGCTCAAGGCCAAATCTCTCTCCGGCAAGTTCTCCAACAAGCGGGATCAATTCCGCGCCGCTGGGAATCGCTTCCAGATCGGATACACAGCCACGAGCGTGATTCTGACCGTTCTTTGAGGACGCTCCGGTCAGCCCGCAACCGACGAAGGCACAGGGGTTTCCCCAATTGAGGTTGGAACGGTGGAGGCCAGCATGGCGCTACCCGCGAGGATCACCTCGAATCCGCTGGCGTCAGGCCGGGGATTGTCGTGAAATAGCGCTCAACAAAATGGCCATCTTTGATCAACTTTTCGGCGGTGATGATTCCACGTCGATACCCAATTTCCCTTTTGAGTTGATCGCCGTTCACGGCAAGGAAGCGGTGTCAACCTGTCTTCGCCTGCGCGAAGAATTGACGGATTCCATTCCGGTCATGATCGGAACGGCTGAATCCGTCAATTTGCTGAACGAGAACTATCTCGAACGCGGCGGATCACCGAACGAGATCGTCGCGGAGAGTCGCCTGTTCCAACCCTTCGACTTCTTCGAATCCCGGGCCTCGGATGACCCTGAGCTGTACCGGGACGTGGATCGCGGTGACTGGCCAGAAGTGCCTTATCCGAAGGGCGAGTTGCGGGCGCATTGTGATGAGGACGAGCAACCCCACGAACAGGTGTTTTTGGCCAAGGTTCCCGCCCGGGCGCTGTTTGATATTCCGGCGTACATCCGATACGGCGGCTGGAATGAATGTCCGGAACCCGAAGTACAGGTGGCGCTGCATCGCGCTTGGTATGAACGCTACGGTGCCAAGATCGTCTCCATGACGAACGAGGCGGTCGACTGCGTGGTCGAAAACCCGCCGACTTCTCGCGACGAGGCAATCACGCTCGCTGAGGAACATTTCATGTACACGTCCGATATCGTGCACGAAGGTGCGGGAACGATCTCCAATCTCGCCGCGAAACTTCTTAATGCGCGCCACTGGCACTTCTGGTGGGATTGACAGACGATGAACAAAATCAAGGCCGCCGCCGTTCAGTTCAATCATCGCCCCGGTGACACTGCGTTCAACCTTGGTCGCATCGACGAGTTTGTAAAAGAAGCCGCCGCGCAATCGGTGGACCTTCTGGTCTTCCCCGAGATGTGCATCAGCGGTTACTGGCATGTCCGCAATCTGTCGCGCGACGAAATTTTAAAACTCGCGGAACCTGTGCCCGCCGGCGACTCCAGCCAACATCTCCTCCGCTTGGCGAAGGAACACAACATGACCATCGGCGCGGGGCTGATCGAGGTGGATTCCGACGGTAATCTTTTCAACACCTTCGTCGTTGCGATGCCCGACGGGCGGATCGAGCGGCATCGCAAACTCCACACCTTCATCAGCGAGCACATGCTGTCCGGGTGCGAATACACGGTGTTCGACATTCCGCAGGGCGCGCGCGTTGGCGTGTTGATCTGTTACGACTGCAATATCGGTGAGAACGTGCGGATGAACGCGTTGCTCGGGGCCGAGATTCTGTTGGCTCCGCACCAGACGGGCGGGTGCGATTCTCCGAGCCCGCGCGCTATGGGCGTCGTGGACACCCAGCTGTGGCATGATCGCGAGGAGAATGCCGCTGCGATCGAGGCGGAGTTCAAGGGTCCGAAAGGTCGTGAATGGCTGCGCAAGTGGCTGCCCGCCCGCGCGCATGACAACGGCCTGTTTCTTATCTTCGCCAATGGCGTGGGCATCGATGACAACGAAGTGCGGACCGGGAACTCAATGATCCTTGATCCTTACGGCGACACCTTGGTCGAGACCTGGAAAGCCCGGGACGAAATAGTCGTGGCCGAGCTCGACCCGGCCGTTCGTGAGATGAGCACCGGAAGCCGCTGGATCCGTTCGCGTCGTCCTGACCTCTATGGGCCGCTGGCCCTGCCCACCGGCAATGAGCGCGATACGCGCACTGTCCGCTTTGCGCGTAAGGCACCCGAAGCCGACGAGAGCTAGCGAACGGGAACGCCCGTCTTCTGCCAAGGCCGTGATTTTCCCAATCTCTGGAACTTCCCGGGATTTCAGAAAGAATGCGATTCAATCGCGATTCCGGTCAGCGATAAGGAATATCGCGAGCGTGTGATCAAGGCCACTGGCCGCGATCCGTTTGCCGATCAGTGACCGGGCAACCGAGGCATATTATTCGCTCAACGAAATCGGGCGGTTGTCCCGCTCGGAAATCAGCTTTGTGAGTTCGTCGATCCGCCGGTCACCATTGGCGCCCAGCAGGAGTTCGCGATGATTCTCCAAATTTGTGCGATCCGTTTTCTCCCAAATCCCCAAGGCCTTGAGCAATTCCGCTTCGCGTGCCGGAGCGGGAGCGAGAAAATCAAAACTGAGATCGGAGTATGCGGGCAACGATTTGAGCGAACGGCCCGCCATGTAACGGATCGCGTCGTAAGGATCCTGCATCAGGAGGGTCAGATATGGGGCCAGCCAGCGCGTACCGGAAACCTCGCGCGCGGGTTGCCAACCCATATGCCAGGCGATAAGAGCCCGTTCCCCGCCATCTCCCGTGATGGCTCCCATTACCGCCGCCGAGATCGCCTTTTGGGATTGGCTCATATCAGGAATTGGATGATCGAACCAATCGTTGAGATGTTTTGCAGTCCACTCCAGTGTCTGGTCCAGATGACAAAGGTTGCAGGCGTTCGGGCGCCGGTGTGCCACGCTGGTCGCCACGCTCGGACTGTCGATGGTGTGGCTGCGGATGCCCTTCAAGAGACCATAGGTCGTATGCGGCATGTGACAGTTGTAACAGGACGCCCCACTGGATCCGGCAGTATGATGGGTATGCTTAGGCGTCTGATAGTCGCCGCTACTGTGGCACTTCAAACAGGCCTGGTCTCCCAGACCTTCGGGAGAAAGCTGATCGTTCGCCCAGTCCTTGACCGCGCGTGAATCCGTCTTGGATTGATGCATCTGATGGCAGGAGAGACAGGTGAGTTCTCCGGCGGTGTGGCACGCGGATTCAAGCAGACCGTTGTATTCGCGCCCGGCGAGCCGAATGGAGCCGTCATCCCAGAACCGCTCCCGGAAGAACTGGGCCACATCCATCTGCTTGTCGCGAATGATCTGAGCCACAAGTTCTCGCCGCTCACCGCGTCCGCGGAATACCAGGCGGGTGTCTTCAAGCACATCTCCCGGGCGATAAATCTTTTGAACTTCGCTGCCCGTTTTGCCGGGCAGCGGGTGGGCGGCATGGACACTGTGGCATTGGCCACACACCTCCGCCGACCGGAGATGATTGAGGTCGACCGGATTCACGATGGGGTCGTCTACCACAGCTGTGCCTGACGTGCGTGCGATCCGATGGAGTTTCACATGTTCTCCAGCCGGCCCGTGGCACGCTTCGCAGGCGATTCCAAACTCGCCGACTGTCGTATCATAACGAAGCTGTCCGTCGTCCATTCGCGGGGCCGAATCCGGATGGGTGGAATGACAGTTGAGACAGGTTTTGTTCCAACGTCCGATCTCGACCGAAGTCGGGTTTCCCGGAGGCGTCAGAAAGATCGATTCACGCGGCAGCCAGCGATCGGCCTCCTTGAGATACATCAGCGGCAGCAGGGCCACCGCGCGGGCGCGGCCCATGGAAAACCAATAGGCCTGCGAATGATGGGATCCGGTGGTCATCACCACCGGGTATCCGCGCTCATCCGGCGGCGGGTCGGCAGTGAGTGAGCGATAGCTGGGCATTTGGGCGTAAAACTGGTTCCCTTCGCGATTCAACCGGATGGTCTCGCCCTTGTGCGGAATCGTGTAGGTGACGTTCTCAAAATTCGCCTGCACGGTGTTGGTGGTGGCGATTTGCGTCATGGTTCGGTGATAAGACGCCTGCCAGGTGTCGTGATTGTGCTCATGACACTCGCGACACTCGGAGGAGGAAACGTAACCAGC
>JBLFYM010000179.1:0-11566 GCA_047608975.1 Limisphaerales bacterium | reverse complement strand
AGATTCAGGCGTTGCGCCCAGCACTTCACCCACCAGTTCAACCGGCGAAAGGGGGTCGCGTCGGACATCGATTCCACCAAACGTGTCCACCGCCAGTCCCGGACAAAGTCGCTTCAGATCGTTGACGTAGATGGAAGGTTGCCGCTCACCGCCATCCGCGCCCCCCGCCGAGTAGGTGACTGTGAAACGTTCCGAGGCACGGGTCGCAAGGACGTAGGCAAGGTAACGTTCGTGTCCCCGCGAATGGCGTTCGCTCAATCCCAGATGCGTCTGGCGATCGGCAAGCAGCTCGCGTTCGCGATCGGTCAGAATGAGGGGCGTGGAGGGCGGTGCCGGGATGATGCCTTCGTTCCAACCCATCGCGAACACCTGGCTGAGCTCCGGGTTCCGTGAGCGATCCACTGTGCCAATCAGAACCTGATCGAGCGCCGGTGGTATCACACCCACGGTCAGCGCGCTCATCCCGGCCTCCAGAATTGGCAACCATTGGCGCAGCGGAAGCCGCAGGCGCTCATCAGGAAATGCGAGTTCCAGATTCCCGAACAGATCATTCATCTGCCGCCAGACAGTCGTGTGAATTGCTTCGGGCTCATGGTGGAGAACAACCCCCTCCGCCCGGACCAGTGATTTGCGGCTCCAGCGTTCCAAGGTTTCAGAAACCGCCAACCGTTCCCACAGCGATGTAATCGACCGAACCAACTGCCGAGCCGATACCACCCGCTCCCCCATGTTCGGCGCAACCCCTTCATCCATCGGTTTGAGATCCGGCCGCATCAACGCGAGCAAGGGAGTATCCGCAAAATCTGTTTCAGCGACCTCGTCCAGCGGATCCACCGGGGCCGATTCAAGATCCTTCGCCAGACTCTCGAACGCGGGCATGACCGTGCTCCGTATTTTCTCCAATTGCTCACTGAGCGAGGCACTGTTGGGAACAATCAGCTTTTTGCGCCAGGCATGGCCGCTCCAGCCATGGGCCAAAGTCGAATTCTCCAGCAGGTCAACCTGATCGTCCCGCAGTCCGGCAAGACCCGACTTAAGCGCGCCAAACCAGTCATCGTTCCGCCAGTTGTATTCGACCGTGCGCAGTGCAAAACGGGTGAGTTCCGCGAGCGGGTGATGAGAGACGGCTTCGCGTTGATCCAGGAAATAGGGAATTCCGTACCGGGCAAAGACCCGTCGCAACGAGGAAAGGTGATGATCCAGCGAGCGCAGCAAAACCGCGACCTGCCGGTAGCGTCCCCCATCCTGGACATGCCGGAGAATCTCCCGCGCCACAAAGGTCGACTCGCCCTCCGGATTCGCGCAGCGGGTGAGCCGAACATCGACCGGTGCTTCGGCTTCGGCGGGTGCTTCGCCAGTTCGCCAGGCGCGTTCCAGGTTCCGGAGATCCGCGCTTCTCCAATAACGTCCCTGAGCCCCGTCTTCCGTCAGCACTTCCACGGAGATATCGCACCCCTTCACGCCTTCCAGTCGTTGCCGACACCGAAAAAAAGTATACCCAATGACCGACCAGATGGAATTCCAATGCGGAGTTTCGCCCGACTCTGAATCCAGACAGAAAGCCAGCGTTGCGCGCTGACAGAACGGGATGATCGCCGCCAGCAATTCTTCTTCCTGCGGAGTCATTTCGGCGAATCCATCGAGCCAGAGATGCTCGATCACGAGTGGATTCTTCCCCCCTTCAAGCCGTGCCTCGGATCGAAGTTCCGCCAGTCGGGCCGCCGCCAGGTCGAGCAAGGCATCGCTATCCTGCACGTTCTGAGACTCCAACCAACCGGTGTAACTACGAAACAGCAATCCCAGATCTGTGAGCTTGTTGCGGAGCAAAGCCGGCAAGCCCGGCTCTGCCGCCAGTTTGTCCAACTTGGCCGGCGAGATCTGATTCCGTTGAAACTCGCGGAGCAAATCGCTCAACTGAACCGCCAATCCGGGACGCGTGGCGGATTTCGCGTAAACGGTCAGATCCTCCTTCAGGGTGGTCAACAAGGCCCGCAACACCATCACGCGGCCCTGCTCATCCAGCAATCGGGGCGGCATGGAAGCCAGCGTCTCCAGCACATAGTGGGAAAGGCGGTCAAAAGGGATAATCTGCAGGCGGGTGAACCCCTGCACCTCCGGATCGTTCAACAACTGCCGTTCCAACTGAAACGTCGCCTGCTTGGGGGCCAGGAGAACCAACGGTGCACCCGCAGGATCGGCGAGCAGTCGCTCCCGGATCTCAGCCAGACACCGGAACGTCTTTCCGCTACCCGCCGCACCCAAGAGAAATTGCACCCGCATCGCCCGGAGCCTAGCGAGAAACAGAACGGCGCAGCAATGAAGAGTAATTCACAAATCGAACCAACCCGATTTCAGTTGGCTCCGCTATTGGCAACTGACCGGGCTTTCTGGCTTAATTACGCTTCGCATGGCAGAGCCGGGCAAACTGATTCATTACAAACGGTCACGATTTACGACACATCTCCCGGAGGATTTTCTCTACACCCCTTCCCATGCCTGGCTGAATTCGGTGGGCGCGAACGTCTGGCGCGTGGGGATCACCAAATTTGCCACGCGAATGCTCGGGGAAATGGTCGATCTCGGATTCGAAACCAAACCGGAAGCGCCCGTCGAATGCGGTCAGATTCTGGGCTGGGTGGAAGGGTTTAAGGCGATCACGGATGTTTATTGTGTGATCGATGGAAATTTTATCCGGTCCAACGACGTCTTGAAAGGCGGTATCGCCGTCCTCAACAAAAAACCTTACTCCGAAGGCTGGCTCTACGAAGCCCAAGGCACAGCCGATTCTCGTTGTATCGGCGTAGCCGAATATATGGCGTTCCTCGACGTGGCCATCGACAAGATCCTTGAGAAAGAACAAAACGCCGGCATCGAATGAGCGATTCAAAAGACATGGCTGACACCAGCACGTCCCCCACCCCACGCGCCCGATATATCATGATTGGCGGCTTTCTCGGGGCTGGTAAGACCACCTCAGTGGCCAAGCTCGCCCAGCACCTGACCGAAAATGGTAAACGCGTGGGCCTGATCACCAACGATCAGGGCAGTGAATTGGTGGACACCGCCATGCTGCGTTCCCACGGCTACGCCACCGAAGAGATATCCGGGGGATGTTTCTGCTGCCGGTTCGATTCCCTGGTTGATGCCGCCCAGAACCTCACTGACACAACCCGGCCCGACACCTTCATTGCGGAACCGGTCGGCAGTTGCACCGATCTGGTCGCAACCGTGACCTATCCACTTCGCCGGATGTACGGCGATCGGTTCTCCATCGCTCCGTTAAGTGTTCTGGTCGATCCCATCCGTGCCATGCGGGTGCTGGGACTGGCTGAAGGCGGAAACTTTTCAGAGAAAGTCCGCTACATCTATCGCAAGCAGCTTGAAGAAGCGGATCTCATTGTGATCAACAAGACCGACCTGCTGGAACCGGACGATCTTTCCCGCCTGCGCTTTGCCCTCACCGAGAACTATCCTCACGCCGAATTGTTCGAGGTTTCCGCCCGCAACGGAGCCGGCATGAAGGAATGGTTCGCGCGTATCACCGACAGCGAACAGGTCGCCCGGCGCGTGATGGAGGTGGACTACGAAAAATATGCCGCAGGCGAAGCCCTGCTCGGCTGGCTCAATGCCACTGTGGATGTGAAGTCAACCGACGAGTTCGACGCGGCGAGTGTCATGAAGACGCTCGGCAATTCTGTACGAGACCTGCTGGTCGCCAGTTCCTCGGAGATCGCACATTTCAAGATGACCTTCAGTCCGGACGCGGGAATTGCCGAAACCGGCGTGGTCAATCTGGTTCGCAACGACTATGTCCCTGAACTTTCGCAAGATTTGGAGGAAGCCGTGACCAGCGGGCAGCTCATCATCAACCTCCGAGCTGAAGCCGATCCGGACCTGCTCGCGCAATCGGTGAGCGAAGCCATCGCAAGCCTACCCGCGGTATTCCCCGGACTCGAGGCTAAGACCAGACACCTGGAATATTTCAAACCCGGGAAACCGACTCCCACCCACCGTGTCCAGGCCGACGCCTGACGGGGCGTATGGGAAATTGAGTTCGCAGTATTTTCCTGCCAACGTGCATCGCTCCTCCTAATCGAGTTTGTTTAATCAAGAATCGTAAATCCAAATGCCCCGCATTCTCTACTGTCATTGTAACTACGCGCAGGTTGTTCCTGCTGAAACCAAAGCGGCAGTGTTGAAACAACTCTGCGATTCCGGCGTGGCCTTTGATGCCGTCGCCGACCTGTGTGAGATGGCGGCCCGAAAAGACCCCTCCCTCTCCCGCCTGACCGAGGGCGACGTCAAGATTGCCGCCTGTTATCCCCGAGCCGTGAAGTGGATCTTTGGCGGCGTGGGCTGCAAGTTGGACAACGGGGGCACCGAGGTGTTGAACATGCGCACTGAGGAACCCGATTTCATTGCCGAAGCCCTGCTAAACGGCGAGGTTACCCCCAATCTGCCCGACGACAAAGACGCCACCAAACCCAGCGAAGAAGAACTTCCGACCGCGAACTGAATCCCATGAGCATCACCGAAGAATCCACGCTCCGCGTCCTCCTCTACGAAGGCAACGGTTCCACCAAACTCGAATCTCAGAGCCGCTTCGATACCATGACCCGCTTGCTCGAAGGCGGTTATGCTGTCACCCGCGCAACCGGCAACGGCAAGGTCGCCCCTCACGATCGCGGCGCCATGCTCGTCCTGGGTCAATTCGCAGACGGCAAACCACCCGCTGCGCAAATTGAACAGCCAGAAACCAGCGTTCGATTCAAGGACATCTCCAATCTCGATCAGGATGCCATCTTGGAAACCGTGGAGGGCACCCGCACTGAAACCGGTGCGGCCAAACCCGGCGCGTGGAAACCCTGGTTCCCGGTCATCGATTACGACCGCTGCACGAACTGCATGCAGTGCCTCTCCTTCTGCCTGTTCAACGTCTACGGAGTGGATGATGACAACCAGATCCAGGCGCAGAACCACGACAACTGCAAAACGAACTGCCCGGCCTGCTCCCGCGTCTGCCCGGAAGCCGCCATCATGTTTCCGAAGTACAAGACCGGCCCCATCAACGGCGATGACGTAACGGCAGCCGACATGGGTGAGGAGAAGATGAAGGTGGATATTTCCTCACTCCTCGGTGGCGACGTCTATTCGGCACTTCGGAACCGAACCATTCAGGCCGAAGATCGCTTCAGCAAGGAACGGGATGAGAAGAAGGCTCTTACCGAGCGACAGAGGTGCATGAAAAAACTCGCGGAGGCCGCTTCCGACATCCCCAAAGAAGTTTTGATGAGCCTGCCTTCGCCGGACGAAATCGCGAAGAAGGCAGTCGAAGCCAAGGCCCGCGGTGAAGCGGCATTGGCCAAACAGAGGAAAGACGCCTGACCGGCTCACACGCAATGCTACCCCAACTCGTATATCGAACGTTACGCTCCGCCGACCTGCGGTGTATCGGTAAGTTTCTCTGGAACTTCGGCGTCAAAGGGACGCTCTCCGTTGAGCGCTTCAAACGAAGATTGCGCCGCGGGGACTACTTTCCGCCCTTCCTCTACATCTCGATCATCAATTCCTGCAATCTGCGATGTCAGGGTTGCTGGGTGGACGTGGAGGCAGAACGCAGTTCCATCGATCTCAAGGCCATGAACCGTCTGATCGATGATGCGAAAAAGCACGGCAACACCTTCTTTGGCATCCTCGGAGGCGAACCGTTCATGCACCCCGAGCTCCTGGATATGCTGGCCGCGCATCCTGACTGCTACTTCCAGGTGTTCACCAACGGCCAGTTCATCACCGAGAAAACAGCCGCCCGGCTGCGTGAACTCGGCAATGTGACTCCCCTCATCAGCATTGAAGGGAGCGAAGTCGTCAGCAATCAGCGGCGCGGCAAGGTCGATGTCCTGAACCGCACCCTGCGCGGACTTAACAACGCACTCGACGCCAAGATCTTGACCGGCGTTGCGACCAGCGTGTGCCAGTCCAACATCGATGATCTCCTTACCGAGGAATGGCTGCGCAACCTCATCGACAAAGGCGTGCATTACGTCTGGTATCACACCTACCGGCCCGTCGGTCCGGAGATGAACGCCCAACTCGCCCTCCGTCCGGATCAGCTCGTCCGCGTCCGGGAATTCATCACCACCATGCGGGCAAAAATGCCGATCGCCATGATCGACGCCTATTACGACCACGACGGCAAAGCACTCTGCCCGATGTCCACCGGCGTCAGCCATCACATCAGCCCGTACGGCGACATCGAACCCTGCCCCATCATTCAGTTTGGCAAGGAAACCATTCACGACGAACGTGGGATCTACGAGACCATGCGTTCCAGCGAGTTCCTGAAAGACTTCCGCGAACTGAGCGCCGAAGCCACCCGCGGCTGCGTCGTCCTCGAACGCCCCGACCTGGTGAAGTCCCTCGTGGAAAAGCACGGTGCGAAAGACACAACCGCCCGCGGAACCGCGATGAAGGAACTGGAGAACATGACCCCCCGCTTCAGCCAATGGCTCCCCGGACGCGAAGTCCCCGAGAAACACTGGCTGTATCGCATCGCCAAATGGTACGGCTTCAACGACTTCAACGCTTACAAAAACACCCCACCCGACGCGGAGAAGAAAGTGAAGGAATTGGAAGCCGCAATCGAATCCGACTGATCTGGCCGGTCAGCCTGATATCAGGCAAACACTTCGTGCGCGACGTTCCCACCCTCGGGGCCGGTCAGGCGGTGATCTCGTCCTTCGTGAAAGTAGGACAGCTGATCGTGCTGCAATCCCAATGCGTGGAAGATCGTGGCGTGCAGATCGCGGAAATGCATCTTGCCCGCGATGGAACGAGCTCCGGTGGAGTCGGTCTTGCCATAGACAAAACCGGATTTTACGCCACCGCCGGCCAGCCAGAAGGTAAACCCGCGATAATTGTGTCCGGTCTCATTTTTGCCGTTTCCGGGAGTCAGACCCGGGCGACCAAATTCTCCGCCCCAAACCACCAAAGTGTCTTCCAACAATCCGCGCTGATCGAGATCTTCCAGCAGCGCCCCGATTGGCGCGTCGGTGGATTTGCAACAGGCCTGGAGATCGCGGCGGTGCGATTTGTGCTGATCCCAACTGCCGTGTTTGACCTCGATAAAACGGACACCGGCTTCGGCAAATCGTCGGGCCAACAAACATTGGCGACCAAAGTCTGATTGGCGACTGGTGCCGATGACGTAGTTTTTCCCGACCTGATATCGATCCAGTGTGGCTGCTGATTCCTTGGAGATGTCGAGTAGATCGGGCGCTGTCGATTGCATCCGAAATCCAAGCTCCATGTTTCGAATCACGCCTTCCAAGCGGTCATCGTTCGGACGCGCCGCACGATGCTCACGATTCATCGTTTGCAGGAACTCCAACTGACTCCTTTTGCTCGATTTCGGCAGATGACCGCTCTCGATATTTGGGATCGTGGCGAGCGTCATGTTCTCACCATTGATGCCCAATGGAGTGCCGCCAAAGATCGTGGGCAGGAACGCGCTGGAATAGGACTGCGGCTTGGAGGTATTGAGGCTGATGAATCCCGGCAAATCCCGATTCTCTGATCCCAAACCATAATTAATCCAGGCTCCCAGGCTCGGACGCGGCCGAAGTCTGTCTCCGGTGTGCAGTTGTAGGAATGATTGGGCGTGAATTCCCGTATCCGCATACATGCCATTGAGCAGGCAAAGCTTGTCCGCGTGACGCGCGGTGTAAGGCATCAGTTCAGAGATCCACAATCCACTGTCCCCATGCTGATCAAATTCAAACACCGATCCCGGATGCGGCTTCTTTCCGGTCTGCGGTTTGTAGTCAAACGTATCGAGCTGCGCCGGGCCGCCGCTCATGCAGAGGAAGATCACGCGCTTTGCGCGCGCTGGCCTCACCGGAAGCTGGGGAGCGAGATTGTGCGCCCCGGCGGCCTGGAGACCGCAGAGTCCTTGCATCGCGAGAAGCCCAAAGCCGCAAGAGGTGGTCTGGAGCATTTCCCGGCGGGATTGAGACGGCATGTTCATTTCAGTCGATGTATCGAAACTCATTCGACGCCAACAGCGCCTGGCACAGGCCGGACCACGCTTTCAGGCGTCGCTGCTTCGTTTCGGGCATATTTGAACTTAGGTCAGCTTCCACTGATTCGACAAGTGCAATGGCACGTGCTGTCTCAGCCGAACTGGGTAAACGGTGAAGAGCATTTTCGTAGGCAGCGCGGACCCGGAATTCATTCTCCATATCCTGGTCTCGTAGCAGGCGTTCGGCGAATCCGGTGGACTGCTTCACGACCAACGGACTGTTGTAGAGATACAGGGCGTGCGTCGGAAGTGTCGTTATGTGTCGCTTCCCCTGTGGCCGAATGGCATCCGGCAGATCGAACGCGGCCAATTCCGGCGGCGGTGAACTTCGCAGCATGCAGAGGTAAACGCTACGACGACTGCTGGGAAGGTGCAGATTGCCCAGCTTGTTCACCTGCACATCCAAGTGGCGAATGCGTGATGCGGCTCCGGCCCGAAGATCCAGTTCCCCACTCGCGAGTAAAATTGAATCCCGCAATGATTCGGCATCCAATCGACGTCGCTTGTGTCGGGCCAGCCACTTGTTCGTCGGATCAATCTTGGTAATCCGAGGATCACACCAGCTGCTCAATTGGTATGTGCGACTCAGGACGACAGAACGGATCAGTTTCTTGACCGACCATCCTCCGTCCACAAAACGCGCAGCGAGATGATCCAACAGTTCGGGATGCGTGGGGCGCTGGCCGTAAAGTCCGAATTCATCCACCGTTTCCACGATTCCCCGGCCAAACAAATGCTGCCAGATCCGGTTTACCCTCACTCGAGCGGTGAGCGGATGCTGCGGGTCTGTCAACCACTCCGCAAGCTCCAGCCGTCCACTCCGATTCGTGCTGATGTTCGCACCACTACTTTTCCAACCGGTGAGGACTCCACGTCCAACGGCCTTGCCCAGCTTCTTCGCATCGCCATTGATGTTAATCTTACAGTCAGCCGGTTTGCTCCGATCCCGCACCCCCATCGCCACCGGCACGCCCGGTTTGTAGAGCAGTTTGGCATTGGGTTTCTTCCCACCATTGATTGCCGCGATGGAGAACTCGTTCAGCTTCTTATCATCCGCGTTCGGCAATACTTTGGAAGCCGCCCTCAATTCATGGAGCTTTGTTCCAGGTGCGCTCAAGCCTTCGTGGGCAGACACTCCCCAAAGCGGTTCGGTGCTCTTGAATATCCCGGCCATGGCGTAGTAGTCACTCGTCGGAATCGGATCAAACTTGTGATCATGGCAGCGCGCACACGCGACACTCAATCCCATCACGCCCGTGCTGATGACATCAATCTGATCGGCCACAACGTCCATTTCGAAATTGGTATTCATCGCCTTGGCCGGCTTGGATCCCATCGCAAGAAATCCCGTGGCTATCAGATGACGATCCCGCTGCGCGTCGGATTCCGCAGGTAGCAGATCGCCGGCAATCTGTTCGGTCAGGAAACGGTCGTAGGGAAGATCTTCATTCAGTGCTGCGATCACGTAGTCGCGATACCGCCAGGCGTGCGGAAAGGTCGGGTTACGGCTCAGACCATCGTTCCCGTTGGATTCACCATAACGCGCGACGTCCAACCAATGCCTGCCCCACCGTTCGCCAAATCGCGGAGACGCCAAAAGTTCGTTGACGAGATTCTCCACCGCAGCTTGCCCGAACTGCGCGTAAGCTTTCGTGAAGGTTGCGACCTGTCCCATCGAAGGCGGTAGTCCGGTCAAATCGAAGTAGAGTCGACGAACCAATGATTTGGACGAGGCATCCCGCGTCGGGGTCAGCTGTTTGGTCCGCAACTGCGCCAGGACGAATTGATCGATCGGATCATAAGCCCATCCCGGTAAGGACTTCGGTGGTGCCGGTGCACTGACCTTCTGGAACGACCAGAACGTCGCGTCGGATTTCGTTGCCACTTTCGGGCGGTCTTCCCGGGGATCCGGTGCTCCCATTTCGATCCACTTCACAAAATCCGCCACGATCTGGGGAGCCAGCGGTTCGTCCGGTGGCATCTCGGTATCCTGATAGCGGAGCGCCTGAATCAGCAGACTCTTGTCGGCATTCCTGAAGTCGATGATCTTGCCAGACTGGCCGCCAATCTGTGTTCCTTCGCGGGTATCGAGGTAGAGTTTAGAGCCAAGATCCTCTGGTTTGGATTTGGCTGAATGACACTCGTAGCAGTGCTTGACGAGAATCGGCCGGATCTTCTTCTCAAAGAACGCTGCCCCGGCCGGAAATTCTTCCGCCCCCGCGACACAGCCTGCGAAGAGGCATGCGAACAGCGTAGTTCTTTTGAGGATGGCAGATGTCAGCATCATAAGATCGGTAATGCCGACCATTGAAAGACAGCCTGTTCGGGAGCGCAATTCGAATTAAATTGAGAACAGACGTTGAGGCGACCGCCTCAGTCCGTGGTCGGATGCGTCGCCTGTTGCTTCTTGTATTGCCGCCCGCGCTGGATCAGTTCGCGCAAGGACGGTGCGAAGAATTTCCGCTTTCGGTTTTCAGAGCCGATTTTGAAAACGATACGCCATTGCCGGAAGAGCGTTGAGTAAGCGCTCCAGAGCGAGTTTCGCGGATCGTAGATCGAGGTCGCCTCCGAGGCGAAGCCGTTGACCTCGAGAATCTGAAAGTTCTTCCCCGCCTTCAGATCATCATCTTCGGCGTAACGGATGTCGAAGCGACCGAAGTAGAACTCGTTCAGTCCCTTGGCAACCCGATCCATCTGCTCCGCGAGTTTGTCGGTGGCGAGATGCCAACCGTCGTAGAAAATACAACCCTGCGCGTGGTTGCCGGCCTGCACCAATTGACAGACTTCACCGACCGCGGGGATTCGTTCCAGATCATTTGCAAAGCGCGTGAGGTATTTGTCAGCGATGACATACGCGCGTTCGTCGTTCCAAATGAGTTCCTCAAAAGTGCTCTTGCCATCGCCGATCACCTTGGGGAAAATTTTCTCCGTGATCGCGAACAACTGCCCCTTCTCTTCGTTGGGATAGCGATAGTAGAAAACCCCGGCTTCCTTCGGCCCCGGGTGATATCGCTGGAGAATCACCGGCGCCTGAATCCGGTGTAAGTATTCCGAAACCTCCTGCGCGTTGTGGATCAACTTCACCCCGCTGCCGCGATTGCCACAGTCCGGTTTCAGAATGCAGGGATACGAAACCGTCTGTTCCCGAATCAGGTTCAGACAGAACTGTTCCTTCGCATCAGAATCCACGCCTTCGATCAGCCACGCTTCGGCGATGTGCTCGGGCGTGCTTTCAAACAACCGCCCAAGCGAGAAGGCTTTTGATTCGCCCGCCTGGTAACCGTTGATGGTTCCGGGATTGGTGCAGAATGGCAGCGTCAACGCGCGATAGCGCAGACTGAGCAAAATGTAGTTCAGCGCGACCGGGATGTAGAAGATGTAGGGAGGCCAGAACTCCCACTTGAAGGTCCTGACGAATTTAGCTTTGAACCGGAGCCACAGTTTGCGGCCTCCACTCACGCTTCGGCGGAGGTGAACGTGGGCTTGGGC
>JBLFYM010000178.1:0-11701 GCA_047608975.1 Limisphaerales bacterium | reverse complement strand
GACCGTGGCTTCGATTCCATCGAAGCCCATGTCCGCGACGGCATCCGCGAGCCCTTCGTAGGAGAGGGATTGAAGAGGTTTCTCGAACAGCGCGATCTCGTTGGGTGCCCCTGCCTTTTTTGCTGCCGAGATAAGCGTTGGACCGGTGAGCAATGCCATTGCTCCGCCACTAAGGAATGTTCGTCGTCGCATGGCGGCAGGATTAACGGATGAAGACGGCGGACACAACACTTTCACCGCCGTCGCCTTCGGATCGTCGGCGAGTAACCAGGGAATCTGCTTGAGTAACTGATTGGCAATTCAGACGGATTGGCTATCGTCCGGCCATGAGCAAGCACGGCCAATCCAAACCGGCTAACGCGTCGGTCACTCAATGGGCGGAGGAGATCTCCGAACTCACGAAACCAGACAACATCTTCTGGTGCGATGGTTCCGAAGAGGAGAAAAAGCACCTGACTGATCTCGCGGTTGAGATAGGCGTGATCCAGCCGCTCAACCAGGAGAAGTGGCCGGGTTGTTATTACCATCGATCCAATCCGAACGATGTGGCTCGCGTAGAGAACAAGACGTTCATTTGCGCGGCTCACGAAGAAGAAGTCGGGCCCACCAATAACTGGGCGGACCCCGATGAAATGCGGGCGAAGTTGCACGTCCTGCTCGACGGTTCCATGAAAGGTCGGACCATGTATGTGGTGCCCTATCTCATGGGGCCTCCCGGCTCGGATATGTCACGCGTGGGCGTGGAGGTGACGGACTCAATCTACGTGGTGCTCAGCATGCGTATCATGGCGCGCGCCGGTCAGATCGCGATTGATCATCTTGCCGGCACGGACAAATTCAATCGGGGTATTCACTCGATGCTCGATATCAACCCGGACCGTCGATTCATCGCGCATTTCCCTTACGACAACGAAATTATTTCGGTGGGTTCCAACTACGGCGGCAACGTGCTGCTCGGTAAGAAGTGTCTCGCGCTCCGGCTGGCTTCATGGTGGGGACGGCAGGAAGGTTGGATGGCTGAACACATGCTTATTCTCGGTGTGGAATCTCCCACCGGCCGCAAGACCTTCATTGCGGGGGCATTTCCGAGTGCTTGCGGCAAAACGAACTTTGCAATGCTCATCCCGCCCGAACGCTTCAAGGGCTGGAAGGTCTGGACGGTCGGGGATGACATCGCGTGGATGAAGCCGCGTGAGGATGGACGTCTGCACGCCATCAATCCCGAGGCCGGGTATTTTGGCGTCGTTCCGGGAACCAATACGCATTCGAATCCGAATGCGATGGAATCACTCGCCCGCGATACGATCTTCACCAACGTGGCAATCACCCCGGATGGCGACGTCTGGTGGGAGGGTAAGGACAATCCTCCACCTGATGATCTGATCGATTGGCAGGGGAATCCCTGGAAACTCGGTTCTGACAAACCCGCCGCGCATCCCAACAGCCGCTTCACAGCTCCCGCCATCAACAATCCGATGCTGGCACCGGAAGCGAACGATCCGAACGGTGTTCCGATCGACGCGATCATCTTTGGCGGACGCCGTTCCCACACGATCCCGCTGGTGTTCCAATCCTTCAACTGGCTCCACGGCGTTTATGTGGGGGCAACAGTTGGATCCGAAACGACCGCTGCAGCGACCGGCGCGGTCGGGCAGATTCGGCGCGATCCCATGGCCATGCTTCCGTTCTGCGGTTACAACATGGGTGACTACTTTGTGCACTGGATTCGCATGCGCAAACTGATGAAGTATCCGCCCCGGATCTTCCATGTGAACTGGTTTCGCAAGGACGACGAAGGCAATTTCCTCTGGCCTGGGTTTGGCGAGAACATGCGCGTCCTGCGTTGGATCGTGGATCGTTGTTGCGGCGAGGGTCATGCCAACGAGACTTCGTTGGGTTGGGTGCCCGGTTCCGGTGATTTCGATCTCAACGGTCTGCCCGGTTTTACGGAAGAGAAGCTTTCTCGCGCCCAACAATTCAGCAACGAAGAATGGCGTCGGGAAGTGCTGCAGCATGATGAGCTGTTCTTCAAGCTCTACGGGCATCTGCCGAAAGAGATCATCTTCCAACGCGAACTCCTGATCGCCCGGTTGTAGCGTCCACGGATTGGCGACCACTTGTCGACATGCAGCGATCGATGCCCGTTTGTCAGGAAGCCGAGCTTCCGCCCGGCCAGAGCGTGACGTTTGTGTACCGGGTGGACGGGATTGCCTACGAAGGCTTCGCGGCCAACTTCAAAGGCAATCTCGTTGCCTACGAAAATACCTGTCAGCACATTCCCGTGCCGTTGGATTATGACGATGGCCAGTTCTTCACCTCCGACGGTGAACATTTTATCTGCCAGACCCACGGCGCGATCTACCATCCCGGAAACGGGCATTGCCTCGCCGGACCCTGCGCGGGTGCGAAGCTGAAGAAGATGCACGCCACGTTGGTGGAGGGCGCGGTCTGGGTGAAACTGCCCGGCGATGATTGATGCTTCGAGCCTCTTGCCACCAGTCGCTGGCGTTGCTCCGCCGTGAGCGGCTCCGCGTTACAGATATTCTTGCAGAGTCTTCACCCCGTAGCCGTGTTCTTTCAGGGCCTTGATTCCCTGCACGGCTGCGTCTGCGCAGCTGATGGTGGTCATGATTGGCGTGCCGGTGTAGACCGCGTGGGTGCGGATCTTGATTTCATCGGCCCGGGGTTCCTGACCGGCGGGGGTGTTGATCACGAGTTGGATTTCGTTGTTCTTCAGAAGGTCTAACGCGTTCGGGCGTCCGTCAGCGAGCTTTGCAAGATGGCGAACCGTGAGTCCTTGTGCCTCGAGGACCTTGGCGGTTCCGGAGGTGGCAATGAGTTTGAAGCCGAGCTCGGCAAATCCCTTTCCAATGCGACTGGCGTGCTCCTTGTCGTCGTCGCTGACGCTGATGAAGACAGCACCTTCCATCGGCAGGGCCGAGTTCGCCGCCATCTGTGATTTGGCGAAAGCCACCCCAAAGTCGGCATCGAGGCCCATCACTTCGCCGGTGGAACGCATCTCGGGCGAAAGCAGAATGTCTTGGCCGCGGAAGCGGTTGAACGGGAATACGGATTCCTTGATTGCGCAATACTCCGGCCAGATCTCTTCGGTGAACTCCAGTTCCTTCAGCGTCTTGCCGGACATCACCAAGGCGGCAAGCTTTGCCAGTGGACGTCCAATCGCTTTGCTTACAAAGGGAACGGTGCGGGAGGCGCGGGGATTCACTTCGATGACGTAGACGGTTTCACCCTTCACCGCATACTGCACATTCATCAGGCCCGTGACGTTCAGTTCCTTGGCCATCGCGTGGGTGTATTCGCGGATGGTCTGGATCACGCTGTCGGTGAGCGTGTGTGCCGGGAGGACCATCGCGGCGTCTCCGGAATGCACGCCGGCAAATTCGATGTGTTCCAACATGCCGCCGATCACGAACGTGGCGTCGTCCGGATTGTCGTAGTTGCCGGTGTCGGCGATACAATCGACGTCCACCTCGATTGCCTGCTCCAGAAACTTGTCCACGAGCACCGGGCGTTCGGGGGAGGCTTCAACCGCTTCGCGCATGTAGCGGCGTAGCTCCTGATCTGAAAAAACGATCTGCATTGCTCGTCCACCCAGAACGAACGAGGGACGCACGATGACGGGATAGCCCAGTTTTCCGGCTTCAATCAGCGCCTCGGCCTCGTTGGTGGCAAGTCCATTGGGCGGCTGCGGGATGTTGAGTTTGTGCAGCATCGCCGAAAATAATTCGCGATCTTCCGCCTTCTCGATGTTCTGCGGCGAAGTGCCGATGATGTTCACTCCGTTCTTTTGCAGATCGAGTGCGAGATTCAGCGGGGTCTGTCCACCAAACTGAGCGATTGCGCCCCAGCAGTTCTCGCGTTCGTAGATGTGTAGGACGTCTTCGAGCGTGAGTGGTTCGAAATAGAGCCGGTCACTGGTGTCGTAATCCGTCGAAACCGTCTCCGGATTCGAATTCACCATGATCGTTTCGAAATCGTTCTCCTTCAACGCGAACGCGGCGTGAACACAGCAGTAGTCAAATTCGATTCCCTGACCGATTCGGTTGGGACCGCCGCCGAGAATCATCACCTTGCGTCGATCCGAGGGGCGCACTTCGTCGTCACCACGGTCGTAGGTGGAATAGTAATAGGGAGTATACGCCTCGAATTCCGCGGCGCAGGTGTCCACGAGGCGGTAGCTGGGAACGAGCCCCTGTTCCTTGCGTAAGGCCCGGATCTCGTCCTCGGTTTTACCGACTAAATTGGCGATTTGACGGTCGGAAAAACCGTAGGATTTCGCTTTGGCAAGTAGTTCAGGTGTCATTCAGTCTCGGTAGGCGATCAAAATTCGCGGAAGTAAGCCCGAACGGGTGGGGCGATTCAAGTCAGAACGCACTTTTGGCGGCGAGTGGGGTGAAAATACTCAAATACCCAACGCGCCGGTTCGGTTGATGGCCAAATTGGTTCAATCAATCCCATCCTCGTTCTAAAGCTCTGCTTGGGAACGCATATCCCCGCCGCTCCGCGTATCTTGGCCTTTGCTGTCAACTCTCCCCAGCGAACGCCCATCTGCAATCGGCACGCACTTCGAATTTCCCTCGGCATTGGGTATTTGGGTATTTCGTCATTCCCCCGTAGGCGGCACATTTTGATTTGTGGCGAACAGGCCACTTGCTAGGCTCCGCGCCCGATTGATGAAAACGAAGTGGACTGGCACATACACCGCCTTGGTGACTCCTTTTGACCGCAAGGGCAGGGTGGACGAGGAAGCCCTCGGAACGCTGATTGAGGCGCAGATCAAAGGCGGGGTGGACGGGGTTGTTCCCGTCGGAACGACGGGCGAATCTCCCACGCTTGACATGGAGGAACATATCCGTGTCATCCGACTTGCGGTCGAGTATTCGGCGGGAAAACTCAAGGTCATGGCGGGCGTCGGGGCAAATTCGACCGATGAAGCAATTGAGCTCACCCAGTCGGCGGAGGAAGCCGGGGCGCATGGCCTTTTGCATGTGGCTCCGTATTACAACAAGCCTTCGAAGGAAGGTCTGTTTCAGCATTTTCACGCAGTTGCCCGAATTACCCGCTTGCCGGTGATTCTTTACAGCATCCCGAGTCGTTGCGGGGTGGAGATCGCGGTCGATACGATTGCTCGGTTGGTCCATGACAGCCCGAACGTGGTCGGGATCAAGGAAGCAGGTGGAACACCGGTGCGCGTCAGCGAGATTCGGCAGCGGATGGGGAAAAGCTTCTACATTCTCAGCGGCGACGACGCGTTGACCCTGCCTTTCATGGCGGTCGGCGGGAACGGTGTGGTGAGCGTGGCTTCCAATGTGATCCCGAAAGAGGTCAGTCACATGGTGCGTGCCTTTGAGATGGGGAAACCCGATGTGGCCCTGAAACTGCACACGAAATTCTACCCGCTGTTCCGGGATCTCTTCATCGACACGAATCCGGTGCCGGTGAAAGCCGCGTTGGCAATGCAGGGGTTGATGGGGGACGACTGCCGGTTGCCGATGGTCCGGATTTCGGCGGCGAACAAAAAGATTCTCCGCAAGACCATGGAATCGCTCGGAATTCTGAAATAACCAAATACTTTCGCATAATGACCAAGGTAATTATCAACGGATCGAAAGGCCGCATGGGGCAGGCGTTGTTGTCCTGCGCAAAAGAGATCGCGGGCCTCGAAGTAGTGGCTGCGATCGACATGGGCGGTGATCTCGCCGCAGTGATCGATGACTGCGATGTCGTGATTGATTTCAGTTTTCATGAAGTGACGCTGCCCACTGCTGCTCTCTGTGCCGAGCGGGGCAAGGCGGTGGTGATCGGCACTACGGGGCATGAAGAGTCGGTGCGCGAACAGATCGCGGCGTGTTCAGCGAAAGTGCCGATGGTTTGGGCCTCCAATTTTTCAACCGGCGTCAATACGCTGTTCTGGCTGACTCGCAAGGCTGCCGAGGTCTTGGATGAGGGCTTCGATCTGGAAGTGATCGAGATGCATCATCGCCTCAAGCGGGACGCACCAAGTGGCACGGCCGCAACTTTGTTGGAGATTCTCCGCGACGTCCGCAGTCAGCCTAAGGAATCCGTCCGCCATGGCCGCGAGGGAATTGTCGGCGAGCGCACCGATGAGGAGATTGGCATGCACTCACTTCGCGGTGGGGATGTGGTGGGGGATCATACCGTGATGTTTTCCGCCAACGGGGAACGCCTCGAACTCACGCACAAGGCATCGAGCCGGAATACTTTCGCGAATGGTGCGTTGCGCGCGGCCAAGTGGGCCGGGGGACAGTCCGCTGGCCTCTACGACATGCAGGATGTTCTCGGATTGAAGTAGCCACTCTTCGGAGTGGCAGATCGTCGTGGGTATGCCGGAAACTTCTCACAGCGGGTCTGCCAATCGGTTTCAAGCCGCTGGCTTTGAGATTGTGGAGTCAGTTCTTTCCCTGGAATCCGTCGTCGTCGTGATTCATATCGAGTATGTGAGCCAGCCTCTGCCTGGCGGATTGGAATGGGCGATCGGATGAACGAACTCATTGTGGTGGCTTTGGGATCCAATCTGGGCGAATCGGAAACGATTATTCCCGACGCGATGGATCGGCTGGAAGCCCTTGGAGCCAGTCCTTACCTCCGCTCGTCGCTCTGGCGATCCTCCCCGGTGGACTGCCCGCCTGGTTCGCCTGACTTTATCAACGCCGTTGTCGCCTTTTCGTCTGGAACAATCACCGATCCGGATGCTTTTCTCGAAGTTTTGCAGGGAATGGAGCGCGAATTCGGCCGGCAGACGAAGAAGGTGGTGAATGAGGCGCGGCCGCTTGATTTGGATCTGATCGCTTTCAAGGCGGAAAAGTGCAGTTTGGCCCGGCTCACGCTGCCGCATCCACGCGCCCATCTTCGTCGCTTCGTTCTGGCACCACTGGCTGAAATTTTGCCCGGTTTTGAGGCCCCCGGCTGGGAGCTGACGGCGGCTGGGTTTCTCCGCGATATTGCTGGGGACGAACTCGTCGAGCGAATTGTAGGCTGAGATCGCTCCGAACGGCTCGAGTAGGCTGAGATCGCTCCGAACGGCTCGATCTACTCGAAATCGCGTATTTTCAACCCGTGACTTATGTGCATTGTTAACCCCAATGAACTCTCCTGATCTGGCTCCCGAAACGCGTGGGCAGTTGGCTGCCTTTGCGCGACGTTGGACGGTTCTTACCTGGCTGCGCGGGCTGTGTGCTGGCGGGGCTATTTTGCTGGGAGGATTCACCCTGGTCGGCTTGGCAGATGGGTGGACCATTCTGGCTGAAGATACCCGCTGGCTTCTTAGCGGAACGGTCTACTTGGGGGCGCTTCTGGCGTGGCTGCTCCTGACCGGTCTCAACCTGTATCGCCCGCTGGATGAGCGTGAATTGGCCAAGCGACTGGAGAAGAGCTGGCCCGGATTGCAGGGCAAATTGCTTTCCGCCGTGGAACTTGCCGATCCGCAAGAGGAGGGCAAATGGGATTCACCAGCCTTTCGTGGTGAGTTGCAGGAAGATGTTGCGAACCGGGTTCGTGATCTGGATATGCGGCGCGTGTTGCCACAGCGCACCATTCAGACTTGGTGGCGGGGATTTGTTGCCGCCGCCGCGGTCACCTTGTTGTTGCTGGTTTTGCCGGGGCTTCATTTCGGCAATCTCTTCGCCCGAGCTGCTCTGCCGATTCTTGATATCCATCGCCCGTCACGGGTTCAACTGACGCTGATCACGCCAAGCCCGGATACTCAGTGGGTGCCGGTTGGAGATGATTTGGAAGTGGTTGTTGAACTGAAAGGTCCGCGCCCGGATGAGGTGGTTCTCGAAGTGTTCGGCCAGGGCGGAAAGCGTGGCCGCATCACGATGGCTGATGTGGGGGAGTCCAAATTTCTCGGCAAGTTTCCGTGTGGCTCCGATAAGGCGAAGTTCCGTGTCATTGCGGGCGACGGCACGACCGGAACAATCACCATTCCCGCGCGGCCCCGCCCGCATGTGACCGCCTTTGAGAAGCACTACCAGTATCCGCGCTACGCGGGGTTGCTGCCCACGGTTTCCGATGAGGAAGATGGGGATTTGGTGGGGTTGACCGGAACGACGGTGAAATTGCGTATGCGCGTGAATCAGCCCGTGACGGCAGGTGAACTGATCATCGCCTCGGATACTGAAACGAATCGGGTGTTGCTGAAAGCTCCGCGCCCAAATGTGGTTGAAGCTGATCTGATTTTGACAAAACCGGGCACCTTCCAAGTCAGACTGCGCGCGGCGGAAACGGGATTCGAAAACAAATTTGCGCCTATCTACGAGATTCGCCCCCGCGCCGATCTGGTGCCGAAGGTCACCGTGGCCGAGCCCCGCAACGAGCAGGTGGTTGCGCCCGAAGATCGTGTCAATGTGGTCGCAAACGCAACTGATGACATTGGGCTCGCGCGGATTGTCCAGCAGGTGCGCGTGAACAACGGTGAATGGCGGGAGATCCCCTTGCCACTTGGCAATCTGACCAACGTCACCATTCAACGCTCGTGGGATTTGCTGACCTTGGGGCTTGGCCGGGGCGAGCGCTTGAGCACGAGGATCGTCGCCGAGGATGTAAAAGGCTCGATCGTTGAATCTCCCATCATCCAGCTGGTCGTCGGAAATCCTGGGTTTGCGACCAATCGGTTGCAGGAAATTGTGCAATGGGAAAACCTTCGCGAGGCAATGACGCGGGTTCGGCAAGCGGCGCAGAACCTCGAGTCACCGCTCGCCGGCGACCAGCTTGCCAAGTTTGGAACCGCTCCGGAACTCCAGCGTCAGCAGACCGTCGCCAGCATCACCACCGGGATGGCGGAAACCGAGGCGCAGTTCGATCTGGTGGACGCACAGATGAAACATACCTTGGAAGTGGCGTCAGCCGGGCGGGAAGCCGCTGATTTGACATTGCTCGGCCGGGCCTTGAGTTTGGCCCGCCAAGAAACCGTTGCTCATGCCCAAGCAATGGCCAGTCAGCTTTCGCTTACCGCCCTACCTGACGACGCGAAGAATATGGCGCAGGCCTCGTCGCAGCTGCGGAAGGAACTTCGCGAAATCGACAGTTCCTTCCGCGAATTGCTGGCCGCCAAGAAGACCGATGCCACGGCTGAGTACTTCCGACGTCTGTCCCGCCGCCAGGATGAGATGAACAACGCCGCCAACATCGCAGCGGCCGGGGATCCACAAAATCTGAACCGCTTGGCCAGGCGGGAATCCGCCGCGCTGCCGTTGGTGGCGAAGGGGCAGGAGATGCTCGAAGATCTGATCGGGGAATCGGACAGCAACTTCAAGGCACGATTGCAAAAGGCGGCTGGGCAGCTTGGCGAGGCCCGCGAGGAGGTTCAGCGAATCAGCCGTGCTGAACAGGTGGGCCCCGACATCATCCCGGCGGCAAAACAGCTTGGCGAAGAGATCCGGGGGGCGGAAAAAACTACTCAGTATTTGGCGGGCAAACACCGGGACCGCGTCGATCGTGCGCGCCGGGCAATGGAGAAAATGAGCTTGGGGCCGGCTGACTCCATTCAAAAGTTGGCCACGGAACTCAAACGTGCCGCGAGCAGGAATGACGACCTGCAAAGGGCTCAGGCGCTTTCGTCCACCGCGGCCCAACTCCGCGACCGCGCCGGGCTCGAGGAGGCGCGTTCAGATGGCGATCCGATGTTGCCAAACGAGTTGACCATGGCGGCCGAGGTGTTGGAGCGCTTGGGCGAAGACGCCAATGATGTGCGGAGTCCCGATGAACCCCAAAATCTCGCGGTGGCGAAACAGGCTTTGATACAGATTGAGGCCGCCAGTCGTATTCACCAACTTGAACAATCCCTCCGGGCCTTGGCTCGCGAAGAGCAGTGGGAGGCTCAGGACGCGGGATTGGTGATGGACCGCACCACCGACTGGAAATGGAACTCCCGCGAAATGCTCTCCACCCAGACGCAGGCGCGTCGGGCGGGGCTCTTGCCGGCCGTGAATTCTGCCTTGGCAGCGATGTCCGGGAATCCTGGCAAAGTCCAGGTCTCACGTGAAATGCTCGATCGGAAAAACGGCCAGGAAGCCCAACCGGTCGGTCGGCAGATCAATCAGTTGGGAGATCGGGCGGCCGACGCAAAATTTGCCGCAGAACGTACGCGGGAAGTGGCTCGAACCAGGCTGGCATCACTCAGGCCAAGTCTGGCGGAGAGCTTGCAGCAACTCGCTGCGAGGGCAATGGAACAGGAACGCGCCGCCGGCGAGCAGGCCCGCAATCCGGATCCCTCGCCCGCACAGATACGTGAGGTGCGGGCGCAGCAGGAGAGCATGAATGCGGCCTTGGACCGGGCGCAGGATTCGATGCGTCGACAGGCCAACGCGGAAAACTTGGTCACTCCGGCGAGTCGCGAGCGCGCCCGGGACCTGGATGATTCGCTGGCGATGACATCCCAGCCCGCGGCGGAAGCGATGGCCGCCTTGGATCGCGCGATGGCCGGCGAAGGCGCGACGCAGCAAAAGGATCTGGAACGCGCGGCCGCGGAGAATCGAAAACTCGCCGAGGCCCTGGCCCTCTCATCGCGACATCAGCGGGCAATGGAGTCAGGCAATCCCGTTGAGAGTCGGGCGGAACTGCGTGCCCAAGAAGAGGCCCTTGGGATTCGTCAGACGATGGAAGAACGCTACGCCGCCGCCGAACAGATGCAGGAGCTCGTCCAGCAAGACTCGGGGCAGCTGCGCGAGGCGCTTCGGGAACGCTTACGCAATGATCCCGAACTTAGAAATGAACTTGCCCGCGCCACCCAACATTCCCTGCATCGCGCGCAGGAATCCATGTTGGCGGCCGAGCGCGCCCAAGCTCAAGCCGAGGCTGAGCTCAGCCGGGGCGATGATGCGCAGGCCGGGCAGGAGCGGGTGGTGGCTCAGCTCGCTCAACTCCGGGAACAGTCACGCGCTTTGGCGAGCAAAGTGGGGGAGATGGCGCGCACCTCGAGCGATGCCGAGGCAGGTGAAAATCTGACGAAAGGCGCGGAAACCATGGGGCAGGTGGGGGTCGCGCCGGAAGCAGCGCCGTCCGGTGCTGAGGAAACTGCTCAGGCAGGTCAAGAGATGGCCGCGCAATTGAGCCAAGCCGCCGGTCAATTGGAAAGTGCCGGCGCATCGGGAAGAGCAGCCGCTGAGCAGGCGACTCGGATGGCCGAACGCGCCAACCAGCTAGCCGCATCTGCCGGGGAGCTTGGCACCAGAACGCCGGAACAGGCGGCGGCATCGGCTGCGGGACCCGAACAGCAGGCGGGCCGAGAACTTAAGAATTCAGCGGACAACCTCCGGGCCGCCGCCCAGCAGGCAGATCTCCTTGGGGCGGAATCTTCGGAATTGAACAACGCTGCCGAGCGCGCTCAACAGTTGGCCCGGGAAGAGTTGGTCCAAGCGAGTGAGGCGCTGGAGAAACCAGAGCAGTTCGCAGCCGCGCGCAACGCCGTGAACGAAGCCCAAGCGGCGGTCCAAGCAGAAGCGGATCAGATGCGCCAAAGCATTGAACAATTTAGGTCCGAAGCAGCGGGACAACTCTCGGGTCAAGAAAGCACCCAACCCGGACAAAGCACCCAACCCGGACAAAGCACCCAACCCGGAGAAGGCTCTCAACCCGGAGAAGGCTCTCAACCCGGAGAAGGCTCTCAACCCGGAGAAGGCTCTCAACCCGGAGAAGGTTCCCAACCCGGACAAAGCACCCA
>JBLFYM010000177.1:0-11766 GCA_047608975.1 Limisphaerales bacterium | reverse complement strand
CTGAGCGATCCCGTAAATGATTCAAAAAGCCCGCGGTGCAAACCGCGGGCTTTTTTGTGGACCGATGATCGGTCAGATCACCTCAGCATCTTCTCCAACACCGCCCAAACGTTCTCCGCCACCCGTTTGTGCCCCTGGGGATTAGGGTGAATCATATCGGGCAAATTCATCTCCGGTCGCGCCCCCACGCCCGCCAGCAGAAACGGAATCAAAGCCACCTTCTTCTCCTTCGCCAGCTCCGCGAAGGTCGCGCGGAACTTCTCTGTGTATTCCTTGCCCATGTTCGCGGGCATCTGCATCCCAGCGAGCACGATCTCCAGATCCGGATACTTTGCCCGTGCCTGATCGATGATCCCCGCAAGATTCTTCCGGGTCTCAGTTGCCGGGACACCGCGGAGACCGTCATTCCCGCCCAGCTCAATCAGCAACACATCTGCCTTGCGCTTGAGTATCCAGTTCACGCGACGAACGCCACTGGCTGTCGTATCGCCGCTCACCGCAGCATTGACGATTCGGTAGTTCAGTTTCTCGGCGTCGATCTTCTGCTGCAGCAGCGCCGGAAATGCCACCTCGCCCGGCACCCCATATCCCGCCGCCAGACTGTCTCCCAAAATCACGATGGTCTTCGGCTCCGCAGCCCCGAGATCTTCGGAGATTAACGCGCACAGAAAAAGAACCGCTACCAAGCATCGAACGCCAATTGACATAGCCACAGCCTAACCCGGACAAATCACAAACTCGAAACTCGAAATCCAGAACGGATCCCAACGGTCAGGCCGAAATCCCCGGCCGCCTACTCTCCCCAGATCTTTTCCAACACCGCATGGAACTTCGGATCGTGTTCCTTCAGTTCCGCCCGGACAAACGGATAAAAGTCATTGCGGTAAAACCAGGCCTCCGTGCCTTCCGCAAAATACTCTTTCTCGTTATTCATCCCATAATGGCGAACGTGCCGGCCGGAGTAGAGAAGGACCCGCTCGTAGCTGCCGGAATCTTTTGCGCGCCGATATGCCTCAAGGATGGCCGGATGTTCGAAATCCAAAATCTGGTGATGGTAGGCATGCGCCAGCTCATGCAGCACCACCGCCGGATGTTTCAGCATTTGCCCGCGCTCCAGCAGAGCGGCGGCACGACTGATGTGAACCTTCTTTGCCAGCCGCGGGTCATGCCCGCGCGCAACCAACCAACCGGCAGAAGGATGATACTGCATCCCGCCCAGGACCGGATGATCGTGCTCAATCCAGATTTCCATCTTCCGCAACTTCGCCAGTTGTGATTCGGGGACGAGAATGGAAATCCGATTCAGATGGTCGGCCAGCATGCGTAAGGCCCGGCTCCCCTGCTCTGCGTGAGCCCCCTTCAACAACGCCGGATCGACGTGTACCGTCCAACCTTCCAGATTCTTGACGATCGGCTCAAAGCGATGCGCCCGTGCGGTTTTCGGATCGGATTTCTTTTTGGCCGCCAGCGCCGTCGCACCAGCCAGAAAGGCACCTAGAAGAACAACGCAAAGTGAGAGAAACAATCGCGATGGGCCGGAGCTATTCCCGATTAAGGTCGGACAAGAAGTCTTCAACATTTCGAAAACGGACTATGGTGGGAGGCCGCAAATTCATTCGTGTCCACGTTGTTTCAAACCCGCAGGTTTTAAGCCCCCCACCACCACGGCTCAGATTCCCGGCGCTACTCCGAATTCGGATAGCTGCCCAATACCTTCACGAACGAACATTCCTTCTCCAACTCGCCGATGGCTTTCTCAATCTTCTTATCCTGCGAGTGTCCATCCAGATCGACGAAGAAGAAGTAACGCCAGGCCCGCCGCTTGGTCGGCCGTGACTCGATCTTGGTCATGTTGATTTTCAGCCGGCGAAACGGAGACAGCGAGTCATGCAACGCACCCACCTTGTCAGCGATGCTGAACATGATGCTCGTGCGATCGTTGCCGGTGGGCGGACTACATTCCCGGCCCAACACCAGGAATCGGGTGGCATTGGCCGCGTTGTCCTGAATGTCATGCTCGATGATCGGCACCTTGTATTTCTCCGAACACAATTCGCCCGCAATCGCGGCCGCAGTCCGGCTGCGTTTCGCCATTTCGGTGGATCGCGCATTCGAGGAGGTCTCCACGATCTCCGCATCCGGCAGGAACATCTGGATCCAGGTACGACACTGCGCGCGGGTCTGAGGATGCACGTAAAGCTTCTTGATCTGCTTGCGCGGCACTTTGCTGAGCAGGCAATGCGAGATCGGCAACAAAATCTGGGAGACGATCTGCAGTTCGCAGTCCACAAACATGTCGAGGGTGTGATTCACCACGCCTTCGGTGGAGTTCTCGATGGGAACCACGCCGTAATCCGCGCGATGCTTTCCAACCTCGGCAAACACATCCGCGATCGTCTTTTGCGTGGAATATTCCAGGCTGGCACCAAACTTCTTGATCGCCGCCTGATGGGTGAAGGTCGCTTCGGGACCGAGATAGGCGATCTTCATCGTCTTCTCCAGCGAGAGCGAGCTGGACATGATCTCCCGGTAAATCGCGCGCATGGCGGAGTCCTGGATCGGCCCCTTGTTCAATTTGCAGATACGGGCAAAAACCGCCTGTTCGCGGTGCGGGGCATAGATTTCCTGACCGTGTTGCAGCTTGTATTCGCCGATCGCGCACGCGTGCTCCGTGCGCTCGTTCAGCAATCGGATGATCTGCCGGTCAAGTTTGTCGATGGCGTCGCGATGTTCAGCGAGTGACATTTCGGTAAGTCTTCCCGTGTGCGCAATGAAAGTTCAAGAAGACTCGGCGTAGAGATGTAAATTGATCCCAGGTGGCCTCAATCGCCACTCGATGGCAGTAGCAGCGATATTGCTTTCCCAGAACTCTCAAACAGGACCAAATCCGGTGCCAGACTCAGACCTTCAGGATTTCCTCTTCCTTGGTAACGACATGCTCATCGATGATCTTGATGAACTTGTCGGTAAGTTTTTGGACCTCTCCCTCGCTGTGCTTCAGCTCATCCTCGGAGACCCGATCATCCTTAGCCTCCTTCTTCATGGCTTCCAGGGCCTCCCGCCGGTGTTGGCGAATGGAGATGCGACCCTGTTCGGCCATGCCCTTCACGGCTTTGACAAAGTGCTGACGTTGTTCGCCGTTCAGTTGCGGAATTGAAATGCGGAGCATCTTGCCCTGTACAGCGGGATTCAGACCCAGGTTGGCCTTCTGTATTGCCTTGTCGATCGAGGGCAGGTTGGTCTCATCCCAAGGCTGTACCACGAGCTGGCGCATCTCGGGAACAGTGATCGTCGCGATGTCCTTGATGCGCATTTCCGAGCCATAGACATCCACTTTCACATTCTCGAGCAATGCTGGCGATGCCTTGCCGGTTCTGACTCCGGCGAATTCATGCAGCACATGCTCCTCGCTCTTCTGCATCTTCTCTTCGGATTCCAACAGTGTCTCTTCAAATGCCATGATGAGGTCAGTTGATAGTTGAGCGACTCCCCTTTGGCAAGCTCCCCATGGGTCGGGGCGCATTTGAAAAACGCCCCGAACGTCACCCTGACGAAGACAATTCCCGTTCAGCGATCTGCGCTCACGCACCAATCCCAAGGATATGGTTCCTTCATCCAACGGGGCGGTTCATCAAATTCCGTGTCCCAAGAATACTCGAGTTTCGTGATGTGGTTGATCTTGAAACCGAGCGATTCCAGCCGTAGCTGAAGTTCCTCCTTCAGGAAATGCTTGGTCGCGGCACCTCCGATTTCCACCGTTCCATCTCCCGCGATCGACAACTCAGCCTTGCGACGAGTTCCGTTCACGGCGCGAGCCGCCGAGGCGGGTGAACTGCCGGTACGGACATACCATTCGCGCAATGTGTGATCCGTCAGCAGTGCAGATTCAATGGCAGGAACAATCAAGAGAAGGCGCCCACCTGGACGAAGATGTCGATGAAGTGTCTTTAGCATCGCCAGCTGATCCCCCAGTCGCGGCGAGAGAATCGCGTTTACGCTCAGGACAAAATCGACAGCTGCAAAGAGCTTCCCGGGCTTCCGAAGATCCGCTCGCTTGAAAGAAATATTCTCCGGCGAAGAGTGGGCTTTTTCACACTGCCGCAGACAGGCGGAGGAGAAATCCACCGCGGTGACACGAGAAAATTGCTCCGCCAGCAGTGGTAGGAAATTTCCAACGCCACACCCCATGTCAGCCGCAGTCCCGCCCTCCGCCTCCTCAATCCCGCAGCGAATGATTCCGGCGTGGTCATGGGCGGCGACGTTGAACACCTCCGATTCATATCGGCAGCCGGTTTCTTCCCAGTATTTGCGATCGTTCATTTGAGGCAGGCGCCAGGAAGAAGCATGGAGCCTCGGCAGCGCTACTATTTCTTTCTGGGGTTTGGCTTCTTCGCGTTGCCCGGTTTCTTTGAATTCTTGGCGGGGAAGAGTGTGAAGACATCCGATTCCACCCGTGCGGTCCGGAACAAGGTCTTCATGCGGCCTACGATATCGGCATGCTGCCCGGCGACATTGTTTTCCTCACCGACATCCGACGACAGATTGTAGAGCTCGATCGGAGCGTTGCGGTTCTTTGCAAGGTTTTGGCGGATGCCTTTCCATTTTCCGATCCGAACCGCCTGTTTCTTCCCGCGCTCGTGAAATTCCCAATACAGATACTCGTGCTTCTTCTGCTTGCTGGTCTGCCCCAGCAGAGTTGGGAGGTACGAGATTCCGTCGGTCTTCGCAGGTGCCTTGATTCCCGCAATTTCGCAGGCCGTCGGCAGCAGGTCCCAATGGGCACAGATATGATCGCTGGTCTTGCCGGCCTTGATTTTGCCCGGCCACCAGCAGATCAGCGGCGCCCGGATGCCCCCTTCATAGAGATCACGCTTGTATCCTTTCAACGGACCATTGCTGTTGAAGAAGTCAGGCTTGTGCCCGCCTTCCCGATGCGGACCATTGTCCGAGGTGAACATCACCACGGTGTTCTTCTCAATCTTCAGATCTTTCAGCAGTGTGATTATCTCCCCCACCCCACGATCCATCAGAGTCATCATTGCAGCGAACTTGGCGACGGGATTCGTGACCACCTTGTGCTTGCCGTATTTGCCCGTGGTCGCTTCAAACTCTGGGAACTTCGCACGCCAGGGTTTGGTGTCTTCTTCAGGCGCATGCATCGCCGCGTGGGGGATGGTAATCGGCACATAGGCAAAGAACGTTTTCTTCGCGTTGTCGCGGATAAACTTCAGCGTCGCATCGTGAATCATGTGTTCGGAATACGTTTCACCGTCCAATGGCACCTTCTCGTTATTGCTCCAGAGATGCCCGGGATAATAGGTATGGGCCTGCCGCTGGCAGTTGTAGCCAAAGAACGTATCAAAATGTGCTGTCGGATCGCTGCTCGAAGCGGGTGATCCCAGACCCCATTTGCCAAACATCCCGGTCGTGTAACCGGCCTTTTTCAACAGCCGCGGCACCGTCACGGTATCCGCCGGCATGGGCCACTGCCCCTCCGGCTGAACCTCTTTGTTGCCGCGCACAAAACAATGCCCGGTATGGAGTCCCGTCATCAACGCGCAGCGGGTCGGCGCACAAACAGTGCTGCCCGAGTAATGATCCGTGAACTTCATCCCCTCTTTCGCCAAGCGGTCCACGTTCGGTGTCTTGAACTTCTTCTGCCCATAACAGCTCAAATCCCCGTAACCCGCGTCATCGAGCATGATGTAGATGATGTTCGGTTTCCGGCCGGCAGCGAATGCGGATTGCACCAGAGCGCCAACCAACAGCGCGACAAAAAGGAGCTTAGTGTTCTGCTTCATAAATCGAGTGGCGCGAGTGTAACCGTGGCTATCCCAACTTCAACCCGGATGTTATTTTCACCAACTCCACTACCGACTCGCAGTAGATTGAGTATTGTGAAACGGTTTGCATCATACTGACGCGCAACGAATGCATCGAACGTTTTACATCATTTTCTGTTTTGCCATTGCGGTGGCCAATCTCCCGACCGGGCAAGCTGCCGGTCGACTTGGCGATCAGGATTACATCCTCAAAAAGGCGGCCGAGCACTGGGCTTTTCAGCCGCTCAGAAAACCGAAACAACCGGCGGTCAAAGACGCTGCGTGGATTCGGAATGGGATTGATGCCTTTGTCCTGAATAAACTTGAATCAAAGCAACTCTCCCCTGCGCCGCCCGCAGATTCAGCCACGCTCACACGCCGGATCTACTTCGACCTGACGGGCTTGCCGCCGAGCTACGGAGAGATCAGGCAGTGGAGCACGGAACCGAATCCATCAAAGCTCACCGAAACGCTTCTGAAATCTCACCACTACGGCGAACGATGGGGGCGTCACTGGTTGGATGTCGCCCGCTACGCCGATACCAAAGGGCACATGCCCAGCACCCAAGAGAAGCGATTCCCCTTTGCTTACACGTATCGCGATTGGGTGATCAAGGCGCTGAACGACGATGTGCCGTATGACCAATTTCTGAAGTTCCAGATCGCGGCGGATCACATGGTCGCAAACGGACGAGCAACCACGAACGATCTCGCCGCACTGGGCTTCCTTACGGTGGGGTCCCGTTTTTCCGGCAAGAGCGATCTCGTTCTTGATGACCGGATCGATGTTGTCACCCGCGGCACCATGGGTCTCACCGTCAGTTGCGCGCGCTGCCACGACCACATGTTTGATCCGATTCCCACCGCCGACTACTACTCCCTCTACGGCGTCTTTTTAAACTCCAGTGAACCAACGGAACTCCCGGAGATCGCCCGCACTCAATCGGACCCCGCAGCCGAAAAGGCGTTCCGTAAACAGCACGCGAAACTGCAGGGTGAAGTTGATCAGTTTCTGAAATCACATCACGACCGTCTTCGCAAAGCGGAATGGATTGCGAAATACATGAAGTTCTCGATCGAGTCGGCGGGACTGACACGCTCGAAGGCGCTGTCCGAAGCCGGCAAACTCGACCTGTTCACGCGGGTTGGACTTCGTTGGAACGCCGGACTCAAGGCGGCCGAACGACTGAAGCTTCCCGCCTTCAAACCGTGGCACTTGAGCGCCAGGTTGTTTCACACCGGTAAAACCGCCGAAGCTCAGGCAGCGCTGCGCAAATGGCTTGCCGGCCCCAAAGATCAACTCAATGCGCACGTGGCCGCGGCGATGACCAAGTCACTCCCTGCTTCCCTGGACGATCTGACGCAAATGTACGGATCGCTGCTTGAGGAGGCCGACGCGGATACCCCGCATGAAGACAAGGACCGGGAAGCCCTGCGACAGATGCTGCATCATCCGGCGGGACCCACCGGATTCCCGGTCGCAGACATGCGCCGCTATCTGAACCGCGCGGCCGGTGAGAAGCACCGCAAACTCAAGTCAAAGGTGGACAAGTTCGTCGTCGATTCTCCGGGCACGCCGCCGCGGGCAATGGTTGTGGCGGACGCCGGCAAAATGCGGGACTCCTACATTTTCCTTCGCGGCAAGGCGTCAAGTCGGGGTCCGAAGGCACCGCGCCAGTTTCTCTCCATTCTCGAAGGCCCGAATCGCAAGCCCTTCACTGAAGGCAGTGGCCGTCTGGAACTCGCTTCCAAGATCGCCGCCCCTGACAATCCGCTCACCGCCCGCGTCATCGTCAATCGGGTGTGGATGCATCATTTTGGCAATGCCCTCGTCGCCACTCCGAGTGACTTTGGGTTGCAGGCTCCCCGCCCCGTCCATCACCAATTGCTCGATTGGCTGGCCGCGTATCTCATCGAGAACAAATGGTCACTCAAGAAGCTTCATCATCTGATCGTAAATTCTGCCACCTACCGACAGTCATCTGAGATCTCCGAACAGGCCTGGAAGCTGGATCCCGCCAATGAACTTTGGAGCCGGGCCGAACAACGACGACGGGATTTTGAATCCACCCGCGACGCACTGCTCACGGTTTCCGGCGAGCTGAATCGCAGCCTGGGCGGACGCCCCGCCAAGCTCGACGGCAACAAAGCGACACTTCGCCGAGCGGTTTACGGATTCATTGACCGTTATAGCGTTGCCGCCAGTCTCCGCACCTTCGACTTTGCCGATCCCAATCTGCACGCACCGCGTCGTCCCGAAACGACAGTTCCACAACAGGCATTGTTCTTTCTCAACAGTCCATTTGTGCAAGCCCGAGCGCAGCGACTTGTCACCCGTATCAGTCCGAAGAGCCACACTCAGATGATCCAGGAAATCTATCGCAAATCTTTCGGCCGCGATTGTACGTCGGATGAGCTTGCGGCCGCTCAGTCCTTTGTGGGCAGTGTTGACCACGAGAATCTGGTCCACCTCGCCCAGGCTTTATTGGCCTCGAATGAATTTTCATTCATCGACTGAAAAAATGGAACTCCCCGAATCATTCTCCCGCCGGGAACTGCTCGAACGCTGCGGCATGGGCATGGGCGCCATGATGGCGTCTGACATGATCGCCGGCGTGACCGGAAACAATCCGCTGACTCCCCAAGCGCCTCACTTCGCCGGTCGAGCCAAACGCGTGATTCACCTCTTCATGAATGGCGGCCCATCGCAGGTGGATACCTTTGATCCCAAGCCGATGCTCGACAAGTGGGACGGCAAAAAGATCCCGAATCATCTGCCCACCGAGCGACCGACCGGTGCGGCGATGAAAACGGCTTTTCCATTCCATCAGTATGGCCAGAGCGGACTGCCGGTCAGTGATCTCTTCGCCCACACCGCCCAAGCCGCGGCGGATGACCTTTGCGTGATCCGATCGATGCGGGCAGATGTCCCGAATCACGAACCCTCGCTGATGTTGATGAATTGCGGGGATTCGCAATTTGACCGACCAAGCATGGGCTCCTGGTTGGCCTATGGACTGGGTACGGAGAACCAGAACATGCCCGCCTTTGTGGTCCTCTGTGCCGGCCTGCCGGTCAAAGGATCCACCAATTGGCGCGCTTCGTTTCTCCCCGGCAGTTATCAGGCGACCCACATCGACACCCGCGGCAAAAAACCCGGCGACGAACTCATCGAGAATATTCGGAATGCAAACCTCAAACCTGAGGCGCAGCGGCGTCAGCTCGATTTTCTGCAATCGATAAACCGACAGCACCAGAATCAACGTCCTCATCAAGGTGCTTTGGAAGCCCGGCTCCAATCGTTCGAACTCGCCTACCGCATGCAGCTCGAAGCCTCGGATGCATTGGACATCAGCAAGGAACCCCAATACATCCGCGACCTTTACGGAAACACGCCCCAAGCCCGTGAGATCCTGATGGCCCGGAGACTCGTCGAACGCGGCGTCCGATTTGTCCAGGTCTGGCACGGCAACGGTCAGCCCTGGGATTCCCACTCCAACATCGCCAAAGGCCATCGCAAACTCGCCGACGATTGTGATCAGGCCATCGGTGCCCTGCTCTATGACTTGAAGCAACGGGGCATGCTCGATGACACGCTCGTCATCTGGGGCGGCGAATTCGGACGAACCCCGACCGTGGAACTTCCGATGTCCGGCACCGGCATCACGATCCCCAACGGTCGCGATCACAATCATCACGGCTTTACGATGTGGCTTGCCGGGGGCGGCGTGAAAGGCGGTTTCACTTACGGAGCGACCGACGAGTTCGGATTCAAGGCCGTCGAGAACCCGGTGCATGTGCACGATCTCCACGCAACCATCATGCACCTGCTCGGCTTCGATCACGAACGCCTCACCTACCGCTACGCCGGCCGCGACTTTCGCCTCACCGACGTGCATGGCAACGTCGTGCACGCCCTGATCAAGTCTTAGCAGATCTGACCGATCCGTCTGATCAATTCCAGCTCAGGCGAGAATCCCGCGGACCACGTTCGCCTTCTCCACCCCGCTCAACCGAAAATCCAATCCTTGGGAACGATGCGTAAATCGTTCGTGATCGATCCCCAGCTGATTCAAAACCGTCGCGTGAAGATCACGAACATGAACGGGATTTTCAGCCACGTTATAGCTGTAGTCATCAGTTGAGCCATACGTCACGCCGGGTTTGATTCCACCACCCGCCATCCAGATACTGAAGCAGCGAGGATGATGATCGCGTCCGCCCTCAGGACTGTCCCACTGTCCCTGGCCCGCCACGCCGCGACCAAATTCACCGCCCCATATCACCAGGGTATCGTCGAGCATGCCCCGCTGTTTCAGATCACGGATCAGTGCCGCGCTGGGTTGATCCGTATCGCGACAACGAGCCGTGCACCAACTGGTCAGGCGACTGTGGTGATCCCAGTCCGGATGAAAGAGCTGGATGAAACGGACATCGCGCTCGGCCAAGCGACGAGCCAACACACAGTTTGCGGCGTAGCTCCCCGGACGACGCGAGTCCGGGCCGTAGAGCTCAAACGTGGATTCCGGTTCGTCCGAAAGATCAGTCAGATCCGGGATACTGCGTTGCATCCGGAACGCCATTTCATACTGCTTGATCCGGGTATCAATCTCGGGATCTCCCGTCTGTTCGTGACGAATGCGGTTGAGTTCACCCAAACCATCAAGCATGCCCCGGCGCAGATGACGCGGCAGTCCATCCGGGTCGCGCAGATAGAGCACCGGGTCCTTGGAGTTACGCAACTTCACGCCCTGATAAACCGAGGGAAGAAAACCACTGCCCCAATAGTGATCGTAGAGCGGCTGATCACTGGGGCGCTTCATCTTCGAAATCAAAACCACGTAATCCGGCAGATTGCGATTCTCGCTCCCCAGTCCATAGCTGAGCCAGCATCCCATGCTCGGCCGCCCCGGAATTTGATGGCCGGTCAGGAACTTCGTCATCGCGGGGGCGTGATTGATCTGATCAGTCGTCATCGAGTTCACGATGCAGATGTCATCGGCGATAGATCCGATCTGGGGCAACCATTCCCCCACCCTCGCGCCGCACTGACCATGCTGTAGGAACTTGGTTCGCGCCGGCATCACCAACTGCGGCTTACCGCGCGTCATGGTCGTGAGCCGCTGACCGCGACGGATGCTGTCCGGCAGTTTGTCGCCCGCGCGTTTGTGAAGTTCCGGTTTATGATCGTAAAGTTCGATCTGTGAAGGACCGCCCGATTGGGTCAGAAAAATGACCCGCTTGGCTTTCGGGGCAAAATGGGAAACATCCATCTTTTCGACAGCACCTGCCGAACCGCTCGCCAGGTGAGCCAGGGCCATCGCGCCGAGGTTGACACCCGTCTGTTGAAGAAAGAGCCGGCGGGATAGTTGAGACTCCAAATCGGGATTATTCATGGGTCATTGCCTCGTCGAGATTAAGAATCATGCTCGCAACCAGCATGCCGGCTGCGAGTTCGGAAACATTGTCGAATTCAGCCAAAAGCGTCTGCCCCCGATCGATGAAAGTCAGGGCTTCCTCCGGTTGACTGAGGTAATGCGCGCGGGCCCGCTTCAATTCGCGGATCGCCACGGTGCGTTCCGGCTTCGAGGGAGCGCGACTCAAGATCGTCCTGAACAATGCGTTGATCCGGGCGTTGTCCGGCGCGTGCTCAGCCCACACGTTGGCCGCGATCTGACGTGAAGCTTCCAACATGCTCAGGTCATTCATGAGCGTGAGCGCCTGCAACGGGGTGTTCGTCCGGCGGGTGTTCACTTCACAAACGCGTCGTTGCGCGCTGTCAAAAAGGAAGGTCGGCGCGCTGGATCGTCTCCAGAATGCGTAAATGGTCCGCCGATATTGGGCTGGTCCTACGCTGGGCTTGTAGGTGAATCGCCCCATAAATATTTCTTTCCAGATTCCCGGCGGTTGATACGGCCGGATTGGCGGACCACCAATCGCCGGG
>JBLFYM010000176.1:0-11773 GCA_047608975.1 Limisphaerales bacterium | reverse complement strand
AACCTTCTGTCCTTCGGTGAAATCTGCGAGCCGGAGCCGGTTGTCCCGCTGGTCGCAGAAAAAGCCGGTCTTGTGTCCCTCATCGAAATCCACCTCGTAGCGAATTCCATGCTCGCGGATTCGGATGGGGCGCAGGCTCTTGGTCTCGATCTTTCTGAGATCAATGCCTTCCATACGTGCGATGTCAGGATCAACGCGAATGATTTCCCGCGTCGTGCCACAGCCCGCATGCAGCGCGGGCAACCAGCGATTGATCCGCTGAAAGATTCCCAGGCTGTGAATGTTCACGATCAACGCGTCGGCGTATTTGTCGACGATGAGACCGCTCAGGCCATCGCCGTCCGAATGAATCACCCGGTAAGCCTCGGAGTGTTGGTCAAAATCAAACATCACCCGCCGCAGTTCGATCGCCCGATCGACGGCCCGGTCGAGAAAACTTTCGTCAATCGCATCGGTGCCGTGATGAATCACCCGGAGCGGAACCTTCGCTTTGGGGTTGTAGAGCCCATGCCCAAACATGCCTCCCTCCTTGTCGTAGACGCGGATCAGCCCCCCGGGCTTGGCCTCGGCGGAGACGTTGGAGATCATGTTTGGAAAGACTGCCGGAGCAAAACTCCAATACTTGATCTGCGCCCAGGCACCTTCCCGATCGGGAAACTCATCTGGTGCGGCGATCTTTTTACCCATCATCCCGGCTCCTGGAGCAGAACGTGGGCGGACCTCTTTTCGGTTGTAGCGGCGCTCGGCCATCCGCGCATCCTGATTTCTCCCGGGGAATTGTGAAACGATTTTCGGATTTTGACCGCCAACCCGAAGAATTGACCCCGCTTGGGTGGGCCGGGTATTCTCGGCGGCATTCACCTTCACGCTGCCCTAGACTGCGGGCAAAGAGCGCCCGGCTGGTGCGTATCTCTGCCCCGGTTCTTCCGGCGTTATGACCGCGCCGCAGGCTCCTCGTTTGCCAGTGCCTACTTTAAGGAACAGACACGACTCAGGACAAACGATTGAGTTTGTAGTTCACGCGACTCTGAGAATGCAACATTCGGGCGTTTCCTGACCAATAACGCCCCTAATATTGCATTTAACACCCTGATTGCCCCTAATTAAAGTTTGTGTCGAAATGGTGGATTCGATACACTCTCCAAGTCCTAGGCCAAGGCCGCCGAGCACCCGTACTTCGGGCGTTTTTAGGGCCTGCTTCGGGACTGACCTTTAACATCGGACCAAGTGACATATTGGCGCTTTTTGCTTTTCGCTTTTCGAATTGCGCCGGCGGTCCTCCGTTCAACATGGCTGACGAGACTCAAGAAGAAGAATACGACGCGTCAAAACTCGGAACCCTCAAAGGTCTTGAGGCAGTGCGCGAGAAACCGGGTATGTACATCGGCGGCACTGATGAGCGCGCTCTGCATCATTGTGTCTCTGAGGTGTTGGACAATTCCGTGGACGAGCATCTCGCCGGACAATGCAAGCGGATCGAGGTCAAGATTCACTCGGATGGTTCGCTTTCCGTACGTGACGATGGGCGGGGCATTCCAGTGGATATTCACCCTGAGCATGGGATCCCGGGGGTTGAGTTGGTACTTACCACGCTGCATTCCGGCGGTAAATATGGGCAGGGAAACTACACCTTTTCCGGCGGCACCCACGGCGTGGGCGCGAAATGCGTAAACGCTGTGAGCGAATGGTTTGTCGTCGAAGTCACCCGCGGGGGCAAGGTGCACCGGATGGAATTCGAGCGCGGCCTCACCACCAAGAAGCTGGAGGTGATCGGTTCGGCGAAAGGGACCGGCACGCTGATCACTTTCATGCCGGATTCGCAGATCTTTCGGGAAACCACCGAGTTTAAGTTCGAGATCATTGCCAAGCGCCTGCGCGAACTCGCCTTCCTCAACAGTGGACTGGAAATTGTCTTCCAGGACGAGCGTCTGGAATCTGGGGCCAAGGAAAATTACATCTACAAAGACGGTATCTCGGAATTTGTAAAGCAGCTGAACCAGAGCAAAACCGCTCTGTTTCCGGAGACCATCCACATCCGTCGTGAGGATGAGGTCGAGAATGACGACAAGATCGTGCTGATCCACATCGACGTGGTGATGCAGTACAACGACAGCTACAACGAACAGGTCCTCTGCTACACCAACACGATTCACAATCCGGACGGCGGGACGCATATGTCCGGCTTCCGTGCCGCGCTCACCCGGGCTATCAACCAATACGCGAAGTCCAACAGTCTGCTGAAGGACAAGGATCCTCAGTTGACCGGCGACGATGTCCGCGAAGGACTCACCGCCGTCATCTCGGTAAAACACAGCGATCCTAAATTCGAATCCCAGACCAAGGTGAAACTCATTTCACCGGAGGTCGAAAAGATCGTTGGCCAGAGCGCCTACGAGGGATTCATGATCTATTTCGACAGTAACCCCGGAATTGGCAAGCGGATCGTTGATAAGTCCGTCAACGCTGCCCGCGCCCGCGAAGCCGCGCGCAAAGCCCGTGAGACCGTCCGCAAGACCGCCCTCGCCGGGGGTGGACTGCCCGGCAAACTAGCTGACTGTTCCGATCGCGATCCGCGCAACACCGAGCTCTACATTGTGGAAGGTGATTCTGCCGGTGGCTCGGCCAAGCAGGGACGCGATCGCAAGTTCCAGGCAATTCTCCCGATCCGCGGCAAGCTCATCAACGTTGAGAAAGCCCGACTCGACAAGGTCCTTCAGAACACGGAAATCCGGACCATGATCACCGCCGTTGGCACCGGCATCGGTGCGGGTGAAGGAGAGGGGGCGTTCAATATTGAAAAGCTGCGTTACCACAAGGTCATCATCATGACGGATGCTGACGTGGACGGATCCCACATTCGTACGCTGCTGTTGACCTTCTTCTATCGGCAGATGCCGGACCTGATCAAAAAGGGTTTCGTCTACATCGCCTGTCCGCCGCTTTACGAAGTCGCGCGGCGCAAGCGCGTTGAATACGTCGATGACGACCCGGCACTGAACCGAATTCTCATCGAACTGGGCACCGAGGACGTTCGTCTGCATGACCTCGCCAGTGATACTGAAATCCCCTCCAAGAAACTTGCCGAGATCCTCGCGCTGCTCGAATCCCTCGACAAATTTGCCGGTGCCATCCGACGTCATGGCGGCGACTTCGAGGAATATCTGACCCACCGAAACGCCGAGACCCACGAACTGCCCAAGCATCTGGTCGTGGTTCGCGAAGGTAACGCGGAAATCGTGCATTACTTCGGTAGCGAATCGGAATTCGGAAAATTTGGCGAAGACAATCAGGATCTCGATCTCTTCGAGAAGGAAGAGGAAGAGATTGAGGTTGAAGACGCTCCACCGACTGAAGGCTCGACTGAAGGCGAAGGAGACGCTCCCGTCGAAGCCACACCGACAGCAACTGCCAAACGGGAAGGCCCAACTCGCCGCGCCCGGCACGTGGAACTTCACGAAAGCAAGGCCATTCAGAATTTGCTCAACTCGCTCTCTGAAAAGGGCCTCGCTATCGAACATTACGCAGCCCAGGACAAACCCCTCTTCGAACTGATCGAAGGCGAGGGTGAACGCGCCAAGAAAACCCCAATTTTTTCCATTCCGGACATCCTCGAAGGAGTCATGGAAGTCGGCAAACAGGGCCTGCAGATCAAGCGCTTCAAAGGACTGGGCGAAATGAATCCCAAACAGCTTTACGGGACCACCATGGATCCCGACTCCCGCAAACTCCTCAAGGTGGATCTGACCGACGCGGTCGAAGCCGAAGAGATGTTCACCCGCCTGATGGGCAGCGAGGTCGAACCCCGCCGACAATTCATCGAGGACAACGCCCTCAACGTCCGCAACCTCGACGTCTGAGGATTTGCTCCGAACCATTTTTCACCGAGACCCGAAGATAACGCATGGCCGAAGACAACGATCAGGAGAACCCGGAAGAAGAGAATCAGGACGGCGCAGCAGCTGATGCGCCCAAAGAATCGGGAGCGCCCAAGACACCGGAAACGCCGGCAGTGCATGTCCCTCTCTTTGCCGCCAACGAAACCGTCCAGAAGATCAACGTCGCCGACGAGATCAAGAACTCGTTCCTGGACTATTCGATGTCCGTCATTATTTCCCGCGCACTTCCTGATGTGCGGGACGGACTCAAGCCTTCCCAACGCCGCCTGCTGTATTCCATGAATCAGCTCGGCATCCAGCCGAACAAGAAGCACATCAAGTGCGCCAAGATTGTCGGCGAATGCATGGGTAACTACCATCCGCACGGCGATCAGGCGATCTACCCCACGCTGGTGCACATGGCGCAGCCATGGGCCATGCGCGACACGCTCGTCGATGGCCAGGGGAACTTCGGTTCGGTCGAGAACGATCCTCCCGCCGCCATGCGTTACACCGAGGCGCGCATGACGCATCTCGGCGCGATCATGATGGACGACTTGGACAAGGGGACCGTGGACTTCGTCCCGACCTACGACGAAGCCCGCGTCGAGCCCGTCGTCCTGCCCTCCGCCTTTCCGCAGCTGCTCGTCAACGGCGGCACCGGTATCGCCGTCGGCATGGCCACCAACATGGCTCCGCACAATTTGGGTGAAGTCATCGACGGCATCTGCGCCCAGATCGACGATCCTGCAATCACCATCGAAGGTTTGCGGGCCTTCATCAAGGGCCCCGATTTCCCGACCGGCTGCATCATCTTGGGCATGGAGGGAATCACCAAGTATTTCAACACGGGCCGCGGCAGCGTCAAAGTCCGCGGACGACTCAATGTCGAGGAACTCAAGAACAACAAGGAACAGATCGTCATCACCGAGATCCCGTTCAACGTAAACCGGGCGACCCTCGTTTCACGGATTGCGGAACTGGTTAACGAGAAGACTCCCGGGTTCACCGAGATCTCGGCTGTCCGTGATGAGTCGGATGAGAATTCGCGCGTAGTGGTGGAGTTGAAACGCGATGGCATCCCCAAGGTCATCATCAACAACCTCTACAAGCACACCGCCCTTGAATCCAGTTTCTCGGTCAACGCCCTGGCCATCGATCACGGTCGCCCGAAGACGTTGAACCTGAAGGAGATCATCAACTGCTACATCGAGCACCGCCGCGAAGTCATCCTCCGCCGCACGCGATTCCTCCTGAAAAAAGCCGAAGACCGCGCCGAAACTCTCGAAGGCTATCTCATCGCCCTCAGGAACCTGGATGACTTCATCAAGATCATCCGCAATTCAAAAAATCGCGAGGAAGCCAAACTCAAACTCTTGGGCTTCGCTTGGAACAAGGAACAGGTCCAGAATTGGGGCATCTTCCTGCGGGAAAACTCGAACATCAATGATACCGGCCAATACGCTCTGTCTGAACGTCAGGTCAACGCCATCCTTGAGCTGCGCCTCTATCAGTTGACCGGTCTGGAAATTGACAAGGTCAAAGCCGAGTACGACCTGCTCCTCGAAACGATCAAGGATCTTCTGGATATCATCGCCCGCGAAGAACGTGTGCTCACGATCATCAAGGACGAATTGATCGTCATCCGTGACAAATACGCGACTCCCCGCCGTTCCGATATCGTGCCGGACGAAGGCGTGATGGCCATCGAGGATCTCATCGCCAACGAACCGGTCATCATCACGCTCACGCACAACGGTCTCGTCAAACGCACGAACCTAAACTCCTACAGCGCCCAGCGCCGCGGCGGCAAAGGCGTGATCGGTATGGAGACCCGCCAGAAGATCTCCGTCGGCGGCAGCGACAACGATTTCATCGAGCATCTCTTCACCGCCAGCACGCATGATTACCTGATGTTCTTCACGAACACCGGGCGCGCCTACGTGGAACGCGTGCATGAGATCCCCGATCTTGGACGGCTTTCCAAAGGCCGTAGCATTGCCAATGTCCTCGAGCTTCAGGCCGGCGAAAAGATTGCGGCGATGAAACGTATTGAAGGCAAATACGACGACCAGAAAAACGACGTGACGCTTCGTCAGGACGACAAGAATATCTTCTTTGCCACGCTGAGCGGCACCGTCAAAAAGACCACGCTGAGCGACTTCGCGAATGTCCGTAAGGGCGGCATCATCGCCATCAAGATCAACGAAGGCGATAACCTCATCGACGTCAAGCTGACCGATGGTCATAACGAAGTCATCCTGATCACCCGGAAAGGACTCAGCATCCGGTTTAACGAGGACAATGTGCGTTCCCAGGGACGCAACACCGCCGGCGTCCGAGGCATCCGCGTGGGCACCGGTGACAGCGTGGTTTCGCTCGCCGTCGTTGAACCAGATCACACGCTGCTGGTGGCCAGCGAAAAAGGCATTGGCAAACGCACGGTCTTCGAGGAATACCGCGTCCAAGGCCGTGGCGGCAAAGGCATCATCACCATGAAGACCACCGACAAGACCGGTGGTGTGGTGGGCGCCCTCAGTGTGCGGGACGAGGACGAACTGATGCTCATCACCACCAAGGGCCAGATGGTCCGTAACCGGATCAGCGACATTCGTCAGACCGGCCGGAACACCCAAGGCGTCAAGCTCATCGATCTTTCCGGCAAGGACAAACTCCAGGCCATCGCCCCCGTCATCAGCGAAGACAGTGATGAGGAGGAAGAAGAAGAAGGTTCCGAGGGCGAAGCCCCGCAAGAATAGGTCGTCTAGCAGCCAACGACCGGAGCACAGCGATCAGTTGGAACTCCCATCGCCGTAGTCGCAGTTGAGCACGACGCGTTGCCCGCAGGGGCAGTCGATTTCAATCGCGATGATCGTTTCTCCATCCCGGTGCAGCGTGACTTTGGGATCGGGCTTTTTCTCCCCGGCCTTTGACTGGTGGTCGCAGAGGAGATGGGATGAATTGTCGCCTACTTCCGCGTCCGAGTCAGTCGGGCCGCCAAGCCCCACAAATTCCGATCGCGAATTGGGCAGATTCAGCTCGTCACCGCTGGGATTGAACGGAACAAAGTCGTCACTCATAAGCGTCAGTTGCGTGATTTGAGCTTGAGCATGACGCTGACGCGTCGGTTCACCACGGACTCGGTTGGATGTTTGGGGAGCGGTTGCGTATCAGCGTAGCCGGCCACTTTCCGTATCTGACCGGGCTTCACGCCGTGCATCACGATGTGTTTGCGGGCTTCGTTTGCCCGCGCGGAAGTCAACTGCCAGGAGTCGATCTTCGCCGGTGAATTCGTGGCCGGCTTCTCGGTGTGCCCTTCGAGCTCGACGGTGAATTGATCGTAGCGCGAGATCTGCCACGCCAGGGTCGAGATCACCCAGTCGCCGTAGGTTGTGAACTGCGTGCTGTCGTCCTCAAAGATCGGCTTGCGTGCCCGGTCAAAGATATTGATGAGCAACCCTTCTGAGGTCAGGTCGAGCTTCACGGATTGATCGCCGGGATCGGAGCTTTTCATCACGTTCATCAGATCCTGGTTGAGTCGACGAAGCATGTTCAGCTCCACCGCCGAGGCGGAATCGAACGAGCCTTTCTGCGATGCCACCGCCAGCTGTTCCTTGTTTGGAATGATGCCGGTGGCCTCTTTCGTCAGCGTGGAGAAGGGGTTCTTGAACGAACGTTCGATAGCTTCCTTGATCTTCTGATCCTGCGAGGTGAGCCAGAGCACCATGAAGAGGGCCATCATCGCCGTCACGAAATCGGCGTAGGCCACCTTCCAGGCGCCCCCGTGATGTGCATGTGCTTTTCTTGCCATAAGAGGTTTGGGGTCGGGGTGGCGGCGTTACTTCGAATTCAGCGACTTCAACATTTCTTCGAGTTCATCGGCGGACGGTTTCACATCACTCGGCAATGACCGACGCGCGGTCTCGACCGCCATGATCGGAGCCATGCCATTGGCAAATCCGGAGACGGAACTTGCAATGCATTTCATGTAATTCCCTTCCGCAGAGGCCATGAATTCAAGCGTCACCGTGAGCGGATTGATGTAGCCGTATGAGACCAGGATCCCCAGAAAGGTTCCGACCAGAGCGGCAGCCACCTTGTGACCGATCACCTCGATCGGTCCGGAAATGGCCCCCATGGTGATGACGATGCCGAGCACGGCGGCAACGATCCCGAACCCCGGCATCGCATCGCCCACTTTCTGCAGAACGCCGATGGGGGCGTGGTGCTCGTCGTACAAGGCATCGAGTTCGATCTCCATCAACTGCTCGAGCTGATCGGGTTTGACCTTGCCGTCAATGATGGGTTTGAGGCCGCTACAAAGAAATTCCACCGCGTGATGGTTTTTTATGAAAGTCGGATATTTGCTGAAAATGCTGCTGGATTCGGGAGTCACGACGTGTTCTTCCAGCGCGATCATGCCGTTGCGGCGGCCCAGCATGAACAGTTCGTAAAGAGCCTTGAAGAGTTCTTCGAAGGTCTCCTTGGTAAAGGGAGCGCCTTTGAGAGTTGCGAGCAACTGCTTGAACAGCGCGAGCAACACATTCTTCGGGGCCATGATGACCAGCGAGCCTAAGGCACAGCCGAGAATGATGACAAATTCGGAGAGATGGAGGAGGACGATCGGATTCCCGCCCGCAAGCATGAAGCCCCCGAGTACCGAGGCGGTTACGATCACTGTACCAATGATGACTATCATGAAACGTCCTGGACTTCAGATGGGGAGGCGCGCAGCAGACGATTCACGGGTGACCGAGGTCGTTGCGTTGCACGTAGTTGCGGATGGAAAGAATCGCCTGGGAATGGATCTGGCAGATGCGGGATTCGGTGACGCCAAAAACTTCGGCGATCTCCCGCAGCCGCAGGTCTTCAAAGTAGTAAAGTGCGAGCACCTTGCGCTGCATTTCCGGCAGCTCTTCCAACTGCGCGTGAACGAGTTCCACCAACTCCGAGCGGTGCGCGGAATCGTCCGGTCCCTTGACGCGCTCGTCAGGGATCGCGTCGCCGAGTTTGGTGTTGTTGTCGTCGTGGGTGTTGACGGCGTCGATCGAAACAAAGGTGGTGGGGCGGACCTGGTCGAGCAGGGTGCGGTACTCGCCGATCTGAAGTCCGAGTTCGGTGGCCACTTCCCGTTCGGTGGGAACACGGCCAACGACCTGCTCCACCTTCTCGATGGCGGTGCGAACTTTTCGGGCCTTCGCGTGAACCGATCGCGGCACCCAGTCGAGAGAACGAAGTTCATCAATGATCGAACCGCGGATACGCAACCGGGCATAGGAGCCGAACGACGCTCCGCTGGTGGGATCGTAATTGCGGATCGCGCTGAGCAGGCCGACGAGTCCAGCGCTGTAAAGGTCTTCCTGATTCACGTGGGTGGGAAGGGTCATCGCAAGCTTGCCGACGACGGACTTGACCAACGGGAGATGTTCCTTGACGAGTTCGTCTTCGACCGACGAGTTGTCCGAACTGCTGTGGTATTTCTGCCAGAGCTGGGAGGAAGGCCGCTTGGGGGGGACTTCTAAGGTGGATGCGCTCATTTTAGTTGCTACGGGTTTGCGGGATTGCGAGTTCGTCCGGGCTTGCTGCGATTCGCTCCTCCTGAGCTTGCTTGAGGTTCCTGACTGCCGACCGTGCCCACCAACGGAACATCGTGCCGGCGACACACGCGGCAATGCAGGATCGCCAGATAATCGTGGACCACGAATTCTCGTTTAGGAGGCCGGTGACCATGCCGATCAAAAACCCGATTGCACTGCCAAATATGACTAGTGATTGCATAAGCAAGTTCCTCATAGCAGCCTCCTTGCCAACCGATAAAACGGCCGAAAAATTCAGAAAATTAGCGCTTTTCACGGGCAATCATCGGCAATAAGGCAATCGCTTCCGCCTCATCCAAAGTACCCGGAATTTTCTGCCCCGCTGCCAACCAGCGCAGCGGGCAATTGGTGCCGAGAACCAGATTCCAGAGTTTGGAAGGATTCCGTTCCTCGTCCAGGTGAGTGAAGCTGACGTCGGTGAATCCAAGCGGACTGAACGCTCGAATCTGTTTCACCAGCAGCGCGACATCGTAGGCGGCGTTGAGGACCAGATGCACGTTGGGGTGTCCCAGATCCGCGAGTGCTTTTCTCCAGAATCCGATCGCCTCCGGATCGTTCCAGTCCACGCCCGGCGTATCGAAATAGATCATCGGTTCAGCCGGCAACAGAGTTGTCGGCACTTCCCGGGAGAACGGAATCCCCAACGCCTCACACTGATATTGAAGCATCGGAGTACTGTTCGCCACCGTGCCATCGAGGCAGCAGACGAACGCGGTTTCCGGTTCGTCCAGATGTTCGCGAACAAGTCGACGGCCGAGCAGCGCGCTCTTCCCGACGCCTGCCGGTCCGATGAACAAATGCCGTGGACCCAGAGAATCCAACGGCGGCGCGGGTCGCCAACCGTCGCAAAGTATCCGACCGATCGCCCGGATGTTCGAAGACACGCCGGCATGCTTCCAACCCGGCTCGGTGCGTTTGAGCATGTCGAACAGGTGGTGGCGATAACGGTTGGTGAGCCCCATCCCTTCGAGCGTGGAGAGGAGCATGTTCCGGGTTTCGTCACCGGGGTCGTTCAAGCGGGGGGCGGGGGGCGCTCCCGAATCGTTGGCACTGCGGGTAAATGTCCGAGTGACGGCCGGAGTGTCACCGAGCAATCGCGAGGTCTCGGAGGTAATCTCCCGGGTCGCGGCCGGATGGGGCGGGGGCGGAGGTCCACTGGGTCTGCGAGCGAGAGCAGGCGGCGGGGGCGGAGGCGCGGGAATCGCCCGCGAATTCAGCGGGAGCAGGCCGGGCGCACGGACACGTGAAGGTTCCGGCAGGGTGTCTGATTGACGGCGCGCAAGTTCATCCTGGATCAACTGAAGGTGGCTGGAGGTGTCCGGTGCCAACATCGGTGGTTTCTTCACCACGACCTCGACCTGCGTGCCCCCCCAGAGCCGGGCCACGCCTCGCGCCGGTACCCGGTTGACCTTTAGCACGACGGCGCCCGCGCCGAGTTTGCTGCGAATTTTGTCCAGCGCCAGACGCGCCGTGGGGGCGATGAAGGTTTCAGTTTCCATGCTGAAAGGTGTGGCTACGGGCGGTTTCGACTTCCTCCTTCATCTCGCTCACTGGTTGGAAATGATCGCCGCGCGCTGGACCTCGATCTGCGGGGGGATCTCTGAGTATGCCAACACCGCCAGCTCATTGAAGGAGGACGCAAGGAATCGACGGATGGCGAGCCGCAACTGGGGCGCGCAGAGCAGCAGCGGCGGGCGACCGGCGGTGATCATGTTCTTCACTGCGGTGGACAGATTTGAGACGAGGTGTTCGGCCATGCCGGGTTCCACCGCCAGGGTCACTTCGTTGGCGCTTTGGCGGAGACCACGGGCAAGTTCCTGTTCGAACACGGGATCAAAGGTGATGGCCTGCATCCCGCCCATCTCCGTTTCGAAAGGCCGGCTCAGCGCGGGACCCAGTGCCGTGCGGGCGAATTCCGAGAGGTCATCCGGATTCTTGGTAACGTCCGCGTGATCGCTCAGTTTTTCAAGAATGCCCGGCAGATTGCGGATGGAAATGCCCTCGGCCAGCAGGTTCTGCAACACCCGCTGGACGTGACCGACATTCAACTTTTCGGGAATCAGTTCGGAGACCACGGCAGCGTGGGTGTCTTTCAGATTGTCCAACAATTTCTGGACGTCCTGGCGCGTGAGGATTTCGTGGCAACGTTTCTTGATCGTTTCGGAAAGATGGGTGACGAGGACGGAGGGCGCATCGACCACGGTGTAGCCGTTGCGTTCGCATTCCTGGCGATGCACGTCGGAGATCCAGACTGCGGGAAGGTTGAAGACCGGCTCGATGGTGGGCACACCTGCGGGTTTG
>JBLFYM010000175.1:0-12080 GCA_047608975.1 Limisphaerales bacterium | reverse complement strand
ATGATGATCACAAACCGATCTTCCTTCGATCCGGGAACGACGGCTTTCGCGGCAGGTTTCGACACGCTCTTCTTCTTCACCGCTGTTTTCTTGGCTGCCGTCTGCTTGGTGGGAGCCGTCTTTTTCTTTGCTGCTTTTTTCTTTGCCGCCATGTCGTTGTGTCCGTTTTGGGGTTGGATGAAGAATCGGGGTCAACCTCTGGATCGTGTCCGTATTTACGAGGTGGAGAGATCCTATTTCCGCAGTCTGTCTTCGTCGAGCGAAACAACCCTGCGGTCAGGGCTGTCTATGCCATCAGGCCTTTTCCAGAGCCGAACGCAATGGCTCAGGGAGACGGGTCGCACGTTCGTCCATTCGCACGCAGCCGTGGTCAACGACGGCTGCGACCAGAAGGTCCTCTCCGCGAAAGAGTTCGTATTCGAGCCGGAGCCGGATTCGCCCGATCTGTCCCACCCGAACCCGCACTTCCACCTCGTCGTCGTAGCGCGCAAAGCGATGGTACTTCACCTTGCATTCCAGCACGGGCAGCTGGATCGAGTGTTCCTCGGCCAGGGTGATGAGTGGAAATCCCAGCGATCGAAAGAATTCGCCGCGCGCCTCTTCCACGATTTCCAGATACCGGCTGAAGTAGACGTGATTGGCCGGAGCCGTCGCGGCGTAGCTGATCCGGTGTGGGTGTATGAACGCGGGTTCGGGCATATTGGGTAGCATCTCGCCGCGGGCGGCCGACAGAAAGCCCGGAAATTAGCAATTTACCCGCCATGGGCTTTCCTCTATTTTGACAGCATGGACTGGCAACAACCGACAGCGCTCCTGATCGTCACTGTGACGGCGTTGATCATGCTGAAGAGCAGGTTTCTGCCGCGAAAGCGTCGGTTTGACGAGGTGACGGCCTGTGGCTGCACCGGAAATGCCGCGGATAACCGAGGCAAGTCGATCTCGCTGCGCGGCCGCAAGGGCGAACGCCCTCAGGTTGTCGTCAAAATGTAACCACCCAGCCAATGCCAAAAAGCGCCTCCGACACCAACTTCGCATCCCGTGGGAAAGCCAGCACAGACGGTGGAGTCTGGTCGCCGAACACCGATGTTTACGAGACCACCGACCATCTGGTCATCAAGGTCGAACTCGCGGGAATCAACAAGGAAGACCTCGACCTGACCGTGGCAGAAAACCGGATGACCGTGAGCGGATTTCGGCACGATGAAAAACGCGCGGCAAAATCAGTTTTTCGGGTGATGGAAATCGATCACGGACCGTTTTTGACCGCGATCGATCTGCCGGAGGGTTACGACACCGATGCGGCGAAGGCGTCTTATCAGGACGGTTTTCTTCGGATCGAGGTACCGACATTGAAATGAGTGGGGAACGTCGCGCAGAGACGCGCGGCATAGAAATTTGAAGCAGGGCGATGAGCACACCGGATACCGAATTTATTGAAATCTTCAAAGCCGGCGGCGGCGATACGGCTTTTCTAAAGGCCGGACCAAAGCCGTTGCCTGACGAGATCCCGATCCTCGGCCTGTCCGACGTGGTGATCTTTCCCGGCATGATGACGCCCTTGTTGGTGGAATCCACTTCCAGCATTCGACTGGTGGACGACGTGGTCGGTGGCAATCGCTTTGTCGGTCTGGTCCTCCAGCACAAGGCGGACGTGGATGAGCCCGAGCCGGAGGATCTCCATGCCATCGGTTGCGTCGGGCGCGTGATCAAGATGCTGAAATTTCCGGACAACACCGTCCGCATTCTGGTCGATGGTCTGCGCCGATTTGAGGCCCAGGAATACACCGCGCGCGAACCCTATCTCCGCGCCAAGATTCAACTCCTCGAAGAGAAGGATGAGGATTCCATCGAGCTGGAAGCCATTTCTCGCAACGCCGAGCAACTCTTTCAGGAAGTCATCGGACTTTCCCCAGCCCTGAACGAACAGGTCAAGGTCTCCGCCCTCAATCAGGAGAAGCCCGGACGCCTGGCCGATCTGATCGCGGCGAACCTCAACATGGATCTGGAGGAACGGCAACGGCTGCTGAAAACGACTTCGGTCAAGGACCGCCTCAACCGCCTTCTACCCCTGCTCAATCGTGAATTGGAGGTATTGACTCTCGGTTCAAAGATCCAGAAAGAGGTCAGTTCCTCGATGGCCAAGAGTCAGCGGGATTTTTATCTGCGCGAACAGATCCGCGCGATTCAGCGTGAGCTTGGGGATGAAGATCCGTCGATCGCCGAGATCAATTCACTTCGCGATCGGATTGATGAAAACGAGCTGCCTGACGATGTGAAGGAAGTCGCCCTGAAGGAGTTGGATCGCCTGGCCCAGACCCCGCCAAACGTCGCGGAGTATTCCATTTCCCGGAACTATCTCGATTGGCTCACCGCCCTGCCGTGGAGCAAGTGCACGAAGGACAAGCTGGATCTGGAAGAGGCCGGCAAGGTTCTGGACGACCAGCATTATGGCCTGAGCAAGGTCAAGGATCGCCTCCTGGAATTTTTGGCGGTGATTGAGTTGAAGAAGCAGCTCAAAGGACCGATTCTCTGCCTGATCGGTCCTCCCGGAGTGGGCAAGACCTCACTCGGAAAGAGCGTCGCCGACGCCCTTGGGCGCAAGTTTGCGCGCATCGCCCTCGGCGGGATGCGGGATGAAGCGGAGATTCGCGGACATCGCCGCACCTACGTCGGTGCCATGCCCGGGCGAATCATCCAGACGATGCGACGGTTGGAGAGCAACAACCCCGTAATCCTGCTGGATGAGATCGACAAGCTGAGTTCCGACTTTCGTGGAGACCCCGGCGCGGCCTTGCTCGAAGTTCTCGACCCCGCCCAGAACAACACCTTCACCGACAACTACCTGGATGTTCCTTTTGATCTTTCCCGGGTGCTGTTCTTTACGACAGCCAACTGGCTGGACCCGATCATGCCGGCCTTGCGCGACCGCCTGGAAGTCATCGAACTCCCCAGCTACACCGCGGAAGAAAAGGTTCATATTGCCAAACGGCATCTCATTCCCCGACAGCTCGACGAGCACGGCTTGAAACCCGGTCAGGTCACGCTGCCGGACAAAGCGCTCCGCAAATTGATCAACGGACATACCCGTGAAGCAGGAGTTCGCAATCTCGAACGGGAAATCGCCTCGCTCGTGCGCAAGTCCGCCCGAGAAATCGTGCAGGCCAAGCGGAAGAAGATCAAACCCATCAACATCAGCGTCAAGAGGCTCGACGAGTGGCTCGGTCAACCCCGGTTTGAGTCGGACAAGGCGGAGAAGATTACCGAGTGCGGCATCGCCACCGGACTTGCCTGGACACCGGTTGGCGGCGAGATCCTTTTCATTGAAGCCACCCGCATGCCCGGCAAAGGACGCCTTATCCTGACCGGATCCCTCGGCGACGTGATGAAGGAAAGCGCCCAGGCCGGTCTCAGCTATCTGCGCAGCCAGGCCAAGGCCCTGAAGTTCGATCTGGATGATTTCGACAGTTACGACATCCATATCCACGTCCCGTCGGGCGCCACTCCCAAGGACGGACCCAGCGCCGGCGTCACCATGATCTGCGCACTGTCCTCGCTGTTCTCAGGCCGGCGCGTGAAGTCCAACCTCGCGATGACCGGTGAAATCAGCCTGCGCGGCCGCGTGCTCCCCGTCGGTGGGATCAAGGAGAAGGTCTTGGCGGCCGCGCGTGCGGGGATCAACGAAGTGATCCTGCCCGAACAAAACCAGAAGGACTGGTCCGAAGTTCCGGAAGCCGTTCGCGAAACCATGACACCCCATTTCGCGCGTAACATTTCCCAACTCATGCCGCTCGCGCTCGTCACGAAATAGATTTTTCACTCAGCAGTAAACCTGAACGGCAACGAAATGCATTCAGCTTGAGGTGACCGGATCGGATTGATTCATCCATCGGCACCCAACGTCAAAAACACATGAACCTTCCAAGACTTTCACTGCTGGCATTTGCCGCGCTCATCTATCTGGCCCTGCCGACTCCGGACAGCCGCGCCGCCGCGTTATCAACGGCCGACATCGAAGGCCGAAAGCTTGTCCAACGCATCCGTGACATGCGGCCCGCCCGCGACTTCGCCAATACTGGCATCATGAAGATCGACCGCCCCCGCGGTGGCAATTATCGCGTGCCCGTGTATCTGCGAACGATTGCGGGACCACAAAGCTGGCAGAATCTCTACGGCACCACAACTTCACCGACCCTGATGATCGTGCAATCGCACGAATTCCCGAACGAGTACCGCACCCTCCCGCCGCAGGGCGTAAAGGACGCCGTCAACTTCGGCAGCACCCGGCTGATCCGCAACCCGATGGTACCGTTCGCCGGCTCGGATTTCTGGCTCTTCGATCTCGGTCTGGGATTCTTTCACTGGCCGAACCAACGACTGCACGGCACCGAATATCGTCGCACCCAGAAGTGCTACAAACTGGAGAGTTTCAACCCCACTCCATCGCGCGGCTATTCGCGCGTCGTCTCCTGGGTGGATCAGGACACCCTCGGCATCGTGCTCGCCGAAGCCTATGACCCGCAGGGCAAACTGATGAAAATCTTCAAGCCCAAGAAGTTCTACAAGGACAAGGGCCGGTGGCAGCTCAAGGAGATGGAAATGCGCGACGAACGCACCGACTCCGTGACCACGCTGATCTTCGACAAGCCGGTGGAATAGGTTTGGGATGAGCGTCCTCTGGAACATCCTCGAGTGGATTTGCTTCATTGGGTTGTTCGCATTCTGGACCTGGTACAGCCTCACGATCTGCGGTGATTCGATTAAAAAGTACCTGGCCAGATGGGCCGCGACCTTTGGCATTCTTTTTCTTCTCTACCTCGTCTCCAGGATAGGACCGATCCCGCCGGTCTTCATGGGGACATTTTTGGCGGTCATGCTGGCCGTCGTTTGGCGCAATGCCTGTACCGAACTGTTTGGCGGTTGGATCGGGCACATGTTTAGTGGAGGGAATCAACAGGCGGACAAAAAACCACTGCTAAGTCAGGCGGAGGGGCTCCGCCACAAAGGCAAACCCAAGGAGGCGATTCAATCAGCGCGGACGACGCTGACCATCAAGCCCGATGATTTTGACACGCTGATGTTTATCGCATCGATCCAGGCCGAGGATCTGGATCGGCTGGACAGCGCGGTCATCACCCTCGAAGACGCCCTGCGAAGCAAGCGCATCGAGCGCGGCCAAATCGTGTACGCACTGAACACACTTGCGGACTGGCATCTGAAGGTGCTCGAACCCGAGGCCGCCCGCGGCTATCTGAGACGCATCATCGATCTGCTCCCAGACACCGACGCGGCCCAGCGCGCGGAGCAACGCGTGATCCGGATGAAGGACCGCGCGGCCATGGTAGCCGATGCCCAGACCCGCACCATTGAGATGCCGGAGTTCGAACGTGACCTTGGGTTGAAAGGCAAAAAGAGCACCGTCAAGCGCAAGGGTTCGAATCCGGTGGAGATCATTGCCGAACTGGAACGGCAATTGGAGAAACATCCCAATGACTGGACCGCCCGCGAAGAACTCGCCGGAGTCTACGCCAACGAACATAAGAACGTGAAACGCGCGGTTGAGGAACTGGAGATACTGGTGTCCGGCGCGAAAGCTCCGCGCCGGGAGATCGCCCGATGGCTGCACCTCATCGCCGACTGGCAGTCCCGGCTGGGCAAGGATCCGGATTCCGCCCGCTTCACGCTTGATCGCATCATTGATCGCTTCCCTGACACCGTCTTGGCCCAACGCGCCGAACACGCCAAAGCCTACCTACGCGAGAGCCGCTGACCTAGTTATTGGAGCGTCAGCTGCAGCGCGAGAGGTGCAATGACGCGGGAAGGGGCGGACGAATTCCTACATCGTGCTCTCCAAACACTGGCATCCAAGAATTTGTAGAACCCTGATCGGAACAGTTTGGTGAGCATTCCTGAAAGTAGCGCGCCACTGCCATTGCCACGCTACGCGTTCGTCACCGGACCGTCGTGCTTCGCGAATTCTTTGAGGGCTCCGCTTCCGCTGTGGACGCGGATTGTCAGGTGATACTTGCGCGACTTGCCGGCCGCGAGAGTGGCACCGGTCAAACGCGATTTGTCATGCGGTTTGCCGAGCAGCGATCCGTAGAAGGGTTCCAGCGCGGTGGCGTAGCAGCCCTTGTCGTAGTGTTGCCAATTGGCCATGCGGGGGAGATCGGCGGCGGGATATTCAAATTCCACACCCAGTTTGATTTTCGGATTGATCAGCCCGATGTGGCAGTTGCCGCGGCGGTCTTGATCAACATCCACCAGCAGGCCGCGTTCGCCCGCGCCCTGGTGTTCGGGCAAGGGTCCAGAGACACGTTTGAGTGAGTTTATCTTCTTCTCCCCGAGCTGGGTAAGAATCGAACCATCTGCCGGCGCCGGCAGTTCCCACGATTGCGATCTGCCGCCGTAGATGAACCGCGCGCCTTCGTCGAGCAGCGGATAGCCAAGGTTGCAATGGTAGAGCCAGTGATGCGCCGCTTTCTCGCCGCCGCAATTCGTAACCGTGTCCTCGATGTGGATCTCGGAAGAACCAAGCAGGCAACGGATCTCCCGGCGGATCTCATACGTGGGACCGAACATCCGGCTGTCGCGCACAATCAACCGGAGGATCATGTCCATCTGACCGGTCCGAGGGTCAGGGTTGATCACCGATTCGATCGTGGCCGGGGTGTTCGAATGGCGTCCATGCAGACCGCTCATGCCACCCGTCGCCGGTCTTGGTCCGCCGATGGTTTCAGGCCCGCAGGTGGTCAACAACCCACCGGGCCAGGACCGCAACCATTCGAATTCGGTGTTATACGCGGGGCTCGCTGGTTTGATGCCGTTGGGGGTCAGGTAGCAGAGCCCATACTGGTTGAAGCTGGCATCCACGATGTCCCCGCCCCGATCGAGTGCGATGAGGAATCGCAGACCCGAACCGGTATCGACCCAGGCCACCCGCACGCCGTTGTCCAACGCACCGGTACGGATGCCACCGAGCTGCATCGGGTTTTCGAACTTTGATTGATCCGGATTTGGATGCGGGACGCCTTTTTTTCGGGTCATAAGGTTCGGATGCTATCCTTGCGTATGTGGACCGGCAAATTCAGATTCGCCAAATTCGCGATTTGACGTGGGGCGGCAACGATTGAGACGCTGGGGCTTGGAGATACTGAATCATGGGGTTCCTCGATCGATTGAAGAGCTGGTTGACGCCTAGGCAATTGCCGGAACATCTGCGGCGCGGGGCAGCGGGTGAAGTGGCGGCAAAACACTATTTGACCGATGCCGGCTGCACCTTCCTCGTCGCGAATTTTGCCGGGCCCCGGGGAGAAATTGATCTGATCTTCCGGGACGAGGATTGCCTGATGTTTGTCGAAGTAAAAACCCGGACGGCCGGTGGCTGGACACGGCCGGCGGAAGCGGTGGATCAGCGAAAACGTTTGGCGCTTTGTCGGACGGCGCAGCTCTATTGGCGCAAATTGAAGGATCCCCGCGTGAAGTATCGGTACGACATTGTGGAGGTGTTGATGGCGGCGGATGAAGTGCTGGAAATCAGGCATCTGCCGAACGCGTTTACGGAGTGAGGCGCGGGCCAGGGGCGGCGTCAAAGGATTGGATGTGTGAATTGCACCCGTCAGGTTCACGGGGCGGGCAGGCGTATCTCAATCCGAAGTATCCACGTCATATCACCGTTCTTGTGCTGGTCGTTCCGTTCGTCAACGATGCCGCCAGCACATATGAAACACCTTTCCCTGCTATCTGCCATCGCCGTCGCTGGCGCGTTTCTGTTCAGCGATCTCTCAGCTCCCGCAGTTTTCTCGGCCGACTCCGGATTTGAGATTCCGAAAACAGACGACGGCCTTCCGGGCGCGGGCCCGATTCGCCGCTATGAATGGTTCAGCAAACTCTGGCTAAAAAAGCGGACCGGATGGTCGCAGCAGGTCAAACAGGACCAGAACGCGGTCGTGTTTCTCGGCGACTCCATCACGCAGGGCTGGACCGAAAAATTTCGTGGACACTTCAAAGGGATGAAGAAGGCAAACCGCGGCATCAGCGGCGACACCACCCGGGGCGTGCTCATTCGTCTGCGGGAGGATGTCCTGTCCCTAAACCCCGCCGCGATTGTGCTTTTGATCGGCACCAACGATCTGGAGGAAAAGGCCGAACCCGAAACCATCGTCAGCAATGTTGAGCTGATTCTCGCTGAGTTGAAGAAACACAATGCTTCGATGCCCATCATCCTCTGCAATGTTTTCCCGAGTTCGGCATCGAAGAAACGACCGGCTGACAAAATCAAGAGGATCAACGAACTCGCCGCGGCGGCAGTCAAGGGCGACGCCCAGATTACGGTGCTGGATACCTGGCGATTGTTTGCAAACCCAGCCGGCGACGCGAAAAAGAAGGAGTTCCCGGATCTGCTCCATCCCAATCCTCAAGGCTACGGCATGTGGGCGGCCGCTCTGCGACCGCTGTTGGCCACCCATGGTTTTCTGGAAACCACTGCGGACACCTTCAATGTTGAGCCTGGCTTCACCTCGCTGTTTAACGGACGCGACCTGACCGGTTGGGGATTCCGTCAGAAGAAAACGCTGAAACCTTTGCAGAAATTTGACGGCCAGCAGCAGAGCCATGATGGTCGGTACATCGCGATCAAGGGACGGCTCGTGGTTACCTCACCACCCGAAGGACGCCGGATTCAGCAGCTCTGGACCACTGCTGAGTTTGGCTCGGACTTCATACTGAAACTCGAATTTCGTGCCACCCCGAACGCCGACAGCGGAGTGTTCATCCGCAAGCCACAACTTCAATGTCGCGACTATCCGCTCGCCGGACCTTACAAGGAACTCAAGAAATACAAGCCGCAGGATTGGAACGAAATGGTCGTGCGCGTCCAGGACGGCTTTGCTCATTGCAGCTGCAATGGCGAAGTGTTGAACGCGCAGATGAAGGTGCCAGCGTCCGGTCCAATCGGATTGGAAGGGGATCGCGGCCAAATGGAATATCGGCGCATCCGGCTCCGTAAAACGGACTGAGAAGGTCCATTGCTTACGCACAGTTCAATCAGATCCGAGCTGCCACCACATGCGCCAATTCCTGTTTACCACTCTTCTGGCTCTGGGCCTTGAGCTGTCTGCCGGAACGCAGCCGAACGTGCTGCTGTTCATGTCCGATGACTTGAGCTGGCACGACCTCGGTTGCTATGGCAACGCCGATGTGCGAACTCCGAACATTGATCACCTGGCTACGGAGGGAATGCGCTTCGAGCACTGCTACAATTCCGCGCCCATGTGTGCCCCCACGCGGATGAGCCTCTACACCGGCATCCACCCGGTTCGCAATGGAGCCCACCCGAATCACAGCCGGGTTCATCCACACATCCGGAGTCTGCCCCACTACCTGGACAAACTCGGCTATCAGGTCGCCTTGCTCGGCAAACGCCACGAGATGCCCGAGTCCAGCTTTCCCTTTCAGGTGCTCGGCGGACGTCACCACGACAATGGCGACGGGGTGGATCTCGACCTGGACCTCGCACGGCAATTCATGATCACCAACGCGGCGAAGCCTTGGTGCCTCGTTGTTACCTCCAACCAACCGCACACGCCGTGGAACAGAGGGGATTCAAGCCCTTACAACGCGGCGACGATTACCCTGCCAAAATACCTCGTCGACACCCCGGTCACCCGCGAAGCAATGACACATTATTATGCGGAGATCAGTTACATGGACGCCCAGTTGGGCTCCTGCCTCAGCCATTTGCGCGAGTCCGGACAGACCGATGAAACGATCGTGATCTATCTGAGTGAACAGGGTTCGAATTTCCCGCACTGCAAATGGACCTGCTATGATTCCGGCCTGCGTTCGGCGGCCCTGGTTCGATGGCCAACGGTCGTCAAGACCGGTTCGGTCTCCTTCGCGATGATCCAATACATCGATATTCTCCCCACCCTGATCGAGGCGGCCGGAGGAAATCCCATGACGCATGACTTCGACGGGCGCAGTCTGCTCCCCGTCTTGCGTGGCGAAAGGTCAAAGCATCGCGATTTCGTGTTCGGGATCCAGACTTCGAAAGGGATTGGCGGCGGACCTGATGCGTACGGAATCCGCACGGTTCGAGATGATCGGTACCGACTGATCTGGAATCTGAACTGGCAGGAAAAATTCAGCAACGGCGTCACCCGCCGCTTTCCGACGTATCAATCCTGGAAGGTCGCAGCGGATGCGGGTGACTCGTTTGCCCAGGAGCAATGGCTCCGCTACCAACAGCGCCCGGAACTCGAACTCTATGATCTGCAGGGCGATCCCTACGAAATGAAAAACCTGGCCAACGACCCCCGAGAACAACCGCGCATCAAATCGATGCGACGCGAATTGGCCGCCTGGATGAAACAACAGGGGGACAAAGGAGATCTGACCGAACGCGCCGCCTTGGAAAGGAAAATCCGCCGAACCTACAAATAACCCTGTCACCAGCGGTGTTCGCTCGGGATTTCTCCGATCGGTTGACGAAAGGGACAAAGGTGATACATTCACTGCATCCTTCCGTATGAGCGCCAGTAAAATTGATACCGATAATCTTTTTGATGCCAATCGTGGACCCGTCATCGACGCGGATCACACCCTGCATCTTTCCCCGGAAAACACCCTGATCCGCCACAACGGCATCGAATTCCGGAGCGATTCTGAAATCAACCAGTGGACCGAAATGACCGTGGCGCTCCATGATCCCGAAGACGGCAAGGAAATCAGTGCCACCGGAGTGGTCGTTTCCTGCAAGGGAGATCGTCATCAGGGATTTCAGGTCGCCATGGTGCTGATGAATCTTGGCACCGCGAATCGCGCCCGCCTCAGCCTGCTGGCGTATTCCAACTTGGCATAGCGCCTCCCCCCCTCTACAGTCTCGGCCATGGCAGAAATGTCCGAGGACCAACAGTACTTCAACGAAATTCTGAAGACCGGTGTGGGAGCCGGATGTTCGGACATTCACATCAAAGCGGGAACCCCCGCGACCTTCCGCATCTCGACTGCCTTGCAGTCGATTGATTTCACTCCCGACCAGACATGGATGGCAAGTGTGATCAAGGGCATTTGCCCGCCGCATCTTTATCCTAGTTTGGAAGCGGACCGCGAAACGGACTTCTCCTACCAGATCGAGGGGGTAGGCCGATTCCGCACCAACGTATTTCAGGCTTTGGGACGTTGGTGCATCGTCATGCGCTATGTGAAGAGTGAGCCCCCCAATCTGGAGAAACTCGGTCTGCCTGACATTCTTAGCACCATCGCCGAGTCAGAGCGCGGCATCATCCTGCTGGCAGGCACCACCGGTAGCGGCAAATCCACCACGATGGCCGCCATGTTGGAGCACATCAACACGCACTTTCGCCGTCATATTGTCACGCTGGAAGATCCGATCGAATTCGTGTTCGGCGAGAATCAGTGCGTGATCGAACAACGTGAAGTCACGCTTGATACGATGACCTTCCAACGCGGACTGAAAAGCGCGCTGCGTCAGGATCCCGACATCATCATGGTGGGAGAGATGCGCGACGCGATCTCCTTCAAGGCGTCGATCAACGCTGCGGACACGGGGCACATGGTGATGTCCACCATGCATACCACCAACGCCGCGAGTTCCCCCGGTCGTATCCTTGAATACTTCCCGCCCGAAGAACGCGAGTCCGTCCGCAAACAATTGGCCGGCACGCTTTACGCGATCATCGCCCAACGTATGTGTTCCAAGGTGGATGGCGGCATGATTCCCGCCCAAGAGATTTTCATCAACTCCTCCACCATGCGCAAGGCGCTGGAAGAAGGCGAATTTGGAAAGATCCCGTCCATCATCGAAAGTAGCCGTGACGATGGCATGCAAAGCTTCAACCAGTGCTGCTACGATCTCTGCATGAGCGGAGTCATCAGCAAGGAAACCGCGCTCGAAAAGGCGACCAATGCCCAGGCCGTCGCGATGATGTTCGAAGGCATCTTCCTCAGTAGCGGTGGGATCGTCGGCTGATCCACAATTACATTTCAACTTGCAAAAGGCGTGGGATCACCGCGCCTTTTGTGTGCCCGAGCCATCGAGATGACGAGCCGGAGCGGTTCGC
>JBLFYM010000174.1:0-12203 GCA_047608975.1 Limisphaerales bacterium | reverse complement strand
GCGAATGGGGTCGATCCAAAGGGAGTGACATTAAACTGCACTCCGAAAGTCTCGATGCCGAACTGGGTCTGCGGATGGGCGACGATGCTTACCGGTTGATTCACAGTCAGCACGGCATTACTGCTGAACGTCGATCCGAGAATATTGGTCACCCGCACGCTGTATGCCGCTTCGTCAACGATCGAGATATTGCTGACGCTGAGACTGAGACCTGTTTCCCCGGCCAGATCGCTGCCGTTTTTCAGCCACTGATAGGAAAGGGGCACGCCGCCACCAGCCAACACCGAAAACGTGACGTTGGTGCCGGCATCATTGGTCTGGGATACGGGCTGCAGTCCGACCAATGGAAGGTCGTTCACCGTGGCATAGTAGGGATGGCTGGCTCCCAAAAAGTTATTGGTAATCAGGTTCCCTGTGAATTCAGTGATATCCGTCCCGACATCGCCCACGCCATAGATTGCTCCGGTGGAAAGACGGCCAATCGCACGGACCGTCTCAGTCGCTGACGCGCTGGTGTTCAACGTCGAGAGGACGGTGCCATCACTGCCCTTTACGCGCAGCAGCAGACCGTCCCGACTGAACGCCAAACCGGAGGGAACGGAGGCAAAATTGAATTCGCCGATCAACATCGTCCCCGCAAAATCCATCCCCGCGTATACCGTATCGGAATTGACATCATAGAAAACTCCTCTGCCTTCAGCTGCGACTGAGGCAAACGATTGTTGGATCCACGAGACAACTCCCGATGACGTGACCTTGGCCAACATCATATTGGTGCCGGTAATACCGTTCGTACCCAATCCCTGACCGGCGAATGACGCGCCGGATGCGCTGAAGTTCGCAAGGAAAAAGAGGTCACCAGCAGGGGAAATAACCAAGTCGGCAGCCGTGTCATCGAAACTGCTGCCCAAGCGGAGTGACCATTGCTGGTTCCCGAGATCGTCGAAATGCACAAGGGAGACATCGATCCCACCTGCGGAGGGGCCGAGCGTTGAGGCCACGTGCGGAATCGCGGCATAGATGTGATTGTCGGAGTGAATCTTGAGCTTGCCGCCAAACACCAGTTGGTTGTTGTTGCTTATGTTCGCGACCTTCTTTACCCAGACGGCTTGGCCGCTGTTGTTGTATTTGACGACAAATGCCTCGCCAGTGCCCCCGTTGGTGAGCACAACGCCGTTGCCGAAATCGGCAACCCCGCTATTGAAACTTCCCAACAGAGTCAGGTTGCCGTTGGTGTCACTGGCCAGATCGCTGATGTAGACCCCAAACTGCCCATTGAACGTTTCTGGCACTTTTACCACCCAGTTGTATGCGCCACCGGTGGTCATGCGCGCCAACCAACCGGAGGTGGCCGGACCGTTGGATACCTGTAGAAAAGTGGACCCAAATGTCGCGCTGTCGCGAAACGTGCCGAAAGCATACAGACGGTTTTCAGACGGCGCGGCAATGATACCATCGGCGGTGGCGTCCTGATTGGCTGAGATGTGCGATGCCCAGTTCACAGCGCCGGATTCGCTGAGCCGCATGATCATCCCGTCGGATGCGGCGTCTGGATTCGCATAAACAGTGGATCCAATCTGAAGATTGCCCGCGGCAAAGGATCCGGCCGTGTAAACCCGGTTGCCCATCGTCGCCGTCGCCGGCTGAGAGAAGAGCATGGATCCCAAGCCTCCTGCCGGCTCCGAGCCGTAGAGATTCACATCCAGCCATTCGGTGAGACGGGCACCGAAGTCCACCCGGCGAATCCGATCATTCCCGCCTTCGGATATAAAGAGGGCACCGCCCTGATCTACAGCAACCCCGGACGGACCATTCAAAGAGGCAAATGCGGGCAGCCCGCCATCGCCAGCGAAAGCGCCAATTCCATTGCCCGCGACCGTGGTGATGATGCCGTTGGTATCCACCTTGCGGACGCGCTCGTTCTGTAGATCGGCGAAGAACACCTCATTCTCCGAGCTTACGACGATTCCTTCCGGACCGTTCATGACGGCGTTTGTTGCCGCCCCGCCATCGCCGGAGAAACCGCCGGAGAAACCGCCACCGCCACCGCCACCACCACCACCACCACCACTACCGGCAAAGGTCGTAATAATTCCGGAGGAGAGATCCAGCCGACGGATGCGATCGTTGGATGAATCACTGATCAGCAAATGCCGGTTGGTACCGTAGAACGCCAGGCCGGTCGGGCGACTGAGCGATGCCGTCAAGGCAAGCCCACCGTCCCCGAAGAATCCCGGAGTCCCGTTTCCGGCAACCGTTGAGATAACCCCCGCGCCATTGATTTTACGGATCCGGTGGTTGTCCCGATCTGAGAAGTAGATTTCGTCGTTCGGGCCGATCGCAACATTTCGGGGCCGATCCAGCTGCGCAAACGTAGCCGCTCCCCCATCGCCGAAAGACCCGGACGACCCGATGCCGGCGATGGTCCGAATGATGCCGTTGGCAACGGTGATCTTCCGGATCCGGTCATTGAATGTGTCGGCGATGATAATATCCCCCACACTGTCGATCGCGATTCCGTAGGGGAACCTCAGGCGTGCCGCGGTCGCCGGCCCGTTGTCCCCGCCAAAGCCGGAGGACACGCCACCGGCCACGGTGGTCACGATGCCATTCGTGTCGATTTTTCGAATCCGGCTGCTCAGGAGTTCCGCGAAATACAGGCTCCCATTGGCGTCGAAGGCCATCTGTTCAGGTCGCGAAAACGAGGCATCGAGCCGGTCGACGCCCTCCGCTGCCGTAAATCCGCCACCGGCAAAGGTCGTTATCCGTTGCGCCTGCAAACCCATGGGGAGGGCGACGCACGCGGCGAAAAGGAGGAGGTGACCGATCCCGATCGGTCGTGAATTGAAGGTCGTTCTGGTACTCATGTGTTTCAACGAATATAAAATTGTCTTACCGGCGGTCGGTCCGGGATTTTGGCGGCGATCCTGCCGTCAGAAACATGACGGTGAGATGACGAGATTCGTGGCCGGTAATTGTTTGGTTTGGTGCCTTCAAAAGACTACTGGTTCCTTTTGGCTTATACGTGAAATCCCTTTGCAAAGCAATTCCCGGATGTCACGGTCAGGTTGTGCAAGTCACGAAACTCGACGAGCTGCGACGCCTGATCGGCACTTTTGACAACTGCCTCGTGGCCTACTCTGGCGGGGTGGATTCTGTGTTTCTGGCCCATGTAACCGCTCAAGTATTGGGCGAAAAGGCACTGGCGGTCATTGCCGATTCACCCAGTCTTCCCCGACGAGAGCTCGCAGAAGCCAAGGAAATCGCCTCGAAATTTGGATTTCCGCTCAAAATCATCGCCACTTCAGAATTCAGCAATCCCGACTACTCGGCCAACCCGGTCAACCGCTGCTATTATTGCAGGCATGAGCTCTTTTCCCATATGGAACGATTGGCCGCCGATCGGGGTTTTTCAGTAGTGGCCTACGGCGAGAACGCGAGCGACGTCGGGGACTACCGACCCGGTGCGCGCGCGGCCTCAGAATTTGAGGTCCGTTCCCCGCTCAAGGAGGTCGGCCTCACCAAGGCCGAGATCCGCATATTCTCCGCTGAACTTGGGCTTCCGACAGCCGACAAACCGGCCGCGCCCTGTCTCAGTTCGCGCATCCCTTACGGACAGGCCGTCAGCACCGGAAAACTGGCTCTGGTCGAGCAGGCTGAAGCGTTCCTGCATGATCTCGGTCTGCGTGAAGTGAGAGTCCGCCACCATGAGCCTGATACGGATTCCAGTCCGAGGACGGCGAGAATCGAACTGGGTGAATCTGAGTCGAACGCCGTCGATTCCGGGTGCCTGTGGGAGCAGATCGAAAACCAGCTCTGCGAGATCGGCTATTCCGAGGTAATCCGCGACGAACTGGGCTATCGCCGGGGAAGCTTGAATCCGGCGTAGAGAATTCCCTCGCGGGACTAAGCTAAGCCTTCTGACGACCAGACATCAGGTAGTCCAGATAGCTGGTGAGCTGCCCCTTCATTTCCAAGCGTGGCACGATCGCGTCAATCAGACCCCGTTCGGTCAGAAATTCAGCAGTCTGAAATCCCGGAGGCAATTCAGCCTGTGTGGTGTCCTTGATCACCCGCGGTCCGGCAAATCCAATCATGGATCCCGGTTCAGCAATAATCAGATCACCCACGCTGGCATAACTCGCCATCACTCCCGCCGTCGTCGGGTGCGTGAGCACGCTGATATAGGGAAGTCGTTTCTTGGCGTGATAGGCCAGCGCGGCACAGGTCTTGGCCATCTGCATCAGGCTGAACATGCCTTCATACATCCGCGCTCCGCCGCTCGTCGAAATAATGATCACCGGATCGCCGGCTTCGGTGGAGCGCTCGATCATGCGGGTGAGTTTTTCGCCGACAACCGAGCCCATCGAGCCGCCGAGAAAACTGAAATCCATCACCCCAAGCCCCAGGGAGTGGCTGCCCAACCTGGCGCGCCCGGTAAGAACGGCATCCTTCAGTCCGGTCTTCTTCCGGTAACTCGCAAGCTTGGCGGTGTACTTGGCCACGCCCGTGAATTCGAGAATGTCCACGCTCACCATGTCGGCGTCGAACTCTTCAAAACTGCCGGCCTCCACCAGCGCCTCGATGCGCAGACGGGCGGTGATTCCGAAGTGATGGCCGCACTTGGTGCAGACGTCGAGGTTCGCATCCAGCTCCTTTTCGTAGAGCATCTCGGCGCATTTGGGACACTTCTTCCAAAGACCTTCCGGGATCTCACGTTTGCGGGCCTTGCCCTCACCGATCGATTTTTTGAAGAACGCCGTATCGGTCGGATGCTCCGGCGGGGTGACTGCCGGGGCGACGGAATCAACGTCGGGAATCTTGTGTGTAGCAGATTGCTTTGTCATGGGCGCGAACAAATCAATTCCGAACCTCAACGGGCTCGAAGCCGAGGACTCTACCGCTGTGCCGGCTGGAATTGCCAGTGTAAGTTCAGCGGCAAGGGGATGGGGAAGCATACCAACTTCGGTTGGGATTGGCGGTTGTCCGGGAAATCACGCCGTGGCGGACAGGGCCGCGTTGGCATCGATGGTCATTCCCGATTCGTTCAGGCATTGGCAGAGCGCGGAAAGAAGGAGCCGGACGTTCTCGCGGCTGGAGGTTTCGCCCATGAGTCCCACACGCCAGATCTTGCCTTTCAACGGTCCGAGCCCGGCCCCGACCTCGATGTTGAAATCGTTGAGCAGCTTTACCCGCACGGCCGCTTCGTCAACCTTGGCCGGAACGCTGATCGCGTTCAACTGCGGCAATTGATATCCAGCCTGCGACGCCAGCGAAAGGCCCACTGCTTCGAGCCCGGATTTGAGCAGGGCGTGATTGTTCTGATGACGGCGCCAGCGATTCTCCAATCCCTCTGTGAGCACCAGCCGCAGCGCGGCATGCAGCGCGTAGTTCATCGAGATCGGCGCGGTGTGATGGTACACCCGAGCCTCGCCCCAATATCCCGAAAGCAGATTCACATCCAGATACCAGCTTTGGACCCGCGCACCCCGTGACTGAGCCGCTTTCAAGGCACGCTCACTGAGACTGACTGGGGAAAGTCCAGGGGGGCAGCTTAGACATTTTTGCGTACCGCTGTACACCGCATCCACTCCCCACTCATCAATCTTCACCGGTGTTCCACCGAGCGAAGTGACGGTGTCGACCAGATACATGGCTCCGGACGGAGCAACGACTTTACTGATCTCCGCGACGGGATTCTCCACCCCGGTGCTGGTTTCCGCATGCACCACGGCAACCAGTTTGGGTTTACTCATCAGGGCCAACGCGTCCTGCACCTGGGCGGGCTCAATGATCTGTCCCCAAGGCGATTCCACGCGGGTCACATTCGCACCGCAGCGTTCGGCGACATCCGCCATGCGCATACCAAAAACACCATTAATGCAGATGAGCACCTCATCACCGGGCTCGAGCAGATTGACGAAGCAGAACTCCATGCCGGCACTCCCCGTGCCGCTCACCGGAAAGGTCATCTGGTTCTTCGTCTGGAAGACCTGCCGTAACATCGACTTGATCTCCTCCATCATGCCGATGAAAGCGGGATCAAGATGTCCGACCAGTGGCCTGCCCATCGCGCGCAGGACCTCGGGCGCCGCGTTGCTCGGGCCAGGGCCCATCAAAACGCGCTCTGGAGGATCAAAAGAATCCGGTATTGCCATGCGCGCAGAGTAGGAATCCCACCCGATCCCGGCAAATCATTCTTCCGTGAAAGCGCGGGGTTGATTCACGAATCTGGACCCGCCGCCGCATCGAGCGCCTGATGCACAATGCCCGGAGTCAGCAACGTGGGAAGGACGGCTGCTGCCTTGGTCAGATCCGCAGGATAGACCAGCACCATCGGAACCGCCGGCCGTTGAAAGCGAATGAGTTCCTCCGCGATATCTGGCGGAAAATCTGTGAAATCTGCGATGAATGAAACGAAGTTCAGTTCCTTCAACTTCGCGCGGGTCGAGTTGATTTCGATACTTGAAGTCTTGTTTCCCCGACAGGTCACACACCACTTGGCCGTAAAATCAACTAGGACGGGATGACCCTTCGCGCGAGCCTCGTCGATCGCGGCATGACTCCACTTGTACCACTCGACGCCTTCGGGGCTGGTCTTTTGGGGATTCACCAGCAGCGATCCGGAATTATCGACCGGTCCGGCTTTTGCAAGTGGTGCTGGATCTCGCCACCGCAGATTTTCTTCCAAGGCCACAAAGTACCCGGCCGCCAGACAGAATGCAGCGATTGCCATCGCCAGGCCGCGCCGCTTCGTTCCGCGTTGCACAAACGCACCCCAGATCCACGCTGCCATCGCCACCATCACCAGGAAAAACCCAATCCACAAAACGCCATCGAGTCCGAAGCGTCGCGCCGAAAGTGACAGCAGCCAGAAGGCCGTGATCAGCATGGGAAAACCCATGGCTTCCTTAAAACGCACCATCCAGACCCCGGGCTTGGGAAGAAACTTCAACCACCGCGAGTTCCAGCTCAGTAACAGGTACGGAAACGCCAGACCCAGGCCTGCGAAGGCGAACACCAACACGATGATGGACGGCGGTTGTGTAAACGCGAATCCCAACGCCCCGATGAGAAACGGCGCTGAGCAGGGAGTCGCCAGCACGGTGGTGAGCACGCCATTGAAGAACGCGCCTGACACGCCATGTTTCGATGCCAACGAACTGGCAGCGGTCATCGTTCCGCTGGTCAGAGTGATTTCGAATACACCGAATAGATTCAACGCAACGAGGGTGATAACAGTGGTCAGACAGATCACGAATGCGGGATTGCTGAACTGCATTCCCCACAACGCGTTCCCGCCCGCCTTCTGCACCCCGATGATGACTGCGGCCAACACCATAAAGGAACACAGCACACCCAGGCTGTAGATGAGCCCGAGTTGACGCACCCGCCCCGGCGCTTCCTCAGCCTGGTTGACGAAGCCCAGGATCTTCAGGGAGATCACCGGCAATACGCAGGGCATGATGTTCAGAATCATCCCGCCGATGAACGCGAACATGAGCCAATAAATCAGCGAGTGTTTCTGTTCGCCGCCTGCCGCTGCCGCAGCCGTCCCCACCTGCGGATTCCCGCCGTTGCCGATCGCGACTTCGAATTCCTGTCCGATCGGATTCGGTGAACCCGGATTGTTCACCAGGATTCCGCTCAGGGTGGTTGGCCATTCACCGTCGGAACTCGTAACCTCCTTGCGGATGATCACATGGCCACCGTCGCCGGTGGTCACTTCGGAGATTGAAGAAACCTGCCATCCCGCAAATTCATAGGGGTAGAAATCAATGTCGGCGTCGGCGCCAAACACCTCGATCTGAACGAATCTCGTATTCTCCACCGCGGGTCCTTCCCACCGCGCGCTCTTGGTGAGATCGGCAGACGCCGGTTGAGGAAGCTTGCCCTGCCAGATTGTAAATTGATCGGCATTGGGTGCGGGCTTCAATGCGTCACCGATGGTGAGCGAAGCCGTGACCTTTTTTTCGCGCGGCACGCAGACTCCATCATCCTTGCACTCTGCCCACTTGAGATTTGCGCTGATCGGCTGGACGCCGAGGACGGCGTCGGCAGCAACGGTCAACTCCGCAATGAGCACCGCCTCACCTGAGTATTCATAACTGTTAAAATCTCCCAGACCGCGAAAATCACGATACTCCCTCCGCTGCGGAATCATCCATCGCGTTGCCCCCGCTCGGACCCCAGCTGGAAGGTTCCATTCAAGTTCGATCGGCAATCCATACTGGTTCCCCGGATTGCGCCAATAACAGTGCCAATGTTCATTGATCGAAAACTTCAGCGCAGCCAGCACAGTAGCTCCCCCATTCGCTTCAGTGGCATTGAGCAAAAGTTCCGGCCTAGAAGCATGTCCCCCTTCTAGGTTAAAAGGGCTGGGCGCTCCAAATGTTGGAAGGCCGAACGCAGTGTCGAGGGTAGGTTCCTCCACTTTCGGTTTGTCCCCGATGGCCAAGGTCTTCTCCAATGCCGCCAACTTGCCAGCCACTTTGGCGACAAAGATGCCGGTAATTTTGGTCGGCCACTGGCCTTCAAGCAGATCAATCTGCTTCCGAATCACCAGCCTGCCATTCGCCGAATCGACCACCTCGGTCTTCGGATGCATCTGCCAATCCGTGCCAAAGTGGTAGCCCCAGAAATCACCTTTCAAATCCTTCGTCGGCCACTCGATCAGCAGCGGACGTTTTCCTTCTTTCCCCGGACCTTCCCAGCAGGCGGTCGCGACCAGTTCGGGCGCTGTGGTTGGCAACTTCTTCTGCCATTCCTTGAGCAAGGCCGCTTCGGGTGATTGGACAGCCGCATCACCAATTGTGAGAGTCGCACTGACGGAACCCTTCCCGGGAACGCAGGCCCCATCGGTTTCACATTCCAACCAGGTGACGTTTGCCTTGAGTTCGGCAGCGCCTTTCGGAGCATTTCCGGAAATCGTGAGCGGAATGAGCAGCACCACTTCATGCGAGTATTCGAAACTCACCAGATCCCACGAAATCATGCGCTTTGGAACCGGCCACTGTATCTCACCAGCCTTGATGCCGGCAGGCAGGGTCCATTTGATCACTGTGGGTTTGCCAACCTCCCCCGGGGACCGCCAGTAAGTGTGCCATTTGCCCGGCATCTCCAGCTTAAGCCCAGCCATCACCGTCGAACCCGGCTTCGCCGTAGTCGCGCCGAGCACCAGCTCCATCTTCGTCTTCGGCTTAAAGAAATCAAACTGCGCCCGGGCATCCGAAACGAGACATCCGGCGGCGATTGCGATCAGGAGAATGGGGAGAACGGTCAGTCTTTTCATGTCGTGCATTGGCCAGTCACAGGGTGAGAGAAGCGACAGCCGGTTTTATTTTGGGTATGGATCGATTTTTGACCAGATCGTTCAAAAGCGAATTCAGGCTCGGCGTGTCGCGCAAACCCCGCAAACCCCGCTAAACGGCCAACCTGCTGATCAACCTTGCTCTCCCCCATTCCCTTCCGCACCATCCCGCCCCCGAAATGCTCACGGTTGCTGGTGTCGATAAATCTTTTGGTGGACGGACGTTATTCAAAGACGTCACGTTGCAGATCAACCGTCGCGATCGTTTTGGCCTGGTCGGGCCAAACGGCGCCGGTAAATCCACATTCTTCAACATCCTGCTGCAGGAGGAAGAGCCGGATGCCGGAGACGTAACCTTCGAACGGGGGGTGAATTTTGGCTATCTCCCCCAGGAAAGCGCCCCCGCGGGTGACGAAACAGTGCTCGAATTGGCCACCGCGATCACCGAGGAGTTTCGCGAATTGCGTCGCCGACTGCTGGAATGGGACACCGCGCACCCCGATGACATCGATCCGCACGACGACGTCCATACCCAATACAGCGAGCTCGGCGGTCACCAGATGGAGGCGCGGGCAAAGAAGATTCTGAAAGGTCTGTCTTTCAAGGATGCTGATTTCGACCGGCCGGCCAAGGAACTCAGTGGCGGCTGGGTCATGCGGGCGCATCTGGCGCGACTGCTGGTGCTCGAACCAGACCTGCTGCTCCTCGACGAACCGACCAACCATCTGGATCTCTATTCGCTCCTCTGGCTTCAGGAATATCTGAAGAATTATCCCGGTGCGATTCTGATGATCTCTCATGATCGCGAATTCCTGAACCACCTCGTCGGCAGTATCGTCGAGATCCGCTTTAGCAAGCTCATCAAGTATCGCGGCAACTACGATCGCTACGTCGAACAGCGCGCGGCGAACGAGGTTCAGTACCTGGCGGCCTACAACAACCAACAGCGCGAGATCAAGGCCCTGATGGATTTCGTCGTCCGCTTCCGGGCCAAGAGCAGCAAGGCGGCGCAGGCGCAAAGTAAGCTCAAGCAGATTGATCGCATGGATATTATGGAAGCGCCCGTGTCGGACGCGACGGACATAAGTTTCAGTTTTCCACAACCCGCCCGTAGCGGGCTCAAGGCGATCACGCTCAAAAACATCAGCCAGTCCTATGGCGAGAACGTCGTCTACGACGGTATCGACTTCGAGGCTGAGCGCGGACAACGCATCGTACTCGTTGGACCGAACGGCGCGGGTAAATCCACCCTGCTCAAGGTCCTCGCCGAGGTCATTCCGATCCAGAGCGGCGAACGCATCCTCGGGCACAATGTGCGCTACGGATATTTTTCCCAGTATCGTGCCGAAATCCTGAATCTGAAACGCTCCGTCCTGGATGAGGCGCTTGATACGCCACAGCGCGTCAATGAGCAATTCGTCCGCAGTGTGTTGGGCTGTTTCCTTTTTCGGGGCGACGATGTCTTCAAGAAGGTCGGTGTCCTGAGTGGTGGAGAGAAGAGCCGGCTGGCGCTGGTGAAACTACTGCTCGATCCGCCGAACCTCCTGTTGATGGACGAACCGACAACTCACCTCGACATTGCGAGCATCGATGCCCTATCCACGGCGCTGGCGCAGTTCGAAGGCACGCTGATCTTCATCAGCCACGACGTTTACTTCATTCGGGCCTTGGCCAATCACGTGGTTCACGTCGAGGACGGCTTCCTCCGTCACTTCCCCGGCGACTATGGCTACTACCTCGACAAGACCGGAGCCGAAGAGGAGAAGGTCGCATCCGCCGCGCCTGCTCCCACCAAGAAAAAGGCGGCGGTGAATCCGCTCGCCGGACTGTCCCGGAAGGAACAGAAACGAATCGAGGCACAGGAACGACAGGCGAAGTCCAAGATCAAGAAGAAGCATCAGGCCAACGTCGAACGGATCGAAGGCAAAATCGGAAACCTCGAAGCGAGACGCGCGGAGTTGCGGGCAAAGCTGGAAGATCCGGCCATCTACAGCCGCGGGTCGGAGATCGTCGACTGCAACCGCGAGATCGTAGAGATCGAAGTCAAGCTTCCGGATCTGAACAAAGAGTGGGAAAAGGCCACCGAGGCGCTGGAGAACATCTGACCCGTACCGGGCGCGGATGAATCAGGTTGTATTCTAAAAGCCTGACCGGAGAATTTTCCCCACCGATTCAGGGCACCGCAGATGGGGGATTCCTCAATCTGCGGGAGTAATTATTTTTTGAACGGATTCTAATCTTCGTCGGAAGAAATGTCCTCCGGCTTGCTATCTTTCAATTCCGCTGCCTGACGTTTCTCCCGCCAGCAGCGGAGATCATCGGCCAGGAGATAGGTCCCCATCAACACCGCCAGAATTGCACACCCCTGATCGAAGCCCCCGAGGTCGACGGTCAGATAGGCAAAGGAAGCCAGCGTAACCACCACTGCCCCGACCACAAATGGCGGGGCATTGTATTTGATACTGCGCTCAGGTTCAGACATGGAGGCAGGGAACCACCAAGGCACCAAGGGCACCAAGACTTTTTGGTTCTTCGATAGTTTCTCTGGAAATAGCCGCATGAATGCCTAGGACTGAAAACGGGGAAGTGAACCGATAAATCCCAAGCCTCAAAACTCAATCTCCAAAGAAAATCCAATCTCCAATCCGACCCGGCTCAAAACTTCCAGAGCGTGAATCCCAGCGCCGCCAATCTGCAGACCATCTGAACAGAGAGTGGTTGACTGGGGCTTGAGGCTTCATTGGATTTTGAGTTTTTGGCGCTTGGAGCTTCCCCGGCTCTCCTCTCACTCGAATGGTCATGTAAGAACCCTTGGTATTTTTGGGTGGGAGGGGGATTGCATGCATCTCCCCTAGGGGCGTAACCCATAGAGTGATGGGGTTGGGACCCCGAT
>JBLFYM010000173.1:0-12251 GCA_047608975.1 Limisphaerales bacterium | reverse complement strand
TGAGAGGCATCTGAATCTGGTTCCTGCCGATCTCCGCGATTACGCCGTCCTGGCGGAACCGCTCACCATCGCTGAAAAGGCGCTCGATCAGGTCTGGCTCATTCAGAAGCGTCTGCCTTGGGCCAACGAAGAGCCAGGCAAACGGCCGGGTGAAGGCCTCACCGCCGTTGTTCTCGGGGCCGGTCCGATCGGAATCCTCGGCGCGATGAAGCTCGTCATCGAAGGCTTCAAGACCTACGTCTACACTCGCTCACCCGCCCCGAATCCGAAGTCCGACATCGTCGAGGCAATTGGCGCTGAATATATCTCCAACACCCAGGTTTCTCCGGCCGAACTCGCCGAACATGTTGGAGGCATCGATCTCATCTACGAAGGCCTCGGGGTTGCCAAAGTCTCCTTTGATGTGCTGATGCACCTGGGATTGAACGGAGTATTCTGCTTCACGGGAATCCCCGCCCCCGGTGGTGAAATATCGGTGGCTGGCAACGAGCTGATGCGAAACCTCGTATTGAAGAACCAGGTCATCGTCGGCTCTGTCAATGCGAACAAGGAAGCCTTTGAGAACGCGATCAAGGATCTGGGAGAGTTCAGGCGTCGCTGGCCGAAAGCCCTCGATGGCATCATCACCGGACGTCATCTGCCGGACGATTTCAAGGATCTCCTGATCGGCAAAGCCACCGGCATCAAGAACGTAATCACCTTCGCCTGAACCACACATCCAAAAAACAATGAGCAAAGAATGGATAGACGTCACCGTCCCAATGAAAGACGGCATGGTACACTGGCCGGGCGACCCCGCCTGCATCATCAAACGCGTGGTGAAAATGGAGGACGGCGCTCCGTGCAATCTCACGCACCTGTCCATGAGCGCCCATACGGGAACTCACATGGATTCCATGCGCCACTTCGTGAAGAACGGCAAGACCATGGAACAGATGCCGCTGGAAGCCGTCATCGGCCCCTGCCGTGTGATCAAGATCAATGCCAAGGACCAGATCACCCCGGCACATCTCAAGAACCTGCGCCTGCGGAAAAACGAGCGCGTCATCTTCAAGACCAGCAATTCAACGAAGAGCTGGAAGTCGAAGAAGTTCGACAAGAAATTCATCTCCATTCGCGAAGACGCCGGTCAGTTTCTCGCTGACAAAGGCGTGATGACCGTGGGCGTCGATTACCTCAGTATTGGCGGTTGGGACAAGGATGGGGTTGAGGTGCATCAGGTCATGTTGGGTGCCGGCATCTGGGTCATCGAAGGACTGAACCTCGAGAAGATCAAACCCGGCCGCTACGATCTCATCTGTCTGCCGCTCAAAATCGTCGGTAGTGACGGCGCTCCCTCCCGCGCGCTACTACGCCCCCGTTAAGGTTTAAACAAAGCAAAATCCGGTTGGATTCACCGCCGGAAATCCAAGTAGTTTCCGATTACATACATGAGCACCGATACCATTCCCGTTGAGATAGCGGATCCGATCAATTCCCGGATTCTGGAAGTCGCCGAAGACAATCTGAAGGGCTTCCAAGAAGATCCACTCGGCGAAATCGCACGCCAGACCGATCTCGACGTCGCCACTGTGATCGAACGCATTCGAGCAATGCTCGAGGCCGGCGTGATCCGTCGGGTCCGACAGACGATGCTGGCGACGAGTCTGGCGAAAGGTGCGCTCGTAGCTTGGGAAGTCGACCAGGAGAACCTGGATTCGGCCTTCAATTATCTGTTTGAGAAGGATCCGTTCTCCGGTCATGTGGTCACCCGCACGACGGACACGGTGACGGCGGGTTCCTCTTACAAACTGTGGACGACACTGAAAGTCCCCCAAGGCTATTCGCTGAACAAGCACTGCGAATACTTGGCTCCAATCATTGGCGCAAAACACTTTCGCACCATGTCAGCGAAGAAACTCTTCGCACTGGGCGTGGGTCATATGCGGCGCAAGAAACTCGAACCGGGCGAACGCGCACCGGAACTGGCCGAGCCTACCGATACCACCCTGGTTGAGTTGAACGCTCTGGAGTGGCGCGTGATGACCAGTCTGAAACGGGAATTCGAACCCGCGGAACTGGTGCCCGACATCTGGGCAGCCCGGGCAAAGGAAGCCGGCGTGAGCAAGGAAGAGTTTCTCACAGTTGCACGCTGCCTGGACAAAAAGAAAGTCGTCGGTCGATTCTCCACATTTCTGGAACACGTCAAACGCCTGCAAACCGGCGAGCGCGTGACGAAATTCAACGCGCTCTTCCACTGGGCCGTTCCCGTCGGTCGCGAAATAGACGCCGGCCGCGAAGTCGGTCGCCATTACTGCATGACGCACGCCTATTGGCGTGAAGGCGGTCCCGAGTTCAAGAACGTCAACGTGATGGGCGTGATTCACGGAACCGAGAAGGAGAAGGTTCTGGCCCACAAGGCTGCGATCGACAAACACCTGGAGGAAGAAGGGTTTTCAGTTTCCTACACCAACGTATTCTGGGGTGGGCGCAGCGAGATCAAGCCCAGCGAAATCTCTCCGATCGAATACGTGAAGTATCTCGAGTCTGAAGGCATCGATCCCGAGAGCATGAAGGAATAAGGCGACTCGCGGGATTCGACCACATACAGGCCACCCAAATCCGAGGAGGCGCGCTGCTACAGGCTGCTGACGAGCCAGCGATGCTTTCCTCGCGAAGTCTTCTCCGTTTCGGAGACTTCCCGGAGATGGAACACAAAATCATCGCCTAACTTTCGCTGCACCCCATCGCAAATCGCGTCGGTTCGCGAGGCATGAAAACCGGGCCCCGGAACATAGCACAGCTCAGCTTCTCCCTGCTGATCCTGGCGAAACTGGACGGCGTAGATATCATCAAAAATCGCATCGTGCATGTTGAATGCCGTGAGCGATATCTTGCGACCGCTGGCGGACACGAGGAACTCCTGCTCGCGCCCCGCAACTTCTGAAACTGCCGGCCATTCGAACTCTCGTTCCCCGCCGACCGCGAGTTTCACATAATCGCCCGTGCAATAACGGATCAAGGGCATCGCCAGATTGTGAAATGACGTGCCGATCACTTCGCAAAACCCTTCCTCGTCCGGATCACCAAACTCGACATAGCCATAGCCGGGCCAGAAATAGAACAGGTCAGATTTGGTGCCTTCACCGGCAAGAATCACCCGTTCCGAATGGCCATACCAGCGATAGACCCGGCAATTGAACACCCGCTCCAAAATCTTTTTTTGAGGAGCGTTCAATCGTTCGGATCCACACAGCAATCCTCGCAGTGGTGTGCGCCAGGTCTGGCCGGCCTTGTCCAGATATTCGGCCAACTGAAGCGCTGCCGAAGGGTAGGCATGGAGAAGATCCGGCTGAAACCGTTCGATCGCCGACAGATACTCGGGCAGCCGGGCTTCGGTCAGCATGGCTGAAGAAAGCATCAGCCAGTTCCGTGTCGCATCGTAGAAGCTGATCCGGCCAGCGGTTTTCCGATCCGTGACCTGCCCACGGATCACCGCCAGCTTCATTCCCGGTTCAAAGCCTGCCCGCCGCCACTGGCCTTCAAGAAAGGCCTGTTCTTTTGGACGGCTCACCCCTTTTTGAAGATAGAAGCCGACCGGTTCGCCCGTCGATCCACCGGTGGTGATGTAGAGGCGCTGGGAGTCGGCGATCTGCGGCGCGATCATGTCTTTCAGATGCTCCTGCAAATCCCGCTTCGAGGTAGTAGGACAGTTCTTCAGGTCTGAAAGATTTGAGAATTTGTCAGCGGAGAATCCCGCGTCAGCGAATCGCCGGGCGTAAAACGGGCTGGATTGGGCGGCGTTCAGCGATTTCCGCAAGCGCGCCAATTGGTAGGAATCGATCTGTTTTGCCGACCAGCTTTCCGATTGCCGGACCATGGATTCAAACTCCCGAAAACGCGCCCCCAAGCGAAGACCCTTTGGCAGGCTACGCCAGCCCGCGCCAATGACGCTGCGCACCCCCTGGGGCATGGCTTCGTACATCGAAAGCAATGGATAAAGTTTATCTTCCAGACTCATGTCAGCGTGGTGTTACATTCCAGCCACGGGATACAAACTTCAATCCAATAGCGAAGCATCTGGCGAAGCCATGGCCGCGGAGTTACCCCTGAAACAATGTTGATTGTTCACCCACCAGCCGACAGATTCGATCCAGATCACCATGACAAATGCCTCCATCGAATACCGCAACGAGTTCTGCCCGGACGTCGAAAAGGTGCTCAAACTGTATCGCGCGAACGATTGGTCTTCCGCTGAAAAGCCTGACGAGCTGATGCATCACCTGCGGAATTCACATGCCGCGGTGACGGCCTGGGATGCGGATCGGCTGATCGGTTCGGCGAACACGCTCTCCGATGGAAAGCTCGTGGCGTATTACTCCCATCTGCTGGTTCACCCTGACTATCAGGGCCAGGGGATAGGCACGGAAATCGCCCGTCGCCTGATGCAAAACTACGTCGGTTTTCACCAGCAGGTGTTGCTGGCTGATGGCCGGGCGATCGAGTTCTATCAGCGACTGGGGTTCGTGCCCGCCAACGAAACTCGATCCATGTGGATCTTCAAGGGAGACGAACATTGATTGCGCTTGGGCAGTTTCCGGTTGACTGGCCGATCGATCCGGTTTACTAGATCGTGCTACGATGAAACACGAATTGCTTGATCTCCTACTCCTTGACGGGCTGCTTCTTGGCAGCCCGGCAGCCAGGGTTTGATCGAGCTGAACGATTTCGACCAACCCTGCTGCTTAACAAGGCGGCGGGGTTTTTTGTTGTTCATCGAACTCCGGTGCCGAACCCAAAACGCAAAATGAAAAAACAAAAGAACCAGCGAATCCATATCTTCGACACCACGCTGCGCGACGGGGAGCAATGCCCGGGCGCTTCCATGAATCTCCGCGAAAAATTGGAGATCGCACGGCAACTGGGTCGACTCAAGGTCGATGTGATCGAGGCGGGATTTCCGGTTATCAGCGATGGCGATTTCGAGGCCGTGCAGACGATCGCCAAGCAGGTGAAGGGCAGCCGCATCGCCGGATTGGCGCGTTGTGTTTCCAAGGACATTGACGCTGCTGCTGAAGCGGTCAAACCGGCCGGCAAGCGCGGCCGAATCCATGTGTTTCTCGCCACTTCAAAAATTCATCGCGAGCACAAACTCGGCAAGGCTCAGGACGAAATCATTCGCTTGGCGGTGCAGGCGGTAAAGCGCGCGAAGGGCTACGTAAACGACGTCGAGTTTTCCCCCGAAGACGGATCCCGCACGGAACCTGACTTCCTGGTTCGTGTTTGTCAGGCGGCGGTGGATGCCGGCGCGACCACGCTCAACATCCCCGATACGGTCGGCTTTGCGGTTCCTGATGAATTCGGTGCATTGATCGGCCAACTCTATGAATCCGTCCGTGAATTCCAGACGGGCAAGGCGATGATCAGTGTGCATTGCCACAATGATCTGGGTTTGGCGGTTGCGAACTCGCTGGCCGCTGTCCGGAGCGGCGCGCGTCAGGTCGAATGCACCATCAACGGTATCGGTGAACGCGCAGGCAACGCCTCGCTGGAAGAGGTCGTGATGGCAATGAAAACCCGGAGTGATTTTTACAGCGGATTCGAATGCGGCCTGAAGACAAAGGAGATCGTAAAAACCTCCAAACTCGTTGAGCGTATGAGTGGTATGGTCGTTCAACGAAGCAAGGCGATCGTGGGACTCAACGCATTTGCCCACTCCAGCGGTATTCACCAAGACGGAATCCTCAAGAAGCGGGAGACCTACGAGATCATGGATCCGCATGATGTCGGTTGGGGCAAAACCGAATTGCCGCTGACCAAACACAGCGGTCGCGCCGCAGTCGCGGCGAGGCTGAAACATCTCGGTTTCAAGATGACTGATGAGGACGTGTCTGCACTGTTCAGCCAGTTCAAGGAAATCGGCGACAAGAAGAAGTTCGTCTATGATGAAGACCTCATTGCCTTGATCGAAGGTCATATCTCCGAAGTGCCGCAAGCCTGGGTCCTCGAGTATCTGAACGTCACCAGCGGGAATACGACCGTCCCGACGGCAACAGTGCGATTGCGGATGAACACGAGTGGAAAGAAGCAGGCCGAGGAGTTCGTCCAGGACGCGAGTCTTGGAGACGGCCCAGTCGATGCCGCTCTCAAGGCGATTGATCGCCTGACCAAAACCCGCGGGACTGTTAAGGATTATGTCATCCGCGCGGTTTCCGAAGGAAAAGATGCGCTAGGTGAGGTGAACATCAAAGTCGACTTTGGAGACGGCGAACTGGTGACTGGTCGCGGGGCCTGCACGGATGTCATTGAAGCCAGTGCACGAGCCTATCTTAACGCGGTAAACCGGCATGTGTTTACGGGCAAAAAGGCGGTTCGCCGCAAGCAGGTCCAGCAGCCCTGAGGTCAGCCTATCTCTGGCATTCAAAATCCGATCCGATGCGCACCAGTGTGACGCATGGGATCGGATTTTTCAGTTCAGCGATGCCCAGCAAAGCATTATGGCGAACTGTCTTGAAGCTGGTTGGAAATCGATTCCAGAGAGGTCTTCATGTTCGCCAGCGCAACCTCACGTATCACGTCCATCATGCTGCCCTGTTTCTTGAAGTTTGCCGGCACTCCGAACACCCGCGGGTCCAGCGGCCGCTGCTGCACGTTCCGAAACAGGAAAGTGTAGCTGCTGCCATTCAAATCCACCTTCAGTTTGACCGGCATCTGGTTTAAAGCCGGGGCCTCCCACACGAAGGCGCTCTGACTGTTGGTTCCTCCCGGGATGCTGAGTTGATACATCTTCGCTGGCAAACCGGCAGCCGTCTCATCGCGGACAAAGGTCTTCTGAATACGCGCCGCCTGATCGCCCGCCTGTTGCTGGAGTGCGGTGGTATTCGTCAACGGCAGTTCAATGTAGGTTTGAGCCGAAGGCAGGACCAGCCGGAGGGGATGATCCGGATAATAGATCAGCATAAGCCGATCCATCTTGAGATTGGCTATTTCGGTCTTCATTTCCGCACCGACAAATGTTCCTGGATTCACGTCCATCCGCAGTTTTCCCTGATCCATCGCCACGCCAAAAGGAATCCGCATCGAATCCACCCCGGCGCGCGAAACCGACAGCTCACCCGCAGAGGTGAAAGAACGGGTATCGCTGATGAATCGTGAGAGCGCAGCGGCGAGAAACGGGGCGTCCGTCTGTCCGGACAGGATCGCCCCGACCCCACTGGCGGCCAAAAGCGAATGGCCGCCCGCCTGGACGGCCATTGCGGTGAGAATTGCTGTGAACAGGTGTTTCATTTAGTCACGCTTTTTGGTGTTCCACTGAAACTCCAAAGTAACGTCATCCCCGGTCTTGATCAACCCGAGACCAATGGAGGGAGCCGGTGGCTTTATGCCGAAGTCAGTCATCTTCGTCTTGGCCGTTCCGGAGAACTGAACCTTACCGCCAGCCACGTTCTTCATGACCACGACCATATCGATCGCATTGGTCACTCCCGCGACGATCAGATTGCCTTTGGTCGCCAGATTGATTCCACCCGATTTTGCTTTCCCGGTCACTTCAGCCGAAGTCAGTCGGTATTTGATCGACGGATTTTTGTCCGCCTTCATCGCGCTGCGCATCACTTTGTCCATCGCGGCACCACTGCTGCAGGCAAAGCTGTTTGCCATAAGGGTCACCACGGTCGTTGCCTCGATCTTGCCGGGTTTGGCAGATTCGACCGCATCAACCGGAAAGCCACCGGGGACGGTGAAGGAACCGCCAAGTAATTTGGTGGTCGCGTGCCAATTGTGTATGGTGGACGTGCCGATGATTTTCATCGAGCCACCCGGCAGAGCACGAAGAACCTGACGGTCAGCAGCGGAGGCCGAACCGACGGCACAAGCGGCGGCGAAGACGAGGAGTTGTGAGAGAATAGTGTTTTTCATCTGTCTAGCGAGTTGGAGAATTATCAGACTTTGAACCAGGCGGGATCATACTCGATCCGTTTCTTGGAGTTGACGGCCTCATTGGCCTTGAGCACGGTCACCGTCGCTTCAAAGCCTTCCTGAAAGCCGGCGGCGGGTTTCAGATTCAATGTCTTCAGGTAGTCGAGCACCGAATCTTTATCCAGAAATCCAAACGTTTCCTTGAAGTTGTTCACGGCGTTCCCGGTCTCGTTTGCGTTATGGAGGAAGGCCCGCATCGAATGGGAGAGCGGCGTGTTTGTATACGGCTCATCTTGGGCGACTTCATCGCGCGCCGCCACCAGCTTCGTGGCATTTGCGACGAGAGCGATACCGGTCTCGTTGTAGAACGTGTCCTTGCGCGCATATACTTCCCAACCGAGCAGCGGCGAATCCACTTCCTTGAACATCCAGGCCCGTTTGCCCCGCATCATGATCGCGGCATACGTGCCGTAAATCATTTCATAGTCGGAGTCGAAGGAGTTCGTGAGCGCCGCGTCGTAGATGAAGTTTCCTTTGCCCGGATACTCAAAGATGGCCTGGATGGTATCAGGCACCGTGCGGCCGTCCTGATAGTGAAGAATGTCTCCGAAGCCGGTCACCGCCGTCGGAAGCCTTTTATGAAACCATGAGTTGTTGTCGATTTGCTGAATCCCCATCTCTCCGACCAATCCGGGCGAATCCTGTTTTCGCAGACGCCAGTTGATCGACTGTTCGCGGTCGCGGTTAGGAGAGGCGTAGCGCCAGCTGGTCTTTTTGTGCCACTGCGCGCGCGACATCACGGTATTCCCGGCCGCACCCGACCAAAAGAAATCGAGAATGAAATGACGCTGCGGATCCGAGCGGTAGTTGAGCCCCGTCTGAAAAACCTGCGAATAGGCGTCGCGACCGGCTTTGGCGATCGTTCTCGCGTCCGCGATGGAATTGGCCACCGGAGCTTCCACATAGACATGCTTTCCAGACTTGAGGGCTTCCAGCACGATTTGTTTGTGCTGATGGGATCCGGTGGCAATGCAGACGGCCTGAATTGATTTGTCGGCCAAAATCTCATGGTAGTCTTCCACCTTCTTCGCGTCCGGGGCAGCTCTGCGCATGCGCCGTAACATCGCGGAATACGTGTCGCAGACCGCGACGAGATTTGCTTCCGGAATCTTGACCAAAGTCTGCGCGATTTCGCGCCCCCACGGACCGAGTCCGATCACCGCCACGTTCACTTTGAAGGCCGCGGGTTTGGGAGCGGCATCCTGTGCAGGAGCCGTCAATTCCACGCCGCCCAACATTGAAATGAGCGCCGTCATGGATCCACCTTTGAGAAAGTCCCGGCGGTCCAAATTATCGATAATTTTTTTGGTTTCGTTCTGATTCATGTCAGATATCGGTCGAGTCGTTTACGAGCGGGGAATATGCCAAGATCCGTTCGCAACACAAGCCCGTGGTGAAAGCTGGAATTGGACGAGACCAAAGCTGAAGATACTCAATCCGTGTGCGACTGACGACTGACCTCCCCCGGCCCGGGCATTTCCCTATTCTCGTTTTTTGCCTCGTGATGTACGCTTCGCCCCCAGAGTCCTCGCCCCGAACGGAACCATGGCTACCAAAATCCAACGCAAGCCCGTCATGACAATCAGGGCGCATCTGCTGCTGATTATCCTGATCGCATCGGTTGCGGGTCTCACGCTGGGCTCGTTTCAGATGTTCGAAGGCAAACGTCGGACAAATCTTGAACGCAAGTTGGGAGCCGCAAGTGCATACATCGGGAGACTGGAGCTGACGAAGGATTCGTTGAAAACATTTCTGGTCACTTGCGACCTCTGTTTCCGGTCAGATCAGGTAGTCTTGCTTCCGGGCGCGCGCGAGCAGCTCGATCGTCTCAAAGGGTCCTATCGACAATTGATCGATACCACATTCTCAAACGAACTGCACAAACAGACTCGCGATGTTGCGTTGGAACTGCTGGAGTTTGATGCCCTCCTCACCCTGGGTGATGAGAATCAGACGCAAAGTGTCTTGGATTCCTACGATGAACTCGCCAGCCGGATAGTCATGAGAACCGAACTGCTGGACCAACGTGCCGACTACGATCACGGATTCATCCTCAAAGATGCCTCCACTGCCGGCGAAAACAGCGCGCTGATTTTCGCGATCTCGGTCGTCCTTTTTTGTATCACCTCTTTCGGATTGGTAAACTGGTCACTTCGCAGCATTGCCCGACCATTGAGCATTCTGGCATCGGAGGCCCGCAACGCGATCACGAGCCACAAACCTTTCAGCATCGATTCACAGGGCACCCGGGAGACCATGGAGCTGACCACAACCATCACCGAGTTTGCCGCCTCACTCGAGCAACTCGTCGCGGAACGCACTTCCCAACTCGAGTTGCGGAGCACCGAGCTGGAGGAACTCGCCGCCTCGCTCCGTGGAGAGATTTCGAACCGCGCCGCCATCCAAAAGGAACTGATCGCCGCCCGCGATCTCGCCGAAGACGCCAACCGTGCGAAATTGAACTTTCTCGCCGTGATGAGCCACGAAATCCGCACGCCCATGAACACGGTATTGGGCTTCACCAATCTGCTGCTGGAGACCGAATTGAACCCCCAGCAACGCGATTTCTCGCAGATGATTTCCGGCAGCGCCGAAAACCTGCTGGAACTCATCAACGACATCCTGGACTTCTCGAAAATCGAGTCTGGGAATATGGAACTGGAAGCGCAGCCGTTTGTCCTGCGCCAATGTATCGAAGGCGCCGTGGACCTGGCTTCCGCTGCGGCTGCCCGCCAGGGGCTGGAACTCTATTGGGACGCCTCCCCTACTCTCCCGTGCGCGTTCGATGGTGATCTGAATCGACTCCGGCAAGTGTTGGTGAACCTGTTGGGCAACGCGGTCAAATTCACGAAGGAGGGCGAGGTGTCACTGTCAGCTTCCGGATCTCGGGTGGATGAGGGCGGCGGCGACAAGGATCTTTGGAAACTTTGCTTCACGGTCAAGGACACCGGCATCGGCATGGGTTCCGAGCATCTTGAGCGACTCTTCCAACCATTCACTCAAGGCGACTCATCCATCAGTCGAAAATACGGAGGCACGGGGTTGAGTCTGGCAATTTGCAAACGCCTCGTTGAGATGATGCACGGCAAATTCACTGTTCAAAGCGATATTGGGACGGGCACCCAGTTTTCGTTCACGGTGCGCATGCCGGTCACCGATATAGCGGAAGACGAGATTCCAATAGCGACCGGCGATTGGAAATCTCGGAACGTCCTCGTGGTGGATGATTCAACGAGTGCAGCGGAATCCTTGTGCCGACTCCTGAAGCACTGGGGGATCTCGGCGGATTGCGCTGCGAATCTCGCCGATGCGCGTGCGTCCCTCAGTAAATCATCACCGGATCTGATCCTCCTCGATTCCACGTTCGCCGATGCCGACGGTGCAAAGTTTGTAGCGGAAACCCGCTCAGGATCACCTTCCATGCGCGTCGTGCACCTCGCGACACTGGGCCACGAAGCCAAACTAAGAGACACTTACCTGCTGACTGAGAACGCGTGGCAACTCAAACCCATCCACCATTCGGCATTGTACAATCTGCTCGCTGATGAATTCGCGGGAGAGCAGTTGAAAACCTCCAAAGCCGCGACCAAATTCACCCGCGCAGATGCAATTCAGTCCAACCTCAGTATCCTCATCGCGGAGGACAATATGACGAACCAGAAGTTGGCCCGCCTCACGCTCGCCAAACTCGGCTACTCACCAGACGTCGTGGAAAATGGAAAGGATGCGGTTGAAGCCTGCGATGCTCCCGGCTACGACGTCGTGCTGATGGACCTTCAAATGCCGGAGATAGACGGGATCACCGCCACGCGCATGATCAGGGAACGCGAGGCCGCCGAACCCCAACGTAAACGAACACGCATCGTTGCCATGACTGCCAATGCGATGACGAGTGACCGTGACCGCTGCATCGAGGCGGGCATGGACGACTTCATCAGCAAGCCCGTGACAACCGACGCGCTGACCACCGCGCTGGATTACGAATCGTCTTAAGGCAGCGGGAACGATCATTCCCGACAGGGGGACCGATCAACCCAGTTTTGCGGCAACAAAACTCTCGAGCTTCACCGTGTCCGCACCAAACCGGCGAATACCGTCGGACAACTTTTCGACCGCCATCGGGTCCTCGTTGTGCATCCAGCGGAACGTTGATTCGTCCAATGAAATCTTGTCATCCCCCTGCTCCGCCGCAACGGCGGGATCGAGCCGGCGCGTCACCTCGCCGTCCGCGTTCTGCATCTCCTCGAGCAGTGAGGGACCGATGGTCAGGAGATCAGAGCCGGCGAGTTCGATGA
>JBLFYM010000172.1:0-12358 GCA_047608975.1 Limisphaerales bacterium | reverse complement strand
ACGAAGGCTTGTTGCGCGTGAGCTTGCCGAGTTCGGGTTCGAGTCGGTAGCTCATCACCTTGTCGATCCCGAGATCGGCGGCGAAGGCGAAGCGGTTGTCCGGGCTGACGACGATGCAATGGGCGTTGGGTCCTTTCTGTCGTTTGGGATCGAGACCAGAACCCTTGTGCCGGAAGAGCGATACCATTCGGCCGAGCGAACCGTTCTTCTTCAACGGCACGGAGCCGACATCGCCGGTGATATAATTCGCCACGAGGAGCGTCTTGCCGTCGGCGTCAACATCGAGATAGCACGAAGCCTTGCCATGCGTGGGTTGGCGGTTGATCAGCTTCAGATTGCCCGAGCGACCTTTGAGCGAATAGGCCGCGACCTGGTTGATGTCCTTGCCAAACGATTCCGTGTGGATCGCATAGAGAACGCGGTGATCCGGGGACAAAGCCATGAAGAACGGAAACTCTGCATCGGCAGTCTGCGCGGCGCGTTTCAAGGCACCGGATTTTGGATTCATTCGGAACGCGTGAATCGCCCCTTTCTCGCCGCCGGCAAAGGAGGAGACGAATACAAGCGGCGGCGGCGGCGTGGCGGGAGCTGTCTTTCCGGTTGTAGCTGACATGATTCCAAGAATAAGGGCGGCGAGGCGACGCCTGATTGCTCCAATTTGCGGACGAACGTTTGACTGTCAACAAAATGAACATTCTCCCCCGCGATCATGTCGCGCAAGGTGAGCATGACAGGTTATTCTGCTGGCTGGAACTCGGCTTTGCCAGCCGTGATGGCAAGATGGCCCACGAGGTAGCGTTTCTCGCCATCGTCATTGCCGTCGAGTTCATCACGGGTGCTGGCACCAAGACCTGTCTCCCCAGATTGAAACAGGCCCATTCGGATATCAAAAGCGCCCTCAACCCCCTCCGGGATCTTTACCGTAAAAGGCCCTTGTTGCACGGTTCCGAGTGTCCACTGAGAAACCGGCAGTTCTGGACCGTGATCATTCTGGAAGACCATCGCGCCGTCGGCTTCCGTAAAATGCACAAACACCCGCCAATCCTGTTCGCGTTTCTTTGAGACCCTCCATTCATAAGTGATCTCGAATTCGCCGGCGGTGTCGGAGGTGACGGATTTGACCGCTGGTGAGAGGCCGAACTGGGCTGCGACGAGTGCGGGATTCTTGGTGGCAGATTCCACGTCAATGCTCTCTGGTGTCGGGACGGCCTTCGCCGGTGGAGATTCCTTGCCGTTCGGCTGGCAGCCACTGGTGGTGAGAATTGCAGTGACAGCCAGAAGGCCGAGGCGTTTGCCATGTTGAAAGTGCATGCCGGGGTATAGCCAATCTTCAGTCAGGCTGCAATCGGCCACGCGCCCGCCGCAGGTAGCCGGCGTGAGCCACAAGACATTCGGCTTGGTGACTGGGTTGTCAGCGACCACCGACTCCGTCCAAGCACTGAGACAGATTACAACCAGTGCCGAACCGGAAGGGGCGGATTCGGTTCATTGCCTGACGTTGGCATTGCAGTTCCAATAATCGCAACGGTCGATTCGAACCGGTTTTCGACTGTCAACTGATACAAATTGAATTTCGGTAAGATCGACTCAATGTGTCTGGAGAATTACCGGCGACTGCGCATCCAACCGCGTTTGCCAGATCCGGGAACTGTGCCCAATTGCAATCATTGCAATCGCGTTCAGGTTGAAGTGTGCTCGATCTGTTGGCGTCAGTTTCTCGCGGGCAATTTCGGTCGCCAATGGAAAGTGTGACAACTGCTATGAAGTTCATCCGCCAATTCAGTTCACTGCCGCTCACCCTGGGGGTGATGGCAATGCCGTGCCTGGCCACCTCCGCGGTTCGCGCGGAGTCGATGCCCAAGAGCGTGGAACGCTTCGTATCGGAATATTGTTCGGATTGCCACGACGATTCGGTGAGCAAGGGAAATCTGAACCTGGCCGACATGAACTTCGATCTCGGTGGACACGCCGGTTTCGAAACCTGGAAGCGGGTCTATGATCGGGTGTTGGCAGACGAAATGCCGCCCCAGAAGAAGTCCCGCCCGGCTGCCAACGAAAAGGCCGCGTTTCTCTCTCAACTCAAAGGCCGTCTGACCGCCGCCGATCAGAAACAGAAAGAGGTCAAGGGCCGCGTCAATGTCCGCCGGCTCACCCGCCGCGAGTATGAGCACACGATTCACGATCTGCTGGGCGTGGATATGCCGTTGCAGGAACTGCTCCCGGAGGATCCGTCAACCCATGGTTTTGAAACGGTCGCCACGGGCCAGCAGCTTTCCCATCACAACCTCAGGCGCTATCTGGACGCGGCCGACATTGTGCTGAACAACGCGTTCGTCCGGGCGACCATGGGGGAATCCAGTTTCGAGACGCGCGTCAGTGCGAGCCAAATGGCCCACAAGCGTGGCGGCAACTATCGCGGTCCCCAACTGCTCGATGAGGTGTGTCATTTCTGGCCGATGACCCTGCAGTTCTACGGCCGAATGTCGGCCACCTCGATACGCTCTTCCGGCTGGTATAGCGTGACCCTCCGCGATGTCCGCGCCATCAATCCGAAGAACGATGCGGTGTGGGGAACGTTGCGATCCGGCACCTGTTCGTCGAGTTCGCCAATCCTCTATCCGGTCGGAATTGTGGAGGCAACCAAGGAAAAACGGGATCTCACCTTCACGGCCTGGATCCGACGCGGCCACATGCTTGAACTGAAACCCAATGACGCCACCTTGAAACGGGCACGATCCGGTGCCTCCGGTGGCAACGTGGCTTACCAGACTGGACGCAGTCTGACCAAGGAGCGGCTGCAGGGAATCGAGGTCGGTCGCATCGACATCAAACGCATCTACCCCAATTCAACCCGCGACGAAATGCGAGCCAAGCTGTTTGGCGGATTGACGAAAGCGGATATTGCCCAGCTGCGGAACAAGTCAGTTCGCCGGAAGGTCTGTGAAAAGGTTGTCACCCACTTCGCCAACCGGGCCTTTCGTCGACCGGTGACACCCGAACAGGTTTCTCCCTATGTGAATCTCGCATTGGAAGCGCTGGACAATCCGGAGAAGCGCCCGAAGGACGCGATCCGCACGGCCTATCGCGCCATCCTTTGCTCTCCCCGTTTTCTGACGTTCGTTGAAAAGCCCGGACAGCTCGATGACCACGCGCTCGCCTCCCGACTGAGCTACGCCCTTTGGAATTCGATGCCGGACGACGAGCTGCGCACCTTGGCTGATCGGGGAAAACTGAGGGATTTCAGCACGTTCCACGCCCAGCTGGATCGCCTGATCGATGACGCCAAGGCAGACCGGTTCATCGCGAGCTTTGCGGATCAGTGGTTGAACCTGAAAGAGATCGATTTCACGACCCCGGATCGGCGGATGTATCGCACCTTTGATCAGGTGGTGAAGAGTTCCATGGTCGACGAAACCCGGGCCTTTCTGAAGGAACTTATCGTCGGAAACAGGCCGATTCACAATCTGATCCATTCTGAATTCGGGATGCTGAACGAACGGCTGGAACGCTTTTATGGTATGCGTGACCTCGGGTTGAAACCCGGTGCGGGCGTGCAGAAGGTCAGTCTCGGAGATCGCCCGCGCGGCGGACTCATCACCCAAGGCGCAGTCTTGAAGGTGACCGCAAACGGCACGACGACTTCACCGGTGGTACGGGGCGTCTGGGTGAGCGAACGTATCCTCGGGCTGGAGATTCCACCCCCGCCTGCGAACGTCCCGGCGGTTGAACCTGACATTCGCGGCGCGGTCAGCATTCGTGATCAGCTGGCCAAACATCGCGACAACGAGTCCTGTGCCACCTGTCATCGAAATATTGATCCGGCCGGCTTTGCCTTGGAACAGTTCGATCCGGTGGGTCTGGTTCGTTCGCGCTACGGTACTCGCGGCGACTCGGCACGGGTCGACGGTTCCGGGGTGACCCCGAGCGGAGAAGAATTTGAGAACATCCGTGGCTGGAAAAAGATCTACCTCAAAAAACCCGCACTCCTGACCGAAGCCTTCGCGAAGCACCTGCTCACCTACGCCACCGGCGCGCCCCTTCGATTCAGCGACCGTGATACGCTGTCACAGATCGTTGATCAGGCGCGGGACAAAGGCTTCCGGATGAGATCCATCCTTCACGCCGCCCTCGGAAGTGATATTTTTGACACGAAGTAAACGAACCCAGAACGAGTTATGAAGAACGTCTATTTCAGCAGCGGCAAAAAACTGTCCCGGCGCACCGTCCTCAAAGGTGCCGGCGTTGCCCTTGGGCTGCCCTTCCTTGATGCCATGACCCCGGCCTTCGCGGCCGCGTCAACCGGTCCCCAGGCGAAACGATTCGTCGGCGTCAGCCTGGCGTTGGGCCTGCACGAACCGAACCTCACCCCGGAGAACGCGGGCACGGATTACCGGCCTTCGCCGTATCTGAAATCCCTGCAGGACATCCGCAACGATTTCACGGTTGTGTCCGGTTCCTCGCATCCGCGGGTCACCGGCGGCCACACCGCCGAAGGAAGCATCTTCTCCGCCTGTCCAAACGCCCGCGGCGCGACCACCCGCAACACGGTTTCGTTGGATCAGTTGATGGCCAAACATCTGGGACACGAAACGCGCTTTCCGTCTCTCGTATTGAACACCGGTTCCAGCTCCAGCCCCTCCTACACCGAGAACGGCGCGATGATTCCCGCACAGAATGACGCCCGCCGCGTCTTCGGCAGACTGTTCGTCGATGATTCCCGGCGCGAACAGGAACGTCAGGCAGAGATGTTCAAGGAAGGTCGGAGTGTCATGGATGTGATCGGCGCCGAGGCAAAAAGCCTCCAGCGAGAACTCGGAGTCGGCGACCGCGAAAAGCTCGACAACTGGTTCACCAGCATCCGGGAATTGGAACAACGCCTCGAAGCCAACGAGGAGTGGGTCCATCGTCCCAAGCCAAAGATCGGTTCCCGCGCACCCGAAGTGGACCGCAACAATGCCATCTCCGTCGAACGCGCAATGCTTGAAGTGGTCTCCCTCGCGCTGCAGACGGATTCCAGCAGATTCATCACCTTGCACATGCCCGGCAACTCAGTCGTCACCAGTCTCGAAGGGGTCGACGGAAGCTACCACGGGCTCAGTCATCATGGCCGGGACGATGAAAAACTCGACCAGTTGGCCATCGTTGAACAGGCCGTGATCGACGAGTGGGCAAACTTCCTCCGCAAATTAAAATCAGTGGAACAAGGCGATCACACCCTGCTCGACGAGACCATGGTCGTCCTGACTTCAAACCTCGGCAACGCCTCCAGCCACAACAACAAGAACATGCCCGTTCTGTTTGGCGGCGGTGGATTCAAACACGGCCGCCACCTGGCCTTCGACCAGCAGAACAACTACCCCCTTCCCAACCTCTATCTCAACGCCCTGCACCAGCTAGGCCTGCGGGACGAATCATTCGCCACCAGCACGGGCGAAATGACCGGATTGGTGTAATTCAGCTTCTGATCCGGGACGAGCACTGTGCCCGATGTGGCGGCGAGCGTGAGCGAGTGGACTTTCACCGCTACATTCAATCGTGGCGTTCCAACAGCATCGCAATGCCCTGCCCCACGCCAACGCACATGGTGCAAATGGCGTAACGGCCAGCGGTCGCCACGAGTTGGCGGGTGGCGGTGGCGATGAGACGCGAGCCACTCATGCCCAGGGGATGACCAAGCGCTATGGCTCCGCCGTTGGGATTCACGTGATCGGCATCATCGGGGATGCCAAGCTCGCGTAGCACCGCCAGGGACTGCGATGCAAACGCCTCGGTGAGTTCGATCACATCAATCTCACCCAGCTCCAGTCCGGCTCGCCCAAGTAATCGCTGAACCGCGGGCGCGGGACCGATTCCCATGATCCTTGGCGTTACGCCGACTGCCGCGGTACTGACAACGCGAGCCAGTGGTTTGAGGCCGTGTTTGGCGATGGCAGCCTCAGAGGCAATCAACAGTGCGCAACCGCCGTCATTGAGCCCTGATGAGTTGCCCGCCGTGAGGGTGCCGTCCGCTTTGACGTAGGGACGCAGCTTGGCCAGCGATTCTGGAGTTGTGTCAGGTCGCGGATGTTCGTCCTTCGACACCACGATCGGATCGCGTTTTCGCTGGGGTATGCAGACTGGCACAATTTCATCGTCGTAGAAGCCGCGCTCGTTGGCGGACTTGTATCGAAGCTGGCTGCGCAGGGCAAAGGCATCCTGATCAGTGCGGGAAATGTTGAATTGTTCGGCCACGTTCTCACCCGTCTGCGGCATCGGATCCGTGCCGAACATCTTGTCCAGCTGCGGATGCGGAAATCGGTATCCGATCGTGGTGTCGACCATTTCCAAGGTCCGGTCAAAGGCGGCGCCGGCCTTCGGCAGCACGTACGGGGCACGCGACATGGATTCAACTCCGCCGGCGATGCAAAGATCCGCTTCACCGGTCGCAATGTTTCGGGCGGCAGCGGCCACTGCATCTGCACCGGACGCGCAGATGCGATTTACCGTGATGGCGGGAACGGATTCAGGAAGCCCCGCCAGCAGGGCCGCCGCCCGGGCGACATTGCCGCCGTCTTCGCCGGCCTGATTCGTACATCCGAGGATCACGTCGTCCACCGCGGCCCAATCCGTGTCCGGGTTGCGCGCCATCAGACCCCTGATCGCGGAGGCGGCAAGATCATCTGCGCGAACAGAAGCCAGCGATCCGCCGTAGCGACCGATCGGCGTGCGAATGGAATCACAGATCCAGGCGTTGTTAAGGGTTGAAGAGGAAAACTTCATAGAGGGAAATCTTCAGGCAGACCTCGGCTTGGACAAGAAGCGTTTTGAAGAATGCTGATTGGGGGTCGACCCGGTGGTCTCGTGGCCTCCCAGCGAGGTGCCTGCTGTTGTGCAGGAGTTGAACTGGCCGCGAATTCCACGGAAGGGGCGGATAAGTGGGGCCTTGGGATTGCGGATTTATCGACTTCGAACTCGGCAAGACCTTGTCAAGACGTTCACGATCTTTCGAACATCATGAAAACGAATATTCTATTCCCAGCGCTGGCGCTTCTGGGGGTCGGTTTGGCCGCCCCGTCAGCTGCCGGTGATCGGCATTGGTCGCTTGATCAGCCGACCCAACCGGAGCTATCCGTCAGGGGCCAAGTGATGCCCGCCCCGGGCGTTCGGAAGCGGTCGCTCGTATTGGACGGGGTTGGCATTCTGCAAGTGAAAGAGTCCTCTGCTACCACGCATCATGAGCAAGGATTCACCTGTGCTCTCTGGGTGAATCCGTATGCCGCAAAGCAGGGGCAGCAGATGCTTGCCGCCAAGAATCGGTATTCACTGAACGAGCGGGAGTGGGGGGTGATGATTGACAAAGACGGGCGCTATCGCATGTATGTCAGTCAGGCGGGCTGGAGCACCCTGACTTCGGATATTCCTCCCACGATCGGCAAATGGCAGCATGTCGCGGTGGCGATTTCAGAGCGTGCCGCAACGATGTGGATCAACGGTCACTCGGCCGGAAGCATTGGGCTGGATCGGCCAATTCCACGCACCAAGGCGCCGCTGACCTTCGGTGGCGTGAATGACAATGGGCGTATCTGGCAGAATCTTTTGGGCGCGCTGGATGAGGTGACGCTCTTCGACCGGGCGTTGCCGGAGAATGAAATCGCCAAGCTCTACGAGCAGAACCGCGCCCTCGCCGCCGCTGCGGAAACACACACACCTCCCAAGATAGAAGTATTCCAGCTTTGGAGCGGTGACCCGATTCCGAACAACCCGGAAGAGATTCCTTTCGCCGAGGGAATCAGGCATCAGACCCTGCTCGATGCCCGCTCCCATGATTACAAGTTCCTGCACGGCGCGGCCATTATCCACCACCAGGGGACGTTCTTTGCCAACTGGGCCAACAGCCCGACGAACGAGAATCAACAGTTTGAAACCCTGCAGGGAAAACGTTCGGCCGACGGCGGCAAATCGTGGTCGGGCGTCGAAATGATCGGTCGGGGATTTGCGGGGCCGGAACGTCACAGCCATGGCGTGTATCTCCGTCATCAGGGACGGTTGTGGACCTTCGCCGCCCGCTTTGGCCTTGGCTCCAAGGCCCGCCGATTTCCCGGATTGTGCGCCGAGGCGTTTGTGTTGAACGAACAGACCGACAAGTGGGAATCAAAGGGCAAGGTCATGGAAAACTGTTGGCCCTACGACGAACCGATCAAAATGGACAACGGCAACTACATCACCGGGGGGCAGGACAAGGACGGTCTGCCCGTCGTGGCAATCAGTCGGGGAGACGATGTCAGCAGATGGGATTCCGTGCTCATCCCTTACCCGGCGAGGCTGGCACCATCCTATGCTGAAACCACGGTCTGGGCCGAAAGAAGCGAGGTCACGGCGATCATTCGTGGTGGCGCCGGCGTCGCCTGGGTTGCCACCAGCAAAGATCACGGCAGGTCCTGGAATCAGGCCCAGCCCAGCAACCTGCCCATGCCGCGCGCCAAAGCCTACTTCGGCAAGCTGAGCACCGGACAGTTGTACCTCGTCTCCAATCTCACGAATCGCGACACCCTCGTGGTTTCCGTTGGCCGCCCCGGCGAAAGCACGCTGTCATCCATGTGGCGATTGCGACACGGCAAATCAGTTCCGCCCCGCTTTTCGGGAGCGGCAAAGGGCAAGCAATGGTCCTACCCCTACGGCTACGAACACGACGGCAAACTCTACGTCGTCTATTCCGTCGGCAAAGAAGACTGCGGCCTGACGACCATTCCCATCGCTTCACTGGCAAGATAGGCGGGCTTGAGGCGTCCCATCACATCGGATACCTTGCACCTATGAGCGCAGTGCCTTCCCAGCTTGCCGAAAAGCCGATTCCGCCGGAAGTGGTAGCAATGGCCGGCCAAGCCGTGAAGGATTTTCACGAATGCTTTTGGTTTCGTCACCCAGAAGCAGAGATTACCGAATGGGAGGATGTTGCCTTAGTCATTGATCGCCTTCGTCGCTATGGAGGTCATCGTGCCTGGCATCGATCTCCAAGCTCTCCACGCATGCCTCTAACTCCTTTTCAACAGGACGTGCTGAAGCTGATCGCACGGACGAAAGCCATTTTGCCGGCGGTTTGCTGCTCAATGCCACCCGGGAGTCCGCCCGCTACAGCCACACTTTGATATCTTTCACGGTGCCGCTGGCGAGGTGGCGGACGCCAGTGCGATCGATGTTGAGACCTTGCTCAAGGCCGGTTACACGGTTGATCGTGTCGTGGGCGACTGGGAGAAGCCGACGACCTTTCGCAAGGCGCGCATCAGCAGGGGCGGTGAAGCAACGGAAATCGACTGGGCAGCGGATTCCGTTTTTCGATTCTTTCCCATCGAGAGCGATCCGCTGTTCGGTTGCCGATTGCATCTCTTTGACATGGCCACGAACAAGGCGTTGGCGCTCTCTGCTCGCAGCGAAACCCGTGACTTGGTGGATATCATCGATTTGGACCGACTTTTTCCGCTCGAAGCGATCGTGTGGGCCGCTTGTGGCAAGGACGAAGGATTCAGTCCGTTGTTTCTGCTGGAAATGATGCGTCGTTTCGCCCGTATCACTCGTGCGACGTTGAAGGAGATCCAAGCCCGACAACTTGATTCCATCGAATTGAAGAAGGCATGGATTGCGATGTCCGATCGCGCCGATGCCGAGATCACCCGGATCGCGGATACCCAACCGGATACCCCGATCGGAGTGGCGTTTGTGGACGGCAAGGGCAAACCAGGTTGGATCGGCAACCATGCCGATCTTCAAATTCATCGCCCAACTGTTCGGGGTTGCCTGCCGACCATCAGCGCTGATTAGTGTCTGTCAGCGTGACGTTGGCGCGCGTCACACGCCGATCAACTTCGATTCGTCGCGGATCTTGTTGTTCAGGCTCTTGAGCCGTTTGAACCAATCCTCGGCACCCTCAAGGTTTCCACTTTTACCCAGCTCTTCGAGTTTGAGCGCCACGCCGGCGATTCGGGCCAGTCCCATGTTCTTGGCCGAACCTTTGAAGCGATGGGCGGAGTCGCGAATCGCCGTCGCATCCAGGGTGTCCACCGCCTGCTGAAGGGCAGCGTTCATCTCGGGGAGGTCCTCGCAATACATATCGATCATTTCCCGGATGAATTCATCGGCCTCCTCCGCCATGGTTGCACGTAATCTCCCGATCTGAACCTCGTCCCAGAAGGGTTCCCGAGGATCTTCAGCCACTTCGCCCGAGGCCGGGTTTTTCTGGCGACAACGACTCAGCGCCGATTCAAATGCGGCGATCCGGAACGGTTTGGTGAGACAGTCGTCCATGCCGGAGGAAGTGCAGCGATTGAACTGAGCCGCCTCGAGCGTGCCGGTGAGGGCCATGATCGGTATGTTCTGACCTTCGCCCGGACTGTTTCGAATTTTCTCGGCCGCCTCGAATCCGTCCATCTCCGGCATGTGGCAATCCATTAGCACGACATCGTAAGAGCTATCGCTCTCATCAAACATCCGGAGTGCCTCCACGCCGTTTTTGGCGGCGTCCACCCGGTAACCATGTTGCTTGAGCAGCGCCGCCGACAGGCGCCGATTGACGATACTGGCGTCCACCAGCAACACCCGGGTGGGGCTGCGGGTTTTCTCGCTGACGCCGCCGCCGGCAGGTGGATCTGAAGTTGGCGCAATCATGGAGGTGGTTGTCTGGATACAACTTGATATCGGCGGTTCCAGCGCCCGACTTGAACCGCGCGGTCATGAATTCCATCAAATCAGTTTGCGCCATGAGGGGCTGCGCCTATATTGTCCGCCGCCACAGGGTGTGGAAGACTCGGCTGTATTTCCGGGCGCATCCCAAGCAAAACCATTGAACGTATGCCCGTAAGGCCGGCCGACAGTATTCCCGCAGCGCCTCCCGGCGTTTCACTCACCACTTTGGATAACGGACTCACGATCATCGTGGGCGAGGATCATTCCGCCCCGGTCGTCTCCGCGCAGGCCTGGGCCATGACCGGAAGTATCCATGAAGACCGTTGGCTTGGCGCCGGCCTTTCCCATGTGCTGGAGCACATGCTTTTCAAGGGCACCGCCCGGCGTGGCCCCGGCCAGATCGACCAGGAGGTCCATGATGCTGGCGGCTACATGAACGCCTACACCAGCTTCGACCGCACGGTCTACTACATCGATGTGCCGAATGACGGCGCGGAAACTGCCATCGATATCCTCGGTGACATCATGCAGAACGCTGCGCTGCCCGCCGACGAGCTCGAAAAGGAACTGGATGTGATCCGTCGGGAGATGGACATGAACCAGGACGATCCCGGCCGACGTTCCGGCCGGCGTCTCTTCGAAACCGCCTACACCCGGAGCCCCTATCGCCACACGATCATCGGTTACCAGGACATCTTTGACACTCTGACCCGCGAGGACATCGTCAGCTACTACCAGCACCGGTATCAGCCGAACAACGTGTTTTACGTGGTGGTCGGTGATGTGAAGCGGGACGAAGTGGTCGCGCAGATCACCAAGGCTTACGCGGACAACAAAGCCAAGCCGATGCCGCCGATGGTTCTTCCAAACGAACCCCGCCAGGCAGCCGGCCGGGAATGCATTGAGGAAGCTGCGGTGGAGCTCGGACATCTGCACTTCAGCTGGCACGTCCCCGACGTTCGCCACGAAGACATTCCTGTTCTCGACGTGCTTTCCACCCTGCTCGGCAGCGGTCGGAGTTCCCGCCTCTATCGCGAGGTCCGCGAAAAACTCGCGGTCGCGAATTCAGCGGACGCCTGGACCTACAGCCCCGGATTGCCCGGTCTCTTCGGCATGAGCGCCTTGGTCGATGCGGACAAGTTTGAAGCGGCGCGCGACGCCATGCTCAACGAGATCGACAAACTTCGTCGCAAGGCCCCCGCCAAATCTGAGGTTGCCAAGGCCGTAAAGCAGACGACCTGCCACACCCTGGCCACCCGCAAGACGATGTCAGGTCAGGCCCAGGACCTCGGCTCCAGTTGGCTGGCTGCCGGGGACTTGAATTTTTCCCACCGCTTTCTGAATGCCGTGAAGAAAGTGACAGCCGCCGATATTCTGCGTGTGGCCCAAGCCTATCTGACCCCGGACAACCGCACCTTGTATGCCCTGCTGCCGGAGGGCTCCGCGCCCAAAGACCAGGTGGAGATCGAGGTGAGCGAGAATCAGGCAATCAAAAAGGTCGTCCTTGAAAACGGTCTGCGGCTGCTGATCAAAGAGGATCACCGGCTCCCGTTTGTGGAGTATCGTACGGTGTTCAGGGGGGGGGTTCTCGCCGAAAATCCCGTGAACAGCGGTGTTACGGCAATGATGTCCAAGCTGCTCATCAAGGGCACAAAATCTCGCAAGGCGGATCAGATCTCTGAAGAGATCGAATCCCTCGGCG
>JBLFYM010000171.1:0-12368 GCA_047608975.1 Limisphaerales bacterium | reverse complement strand
TCATTGAGAAGTGAGTCTCAAGCAATGGTTCGTATGTGCGAACCGCTCATGGAGGAACGCTGAGGTGAAGTCGCTGCCAGCCACTAGGCGAAAAGGCCCCGTTGATGAAGCGCACGAGCGAGCAGTGTGGGGGCTCACTCATCATCTTGCGGCGATTGTGTTCACTATTCCTTTGGGTCGCAACAGCGGAAGAAGCCCCAAGGTTGCGCTCCTGTCGGCCAAACGACCGAAGCGGTTGTCGGTAACGGACTAGCTCGCGCTGGGATCGATCGTGACGGCACGTGACCTCGAAGTCGCGCCGGTATCCTAGCGATTGGTGGAGAACACATCGGCGGGATGGTTTCCCGCAGATTCAGAGATTTCCAAACATTTGATTCATTCTAATCGACGTGGGGGAGAATGGACGGTGGCTCTATCTCGGTCGGTTCTTCGGTTGGCAGCCTCAGTGGAGGAAAGATTGAGCGGACTTACGTCCGCTGCTACGAGATTTGCTGGAATCCGGCGTGAGCCGGACAAAATTTTGCGTGATCATGTGACCACGCCCACATCGTTCGTGAGGGTAGCAAGGTCTCGTCGCTTCCCGAGTTACCACTCACCACTTGCAGAGGTTTTCGAGGTAGCTGGCGGAGCCGTCGCGGAGCCAGCCGTCGAGTTGGGCGGGGTCTTTGAGTTGTTGGCCGCGGAGGCGGGGGACGAGGAAGTAGCTGGTGGGGATCTCGGGCAGGGCGGTGAGGTCGCTCCAGAGTTTTTCGAACTGGGTGACGGGAAACACATCTTCCTGGCCGTGGCCCCAACGTTTTTTTACATCTTTGAGAGTGATATACGTCGGCATGCGGGCGGCGAGATCACGGACGGCGTTCGCGACCTTGGTGGCGTTGGAAAGGTCTTCGCGAGTCAGGCCAAAGGCTTTCAGCAGTGGATCGATGCTGATCCAGGTGGTCATGGTGTTGTAGTAACTCAGCTTGAACTCATCCTCTTCGCGAGGCATGGCGAGGCCTTCGACCAGGCGGGGGCGGCCGTTGATGCGGGCAAGTCCGCCACCGCGATCTTCGAGGCGACGGGTGATCACTTCGAAGGAGAGGCAGTTGCCGCTTTCGATGTGAAGTCCCAGTAAATCTGGATTGGCGTCGGCACCCAGGGTGTCGATGTTGTGGAGGAGGAGATGGTTGAGTTGGGGACGGTCCTTCAGCAACCCGGCGAGGGTGCCGTTCAGGAGCAGGTTGGGAACTTCATACCAATGACCGACCGGATGCAGGCATTGCAGCGGGAGGTTGTCGGTGTAGTCCGTGGCTTCTCCCGCAGTTGCAGCCCAACCGATGAGGGCGGTTCTCAAACTATCGCGGACCTTCTGTTGCTGTTCGTCGAGGACCTGTTGCGGCAGTTCTTCCCAGGCAAATCTCAGGTCGCGCTCCATCGGTACCATCCGTTGGCCGATGCTTTTGCCGGGGGACAGGAGCACGGGGCCGGCATAGCCATAATTCTGGTGCAGATCCAAGGCGTCAGAAATTGGTCCGTGGGTGAGATAACTGGTGGTGAAGATGTGTGGAATCTCGTTTCCGGCGAGACCGCTCATGCGGCGAGACTTGGCCAAGTGTGTCTCGATGAAGGTCCGATGACGGCCACCGAGTCGGGCGAAGGGATTCAGGGCCTTGACGACGCCAGCTCCCTGGGTCCAGCGGCTGCCGGCTCCGGCTGCGAGACTGATGACGGCGAGTTCTCCGCGTGCCAGTGCGTCCATGCCGGTCTTGCGGCGCTCGGATTCGCTGGCCGAATTTACGAAGGGACGGGCGTCGGTGAAATCATCATCGCTCACATCCTCGATCGATGAATCTGCGCGGAGCCGATTCTGCGAAAGTCCGATGGCCCCGTCGCGCAGATCGCGCCGGATTCGTTCGTGTTGTTCACGATCAAAACCGAATTGGTTGAGCAGGCCATACAGTGACGCTTCGGAGTCTCCGTTGCTGCCACCTTTTGGGAGCATGACATTGAACAGGGTCTGGACCATGCCACTGAGCTCGGGATTCAGCCGGCACGCCGTACCAAATTTATCGAGTTCGGAACGCTCGTTGGCCGGCAATTCCTGTGGTGGTTTGCGGAGGAGTGCCGGTACGCGGGCGGTGTAGTAGTCTGGCGGCATCAGGCCGTTGGGTCCGTCGAGGAGTTCGGCGGCAGTGCCATGCTCGTTGATGGCGAAATCGTATACGACCGGTTCCATCGCAAACGGGAGGGAATGTTCCAGATCGCGTTTGGCCTGAGTCATGATCGCCTGCATGCGCTGTTGGGCCTCCGCTTTCCGTTCCGGCGCAAAGATGAATCCCATCCCACCGCCGCTCATGCCGCCGAGCATCCAGAAGCCCCAGAAGTCTTCGCCAAACTCTTTCTCGGCCTGTTCGATCAGATGTTCGGTGAAGTAGTTTGAAGCCCAGGGAATGATTGTCTGAATTGGCTCACGGAAGTTGCGGGTCGTCAGTTCGCCGACCTTCCTGACGTCACCCGTCTTCAGCGCGGCAAGTATTTCATCGAGCACACCGAGGGCGTCCTGTCGGGCTTTCCACTCGGCTTCGGAGCGGAGCAGATACTTCTCCGTGACCATCTCCAGAATCGGTCCGACGTTCTGGGCCATTCCGCCATGAACGAGCACGAGGCTGTCCTGGAGTTTCTGGCGGGTGGCGGCTGAACAATCGGATTCGTCCAGGATTCGGTGTTGGGGCATCAGGCGTCCGCGACTGATCCCGTGTTCGGGATCGGACTCGCCAGCCATCATCCCGGTGATGAGTTTCATTCCTGGCCACACGCCGCCGCTGTCCTGCCAGCCGCCGCCAGATCCGCCGAGCCATTCACCGAGCAGTGCGCGGGCGAGCACGATGCGGCGTTCGTCCTCTTCCAGTGGGCCGGTCAGGCTCCGGGTCTGACCGGTAGCCCGCATGCTGGTACCAATGAGGGCGGCAAGGAGGTTGGTGGAAACGGCCAGTCGTGATCCTTTCGGAATATTGTTCACGCTCGAAACGAGTTCGATTCCGCGATTCGGCCCACAGACACGGGCAAGAAGTTTCTGCAGGCTCTTGCCGCTGCCTTCAATCCCGGGGGGCACGATGCCGCTGGCGATTACCGCGGCCTTGAGCAGGCCGAGATAGTCTTTGGCAAAATCGAAGACTTCGCTGAGATCGCTGATGTCGACCGTTGCGCCGAGATCGACACTGGTCAGCCGGATGATCGGTTCCTCAATGATTCGAAAATACGCTTCGACGGGGGGGCGGGGCTGTTGGTCCCGTCCGTGAACTCCGAGATCGACGGAAATGTTCAGGACCCGCGCTCCTTCGGGATAGTCCATTCCCAGAAAGAAGATGTCGCTCCAGCCGCAATGGCTCAGGTCCATGCGGACGGGCGTGCGCTCGCAAAGGATCGGATAAGTTCCATCACTACCGGGTTGCAGCAATTCGGGTCGGATGCGCAGCGGATGATTTGAGTGATGCCCCATACGGAACATCCATTGATTGCCTTTGACGTTGCGAACGCTGCGACGGACCTGGTTGGCGAGTGTCTGGAACGCCAGTTGGTGGTAGGAGGCGGACAGGGCGCTGGAGAGTCCATCGCTGGCTCCGGCGGTCTTCTGCACTTCGAGAAATGAGTTGATGCCTTCCTCAAAGCGGCGATTGAGCAGGTGCTCGTAGCCGTGAAACGGAATCCCAGATTGCTCGGATGCTGAGTCCAGTCGCGTGGGGATATGAAATCGGTGAATTGAATAGAGGAAGAACAGCGCGCGCACGCGTTCGTAAAGATTGGTGCTGGTACGACGAAGTTTTTCCAGTGAAGCGCATTCAGTCAGCAGCGCGGGCAGATCGAGATCCTGGCAGACGGAATCCAGACACTGGTCGCGTACCGCCGGGTCGGTTGATTCGATAATAGTGACCAGGGAGGACATGGGAGAAAGGTCGATCTGCTTGGGCATACTACTTCCGCGACGTGGCGAGGAGTTCGACCAGATGCGTGAGTACCTCGTCGCGGTCACTGCCGTCGAGGGCGATGGCGAGTTGGGCGGTGAGCAGCCCATACTTGTCTCCGATGTCGTAGCGGCGCCCGGTGAGTTCAGAGGCGAGATAGCGTTCGTGGCTGGTAAGGCGGGAGAGGGCGGAGGACAGATGTACGCTCTTGTTGCCGGCGGTTTTCAAATCTTCGTCCAGCAGGTCCATTACCTGGGAGGTCAGGACGTGCATCCCAAAGAAGCAGAGGTAGTGACCGGCGCGTAATCCGGGAACGAGCAGACTTTGTTCGGCCTGCGTCGGTGAGGGCTTTTCCATCACCTCAGAGATTTCGTACAGACCCTGGCGAGCGGTCACCAGATGTCCACCGACCGCGCCGTAGTTTGGAAGTTTGCTTTCGTGCGTGGCCTGCACCGCAGAGACTGCGCAATTCTCCGCCTGCGCGGCTTCGATCAATTGACGGGCGCAGCCGCGGATTTCACCACTGACGTAAAGGTGGTCGCTCACCAAGAGCAGGAACGGTTGTCCGGCGGCGAACTCGCGGGCGCACCAGACTGCGTGACCGTATCCGAGCTGCTCCGCCTGTTCGACAAACTGTATCCGACCGGCAAGTTCTCCAGCGGCGGTTTCATACGATGCCTGGTCGCCGGGAGAAATGACGAGGCAGACTTCCTCAATTCCCGCTGCGATCACTTCTTCCAAGAGAATGGCAAGGGCGGTTTTGGTTTCGCCGTCCCGGTCCACGAGGGTCTGGAGCGGTAGCTGGCGCTGATTCGCTCCGGCGGCGGTGATGATGGCTCGTTGAATTTGCACGACTGGGTTTGCTTGAATGACGGCCGGGAGGTTCACAAAGGAGCTGAGAAGCGTCAACGATAGGTGTTCCTGCCACGGTGGAAACGGATCATCGATCCGGATCGAACAGGCGGTTTTGTCGTTGCCTCGATTTCTGTTCCTGCGTTTTGCTTTCGGAAACTGTTGATTTTTCTGGAATATTCGCTGTCCAAAGATCCACGCTAGAAGACTACTTACTCCAATGAAACGAATTCTTTTCACACTCCTTGCGGGCCTCTGGGCCGGAGCGCAATCGCCGGCGGCCACCATTTTGGTTGAAGCCGAGAGCTTTAATAATCATGGCGGTTGGAAGCTGGATACCCAGTTCATCGAGATCATGGGGTCTCCCTACCTGCTGGCGCACGGATTGGGGACACCGGTGGCGGATGCCTCCACCACGGTATCCTTTCCCCAGACCGGCAACTACCAGGTGTGGGTCCGCACCAAGGACTGGGTGGCTCCTTGGAATGCTCCGGGCACGCCGGGGGAATTCAAGCTGGCGGTCAACGGGAAGACGCTATCGGCCAGCTTTGGCACGACTGGCGCGGAATGGCATTGGCAGGCCGGAGGCTCGGTGAGCATTGGGCAAACGGAGACGCGGCTGAAGCTGACTGACCGGAAAGGGTTTGATGGACGCTGCGATGCGATTCTCTTCTCGGATGATGCGGGGTTCGTTCCACCGAACGACAGCCAGCCCATGGCGACGTGGCGAACGAAGTTGGCGGGATTGCCATCCGAACCGGTTCAGTTGGGGAAATTCGATATGGTGGTCGTTGGTGGTGGTTACGGTGGACTTGGATCCGCGATCTCCGCCGCCCGCATGGGTTGCAAAGTTGCTTTTATTCAAAACCGGGCAGTATTGGGCGGCAACGGCAGTTCTGAAATCCGGGTTTGGGCCAAAGGCAACACCCGTCGCGGCGAATACTCAAAACTGGGAGAGATTATTGAGGAATTTGCCGATCACGCGAAAGCATCACCGGGCACTTACGAGGAATACGGTGACGCCAGGAAGGAGGAGATTGTCCGCGCGGAAAAGAACATTTCACTTTTCCTCAATCATCACGCCTTCCGGGTGGAGACGGTGGACAAGGAGATTACTGCCGTGTGGGCCTTCGACACGCGCAGCGGACGCATCAAACGTTTCACTGGAGACCTGTTCGCAGACTGCACCGGGCACGCGTTCATCGGACTGATGGCCGGCGCGGACAATAAGATTCAGAAGAAGGGGCATCTCGGGATGAGCAATATGTGGAATTGGGAAAACGCAACCGAGTCCCAGTCCTACCCAAAAGTTCCGTGGGCCCTCGATCTGACGATGGAAGACTTTCCTTATCCACGCCGCTTTCATGGCGAATGGTTTTGGGAGAGCGGCTACGAATTGGATCCGTTGAAAGGCTTGGAGGCGATGCGTGATTGGAACCTGCGGGCCGTGTTTGGAGCCTTTGGGGCCATGAAACACAGTCCCGAAGCGGCCCCTGAACATGCCAAAGCCCGGCTGACCTGGGTTGCTTATATCGGCGGTCCTCGTGAATCGACGCAATTGCTCGGAGACGTCGTTCTCACGCAGGAAGATATTGTGAGTAAACGAGTCTTTCCCGATGGCACGGTGCCCACCACCTGGTCGATCGATCTGCATTATCCGAAAGAACAATACGCCAAGAAGTATCCAGACAATCCCTTCATCTCGAAGGCGGTTCACGGCGCCGGTGTTGATCGGCGTCGCGGTTATCCGTTGCCGTATCGATCGTTCTATTCGCGCAACATCGACAATCTTTTCATGGCCGGACGCAATATCAGCGTGACTCATGAGGCGCTGGGCACGATCCGGGTGATGCGGACGGGCGGCATGATTGGCGAAGTCGTCGGCAAGGCGGCTTCACTTTGCACGAAATATGAATGCACACCGGCAGCGGTCTATCACTCCTACCTGGATGAGTTGCTGGGCCTGTGTCGTCTTCCGGGTGTCACGCGTAGGGACGACGTGAATTCCGCGTTTTATGTGGCGAAGAACGCGGCTCAATTGCCGCCGATCGAAGACAGCTACCTGGATCCGCGGAAGCTGAAAGGCATCGTGATCGATGACGAGAACGCTGTGCATACCGGCAGTTGGAATAAGGGTGCGGGACTGAAGAACTATGTCGGCAGCAACTACCGTTATGCCTCCGGCAAATCGGGAGCGACGGCACGTTATGAATTCAAGATTCCCAGCGCCGGCAAATACGAGGTTCGCTACGGATATCAGCATCATCAGAATCGCGCGGACAATGCGAAAGTCACCGTCCATCACGCAAAAGGTGAGGAATCGCACCGCATCAATATGAAGCTGGCAGCGCCCATCAAGCCAACGTTTATTTCGCTTGGAATCTACGAATTTGCCCCCGGTAGACCGGCGTTGATCGTGCTTGATGGTAAGGATGCCAACGGGAACCTTCATTCGGATGCGGTGCAACTGATTCCCGTGAAGTGATCGGGAGCACGGTGTAAGGGAACGGATTGGGCATTGGTGGTCCGTGTTCCACGCAAGGTATGACCGAGTCGCAGAAAAGTTCACCGACACCGGCCAAGGCTGGCCCGGTTCGGTTGTCGCGGACCCGCGTGGTCCTCCTGCAAAGCTACCGCCTGTTGGCGTTGGCGGCGATCTGTTGGCTCATTCGCGATCATCACGTGCGCCAACGTGTCCTCGGCGAACAACCGATCTCAGTTCCGGAGGTCCGGTTCTTTTGGACCAACGCAGTTTCTCTGAAACATGATCACGGACCGCGGGCGGGAATGTTTGTCTTTGATGCGGAAGGTGAGGAACTCGGATATGTGGTCCGCACGATGCCCGATGTATCCCACATCGTCGGCTACTGCGGAACGACTGACACGATGGTCGCGCTGAAGGCGGACGGCTCGGTGAAAGGAATGAACGTTCGCTCCAGCGAGGACACCGTGACGCACGCGGAGGATGTAATGCTCGACTGGTCCTTCAAGCGTATCTGGAACGGGATGGCGTGGCCGGAGGTGGCGAAGATGGATCTGGATGCAGAAGGCATCGAAGGAGTCTCCGGAGCGACCCTCACCAGTATGGCCGTTGGGCGTGGGATCGTTCATCGCTTTGCGGTCGGGGAGGGGAGACAGACTGCGATTGCTCCGCAATGGCAATGGGAGGACATCGGCCTCCTGGGTGCGATGGTGCTGGGCGTTTTCCTTGCGTTCACCAAGCGTCCCGGGCGCGTGAAAGCGCGGCGTTGGTTTCAGCTGTACGTGGTTGGCTACGTCGGCTTGCTATCCGGCGATCTGATGGCGCAATCCTTGTTGGCGGGTTGGACCCGCTCTGGGATCGCGTGGGAACTGGCCCCGGCGATGGTGCTTTTCGTGGCGGCAATGCTGGTAATTCCTTGGGCGACAAAGAAACCGTTGTACTGCCAACAGGTCTGTCCGCACGGGGCGTTGCAGGAATGGATACTGCGATGGCGTCCGAAGAAATGGCAGTTCGCGGTTTCACCGGACCTGGATCGGGGATTGCGTTGGTTGCCCGGAATGTTGCTGGGATTTGTTGCGGTCGTGGTGATGTTGCCGATCGGTTTCGATCTGGCGGGAATTGAGCCGTTTGATGCCTATCTTTTGGGGGCGGCCGGAATCGCGACCATCAGCGTGGCCGTTGTCGGGCTGATCGCGTCCTGTTTTGTGCCCAAGGCTTACTGCCGCTACGGATGCCCCACCGGTGCGTTGCTGGAGACAGTGCGATCGCATGGATCACGGGACAGTTGGCGGCGGAGCGACTTTGGGGTCGCTCTGGTTTTGATAATGGTGGCTCTGCTACGTTTTCGATACGATCTCATCCATCAATGGCTCTATGACTTTTGAACGTTTAACCCCCTGTCTGTTCACCTTGATCCTGCTTGGTTGTGCTGAGCCTCAGCCCTCACGCGGTCCGGCGGTGGATGAATCAATCCGCGTTATGAGCGGGCGAACCATGGGAACTGTCTGGTCGGCCCGGTTCGTTCCCCGTTCCCGCCAGGCTGGAACTCCCGCAATTCGCGCGATGGTCAGTCAGAAGTTGACTGAGCTGGAGGCGCAGATGTCAACTTGGCGCAGCAATTCCGTGATCAGCCGATTCAATCTTTCGACGGACACCAATTGGTTTGCGATCCCAAACGAAATGCTGACGGTCGTGCAGGCTGGTCAGGAGGTCGCGGCGAAGACCGGAGGTGCGTTTGATATCACGGTGCTGCCGCTGGTTGAGCTGTGGGGTTTTGGACCTGGACAAAAGACTCCCACGACCATGGGCATTGAACAAATTGAGGAAGCGAAGAGGTCTGTTGGAATGGAATTGTTGGAAGTCCGTGTCACACCCCCAGCCATCCGCAAACGTGTTCCCAATCTCCAGATCGATCTCTCGGCCATCGCCAAGGGATACGCGGTCGATGAAGTGGCCAAGCTGCTGGATGGCTACAAACTGACGCAGTATCTGGTCGAGATCGGTGGAGAACTGAAGGCGCGTGGCGTAAGTCCCAAAGGCCGGCCTTGGCGCGTGGGTATTGAGCGGCCGGAACCCGGCAAAATAAAAGTGGTCGCGGCGGTGGAGCTCAAAGATCAGGCCATCGCGACCTCTGGGGATTATCGGAACATCAGGGAGCTTGGCGGACGCAGCTACTCCCACATCATCAATCCGCGTACCGGTCGTCCGCGAGCTTTGCGTAGTACTGCGGTCAGCGTGATTCATGATTCGTGCATGATTGCGGATGCCTGGGCCACGGCGCTCACCGTGCTTGATTTTTCCGAAGCGATCCGATTCTCCGAAGCAGCGGGGGTGAGTTGCCAGGTCATTATTCAGATCGATGGGGAATTGACTATCCGTCCCAACAGTCTTTGGGGGCTGTAAATGGATGCGCGGCGCAAATGGGCTGCAATCGCGACGGTTGTTGTGTTCCTGTCGATTTGTATCGGGGTCGCAGTTTTCCGATTCGAGTCCGGATCAGCGGACTACTACAAAGGCCGCTCAGCGGCGGATTGGCTTAACCAACTAACTACAGCGGAAAGTGAAGACGATCCTTCAGTTTTTGCCATCAAAGCTCTCGGGACGAATGTTATGCCCTTGGTGACGAACGATCTTTGCTTCACTGAATCCGAGTTGCGCAAGACGCTCAGGGCGTTACTAGAGAAGCAGAAGATTATTCCGTGCCTGCCGACGCAAACGGAAGTGCAACGACGGGGTTTGGTCGGCGCGATCATCGTGGGGCCAGCTGGGATGCCATATCTGATGCCGCTGCTAAAAGGAACGACTTATCCGCCCAGTTTTGATCGAGGTGGCTTCGTCGGCGGTGCCATCCGAAGAATGAATTCGAACGCGTCGCCCTATCTGATCGAGGGCTTGGCGGATCCGGATCTGTCGGTCCGCTTCTGTTGCGTCCACTTGCTTGGTGAGGTGCCAAATCTGCGGACCGCCGCGGCGTTGCCGGCGTTGGGAAAGTGCGTTTCGGATTCCGACAGGCGAATCCGGGCAGATGCCGTTTTGGCGATCGGTCGCACCTTGGAAAATCCGGAGCTCAGTCTGCCGTTCCTCACCAATGCATTGCTTGATGTCAGTTCGACCGTGAGGTTCAACGCTGCTCACGCCTTGTGGGGCTTCGGGGTGAAGGCCGGCCCCGCGGTTCCAGCGATTGAACATGCGATCACGAACGAGATGAACTTCGTCAACGAGGGCAACGACGACAAAAAGGCGGGTCCAAAATCTCACGCCCGTATCATCGAGGTTCTGACCAACGCGATCGTCGATATCCGGGATCACGCTGAGCATCCCTACTGACCGGTCGCGTTCGAGCTCCTCTGTCATACCTTCGTAGGCCGATTTTCTGTAGCCGATCGTACGGTGGTTTCGTCCGTGGAGATGGCGCGGTTCAAATGGATTGGATTCGTGCCTCGATGTTGAGCATGGATCGCCAGCGTTCCCCGAGATGGGGAAGCCAGAAAACCCTTTTGTTCTTGCGCCACTGGGGGCCATTCCCAACACTCCCGCGTCAATAACTCCAACGTTTCAGCAATACTATGTCTATTCGAAGACTTCCTGTTTACATCCTCGCCGACTGCTCCGGTTCCATGAACGGAGCCCCCATTGAATCCGTCAAATCCGGCATCCGCGCGCTTCACAGCGAACTCATGGGTGACCCTTCGGCGGTGGAATCAGCCTACCTGTCGGTCATCACTTTTGACAGCAACGCCCAGCAGGTCGTTCCGCTGACTGAAATCACCTCCTTCAATCCGCCCGATATCACGGCCGGTGGGACCACCGCCTACGGTGCGGCGCTGAAGCTGTTGGTGGAATGCGTTGATCGCGAGGTCCGCACTACCACAGACGAGGAGAAGGGCGATTGGAAGCCGCTCATCTTTATCTTTACCGACGGTGCCCCAACCGACCGCTGGGATGAGAACGCGGCGATGATCAAGGCCAACCGCCCTGGCAATGTGATCGCCGTCGCCTGTGGCGACCAGGCCGATCCCGACATCCTCAAGCAGGTCACCGAGACCGTGCTGGTGATGAAGGAAATGTCTCCCGAAGCTTTCAAACAGTTCTTCAAGTGGGTATCGGCCTCGATCAAACAGACTTCGCAGAAGATCGGGGGGAGTCCGGTTTCCCTGGATGAAGGCGTTGCGCTGCCGCCTCCGCCTCCGGAAATCATCATTCATCCCTAGGCTGCGGTGAGTCTGAAACAGTGGTTCTTCGGTTCGGAGAGGCCGGGCGGAGAAGGCCCCCCGGATGGGGAGTCGCGGACCAACGCGGATTCGAAGAAGCCGCGGGAAGCCGCCGACGAACATAGCAAATTCCTGACGCCGGAGCAGTTGGGGATCAAACGTCCGGTCGATAAGACGACGGGAGACGAGAAGACGTCCGTGGCATCTGCGGAATCGGCCTCGTCAAAGCCGGAGGAGAAGATCATGAACTCAGACAAAGCACCTGAAGATTCCAAGTCTCCCGAAGACAAACCGAAAACGACGAACCCGACTTCGGGCGAAAAGTCTCCAGCGGGAAATGCAGCGGTTCCGGACTCGTCGAAGTCTACGCCTGCGAGTGCGACCGGGGATTTCGAAAAACCTGGCGATCAGTCACTCCCTGACGCCCGCGCCGAAAAATCGGACGAACCGAAAAAGCCTGAAGCCTCCACCGACGAGAAAGTGGCGGAAACTCCTCCCGCAGCCGAACCAGCCTTACCGCCGCTCAAGGCGGCAACGTGGAAGACGGAACCCGTCAAAGAAGCCTGGTGTCCGCCGGAGACCGCCAAAGTGTTTCCGAAACTCGACCGATGCGACTATGAGGATCACGTCTACATCGAACGCATTGTATCGGAAGACTGGCGGGTTATCGGTGGGAGCAGACGCGGGCGCAAACAGGCTTTTGACAATCGTTTCCGCGAGGACGCGATGGCGTTTGGTCATACGGACTCGGTCACGGTCCTGGTGGTCGCTGACGGTGCGGGCTCAAGCAAATACAGCCGTATCGGTTCTCATGTCGCGGTGCAGGAAACAGTGGCCGAGTATATCAGACTGTTGAAGGCGGCCGATGGGGACAAACTGAAG
>JBLFYM010000170.1:0-12388 GCA_047608975.1 Limisphaerales bacterium | reverse complement strand
CCACAAAAACGGAAAAATCTTCGGTGCGATCGTTCGGGACGAAGAATCGGGGGACTGCTTTGAAGTTCGATCCCAGGTTGTCGTGAACGCAACCGGCGTGTTCGCAGACGATTTACGAACCAAAAGCAATCCGTCCACGCTGCCAATCATCGCCGCAAGTCGCGGTTCGCACATTGTGATCCCGAGCCGTTTTCTTGGCAAATCGACCGCGCTGATGATCCCCAAGACTACCGATGGGCGCGTGCTTTTTGCGATTCCCTGGATGAATCGGATCTTGGTCGGCACCACTGACATTCCAATCGAAAACCCATGTCGAACTCCTTCCCCAGAACCAAAGGAGATCTCTTTCCTGCTCGATCACATAAACCGATTCACCCGTGAGAGGGTGACCCGCTCACATGTCCTCAGTGCCTTCGCCGGTCTGCGTCCACTCGTCAGAACCAGACGCGGGAGAACGAGCTCTGCGATTCCTCGCGATCACCTGATCGAAACGGGACCGAGCGGATTGGTGACGGTGGCGGGCGGCAAATGGACCACCTATCGGAAGATGGCGGAGGACGCGATCGATCACATCATAGCAAATGGAACTCTGGCGAAGGCCCCTTGCAAAACCCGGAACCATCGGATCCCTCTGGATCACGTCAGCGTTGAGAGCCCCGCCCTGCTTCACCGCGATCTTCCCATCACCCGCGATCACATTCGACACGCAGCTGTGAACACTATGGCCCGAACGGTCGAAGATGTTCTTTCGCGAAGAACCCGCTGTCTCCTGCTCGACGCCCGGGCAAGTTCAGAAATCGCCAGCACTGTCGCCATCGAAATGGCGGGTCATCTCGGACGCGACCAGCGTTGGATTGATCAGCAGACCACGGATTTCCGAGCGCTCGCAGAGCAACACCTGTGCGATTAAGTCAGACGGGGTTGCGGTTACAACTGCTCTATCGCCCAGTCGAGAACCTCGTAGAGATGCGCCATCGTCTCGGCGGTTTCGTCCCCCATGCTGGAAAGGCGGAATGTGGTTCCCTTGATTTTGCCGTAACCGCCGTCAATCTGAATCCCCTGCTGTTTCACGAGCGACTGCAACTGCGGGACATCAATCACCGTGCCGCCTTCACGCGCACCGTTGCTCAGGCAGGTCAGACTCTGCGATTCGAATCCGGCTTCAGGGAACAGTTTGAATCCATGTTTTGCGGCCCAGTCACGCGTCATCTTCGCAAGCGCCGAATGACGGGTGTATCGCGCCTCCAAGCCTTCCTCAAAAATCTCATCCAACTTGCTCGAGAGCGCATAGATGTGACTGATGCTCGGAGTGCTGGGGGTCATGTTTTTCTCGGCATTCTTTTGAAACTCCAAGATATCGAAGTAGTAGCCCCGATCGCCGAGCGTTTCCGCGCGCTTCATCGCTGCTTCTGAACAGACAAACACTGTCATTCCCGGAGGCAATGCGAATGCCTTCTGCGTTCCCGCCAACATCAGATCAACTCCGAGCGAGTCAAAATCCGTGGGCACCGCGGTCATGGAACTCACCGTATCCACGATGAACATCACGTCTGGATACTTCGCCTTCAGCTGCGCGATCTCTTCAAGGGGGTTCAACACGCCGGTCGACGTTTCGTTGTGAACCAGCGTCAACGCATCAAATTCACCGCTCGCCAATTTCGCATCGATCTGTTCCGGCAGAATAGGTGAGCCCCACTCCACTTTCAGCGCCTCGGCCTCCTTGCCGCAGCGTTTGGCCACATCAAACCATTTGTCCGAGAACGCACCATTCATGCAGGTGAGAACCTTCTTCGCACAGAGATTCCGCAAGGCCCCTTCCATCATGCCCCACGCGGAGGAGGTGGCGAGAAACACCAAACGTTCCGTCGCCAGAAGTTTCTGCAACTGGGGTTGAACCTTTTCGTACAGGTTCTGAAAATCCTTACTCCGATGACCGATCATCGGAGTGCAGAACGCCTGCCAGGTGCGCTCGTTTACTTCTACCGGTCCGGGGATGTGCAGCTTCAAATGGCCCATAAGTCGGCCGGAAAGTTTCACACGGCCTGAAGCTTGGCAAGTCCTCTCGGAACTTCCTGACGGATTTGACAAATTCTGAAATGCGACCGGGATAGCCAACCCGAAACGGGGCCAAACCTAAACTTTCCGCAGCTTCGAAATCCGGCCCGTATGAACCCACTCGGCCACGAAGATGTTTCCACTCGCGTCAAAGCAGGCGTCATGAGGATGCAGAAATCTGCCTGACCTCCACTCCTCGCCCTGGGGTTCACGACGCAACTTCATGCGATCGCTCACAACCGTCTTGCGCCATTCCGGATCTTCGCCCAGATGCGCAATCACCTTGTCGTCGATATCGAGCAGCGTAATCCGCGCGCTCAGATCCGGAACCAGCAGCGTCTTGCCGAAGGTATCCATGTTCGCGGGCAGGATGAAATCGGTCATCGTCTTGAGGTGCTTTCCCTCCATCGTGAACCATTGGACGCGTTTGTTCGAGCGGTCCGCCACTACGATCGACGGCTTCCTTCCCGGGCGGTCATCCACCCAAACCCCGTGCGATAGCCGAAACTGGCCGTCACCTGTGCCAACCTCACCGAACATCCCCTGCCATTCGCCGTCCTTGTCGTAGCGATGGATGCGGTAGGTCCCGTAGCCATCGGCGAGCAGAAAACCGCCGTCATTGAGAAACGCGAAATTTGTCGGCAAGAACGCATCCCGTGCCCAGCGCCGCTCCTGTATTTTGTCCTCACCCTTTGGATACAACCCTGACTCCATCGGCGCGCGCTTCTCCCAGACCAGTTCACCCGTGAGGGTGAGTTTGGAAAACTGTTTCAGATGCAAATACCCGGTCACATAGAGAAACTGCTCATTGCCTTCCGTGCGAACCTCGAGTCCGTGACCGCCGCCCTGAAACTGCTGGCCAAACGAGCGAATGTATTTGCCCTTGGAATCAAAAACAAAAATTGCCGGATGATCCGCCTGCTCCTTCCGGCCCTCATGAATCACATAGAGGTTCTGATCCTTGTCGACCGCGACATTGTGGGTGGTCTGCCAGGAATACCGATCCGGGAGCCGCGCCCAGTTGTGAATCACCTCATAAGTGTGCTCCCCCTCGCCCACGATCAGCTGCTTGGAATCTTTGCGCGCGGTGACGATGGACGGAAACGCCACCGCCGTCGCGGCAGCGGACAGCCCGGAAGCGAAACTACGACGGGAGAGGGAGCTGGAGTTTTTCATGTAATGCTCGCCTTGTAGGCTGTGAACCCGCTCGAATCAAGCCCTGACAAATCCTGATTCGGAATTTTGCTAGCCGCCCCCGAACGCACCGGCTACAAGTCGCCCATGATTTCACAGATCAAAAATGCGCAGGGTGAAGCCATTGATTTCACCCTTCATTCTGCCACTCCCGAGAGCAAACAGATCGTCGTGATCGGTCACGGCGTCACCGGCAACAAGGACCGGCCATTCGTCGTCGCATTGGCAACTGCGCTTGCCCACGCGGGCATCAATTCCCTGCGTTTTTCCTTTTCCGGCAACGGCAACTCCGAGGGCAGTTTTGCGGATTGCACAATCTCCAAGGAAGTCAGTGATCTCGGATCAGTGCTCGATGCCCTCGCCGGTCACGACATTTGCCTGGTCGGCCACAGCATGGGTGGTGCCGTGGGGGTGATCAGGGCCAGCGATGATTCCCGCATCAAACATCTCGTCTCCCTCGCGGGAATGGTTCACACCGCAAAGTTTGCTGAAACCGAGTTCGGCATGGAGGAACCGGACAATGGTTGCATGTGGGAAGAGGATGGCTGCCCGCTTTCTTCTACCTTTGTGAACGACATGAACAGCATCGACACCGTGGTGGAACGCGGTTCTCAGATCACTGTCCCGTGGCTCCTGATTCACGGTAGCGAGGATGACGTGGTTCCGATCCAAGATTCACACGACATCATCGGAAAAGCGGGCGGGAACACCACTTTCGTCGAACTCCCCGGAGCGGGTCACGTTTTCGCCGACACGCACGGAGAACCGATGTGTAACGCGGTCGTGGGCTGGGTGAAGCAACAGTTCGGCGCTTAAGCCCGGCCGCACATTCAGTCAATCGAATACCACGGCTTCTTGGACTTCGGCATGTCGTAACTCTTGGGTAAATAGAACAACTTCGCGTCCCCCTGATCGCTCTTGGGATAGATCTGCGCAATGCGCGACAGCGGCACCCGCTGCACCATGCCGCCGACGTCCTTGAATTCGTAATATTGCGACACCTGTACCTTCTGCTCTTTACCCGCCGCATCAACTCTCGTCTCATACTGAGTTTTGATTCTCGGTTTTCCTCTGGAAGTCGTGGAGGAACCGTTGTTCAACACGACGATATAGTGCGAGACACAACCCGTTCCCAGTAGCAGTGCCATGAGCGCGGTCAGTGTGAATAGCTTCTTTGACATGACCTGACCTTTTCGTGACGCGCCTCTGCTGTCAATCCACTTGATGGGCTAAGGCCTGCCCCAGCACAGAACGATCAAAACACTCTGAGAACGCCAATGCGCAGCCAGTTCTCGGCATCCAATTCCTCATTGGCAAATCGGAACGGTTTGGCTCCCACAAAAGGAGGCACTACACGGATCAAACACTCATACTCACCCGCTGAAAAGGAGTTCAAAATCTCCACCCGCAAGGAAGTCACAGAATCCGGCATCACCTGAGTCAGCCGCAATGGAAGGCTGCCCTCGTGCACCGGTTTGCCCTGCGAAAGCACGCGCAATTGAACCGGCCAATCATAATAGAACGGGGCGACGCCACGATTCTCCAACGCCAGTTCAACCACCATGGCCTCTCCGGCGCGAATTGGCGGCACGTGCGTCTGGGAAACGAAATACTCATAGCCCAACGATCGCGCGCCAGCCACCGCCCGCGCATGGGCCACAGCGGAGAGTTCGCCGTTAAACACCCGCTGGTTCACCAACCACGAGGCGTGGGTCTGTTTCACACACTCTGCAAAATCCTCATGCTGGATGTCCGCCGGAATTGGTTGGTCCCAAATCGCCAGCTGCAATTCGGGACGGAGTTCACCTCCGATGGGGTTCGTCCGCCATTGATTCGTCGCGCCGGCCGCCCGCAATTGCGAAACAAAATGCCAGTCCACCGTCGGAAGGGTGCTGAATGCGAACGAGTCATCGTGATAACCGATGGAAAGCATCGTGCTGTCCGCTACCGGGCGACGAACCAACATCCGCGTTTCCGAGAACGCGGAATCATAGGCATGAAGAATCCGTCGCTGAACAGAAAACCCCGGCATCCACTCGTCGTGTGGATAGGTGTGCCATTCGCCCCAGAACCCCACCAAGCCGATGGTGAGGAACCCCAGTCGCGGATCGCCATCATACTTGTTGCCGAAAGCGGCAATAAACTTCTCCAACGCCTGCACCAGCCTTTCATCCTCATAGTCAGGTGAAAGCCCGCCACCGTGATCTTCATACGGCCGCATCTTCACCCCTTCATCGATCAGGAACTGCGGCACTCCCGTCGACTTCTCCGGATAGTCGAGATACACCCGCATCACCAGTTGATGACCCCGCGCCGAGACCTCCATCAGCGAACGTTCCACCACCTCAAAATCAAACGCCTCCGGCCCTGTCATCAGGTCGCCCAGCGGAAAGTAATCCCATTCCATGCTGTGCGGAAACGCGCCCCGGTAGTCGCCGCGAAAAGGCATGAATCCCTTCAGCGGATTGTCCGCCGGAGCGGCTCGATAGTTCAGCAACTGCGGGTGGCTCGGCGGAAGTTCCATGGGTTTGCAGGACACGATCCAGCTCGACAACGTGATCAAACCAAAACACGCGCTCAGGGCTGAATTCAACTGCACCCGCGATTGGTCGGTGCTCGCGATCGGATTGTCAACTTCCTTGCGGGTTCCCAAAGCAACAACACCTGGCGTTCTTGCAATCCAATCCCGGTAGTGCGATCAACTCCCCAGTGTACCGATTCATCACCATTTTCACCTGGGTTCTCAGCCTGAGCCCGACGCTTCGTGCCGCCGACTATCAGGTCACCAAACCACCGGCTTCGATGAAGCTCGACGCCTTCTACCAGAAGCACGTGAGCGCAAGTGGCTATCCGATTGTGAGTTCTGCTCAGGTCAATGACTTCGCCCTCAGGGAAGCCGCCTACCTCATCGACATGATGTTGGCCAGACGCCCCGACGTGAAGCGCGCCATGATCGCCGGTGGCTCGCGCATGATCGTCATGGGACACAACGAATTCACCACGGACATCCCCGAATATCGGAAGTTTACTCCCCAGGATTATTGGGATGCCCGCGCGCGCGGTCTGGGCGGATCCAGAACCGACCCCGTCTGTTCCTGCGCGGAGGAAAACATGCTCGCCTACCAAGGTGACCCTTATCACAAGGAAAACATCCTGATTCACGAATTCGCCCACAACATTCATCTGCGCGGGATGGTCGAGGTGGACAAGACCTTCGACGACCGGCTCAAGTCCATATACCAGCGGGCGATGAAGCAGGGGCTCTGGGAAACCAAATACGCCTCTGTAAATCACGCCGAGTATTTCGCCGAAGGCGTGCAGTCCTGGTTCAACGACAACCGCGAAAACGACCACGATCACAATCACGTGAACACCCGCAAAGAACTGAAGGCCTACGATCCCGGGCTCGCCAAGATCTGCGAAGAGGTTTTCGGCGATACCCAACTCATTTACACCAAACCTACGACTCGGTTGAACGGCCACCTGCAAGGCTACGATCCGACCAGCGCCCCCATATTCAAGTGGCCCGCCCGACTCGACAACGTGCGTAAGGCAATCAAGACCAAGGCCCAAAACCGCAGTAAGAAGGATCCGGTAAAGTATGACAAGTAGTTGTCTCTCCCACCGGGCATCACGAACCGGAAACCTCAGCCAGATCCCACCTCTCGTTCTCGCTTTCACAATTGCAAAGCGTAAATTTTCAATTGGAAACCACGTCGGACGGACAGGGAATGGCGCCAAAGGAATCCGGCAAAAGCATCAGCGATATTCCCCTATCCCCGCGCCCCGTTTCATGTTCAAAATCCAACATGAACCGCCGCCACTTCCTTGCATCCACTGCGCTCACCACCCTCGCCCTTCCAAGATCGCTCCGCGCTGCCCCCCCGGCAACCGACCTCGGCAACCGTCGCGAACTCTTCATCGACGATGCGCTCGTCGAATCCTATGCCGGCAGCGCCGCTGCCCGACTGCATCACCCGGTGCCACAGGATATCGCACTGCACCACGATGAAGAATGGGAAGGCACCGGCAGCGGCTACCACAGCATTTTTCACGACGGTGAAAAATTCCGGATGTACTACAAGGCTTGGCACATCGAGGTTCGCGAGCGCGGAATCAACACCGGGCGTCATCCGCTCTACTGCTGCTACGCCGAAAGCAAAGACGGAATCACCTGGCACAAACCGAATTTGGGCATCCACGAATTCAAGGGCAGCAAAGAAAACAACATTACCATGATCCCCGGTAAGGTGAACGGGTTGAAGGTCGATCCCGGCCACCCCGCGGTCTTCATGGACGAAAGCCCGAACGCCAAACCCGATGCCCAATACAAAGCCATCTTCCGCTCCAGCGGCAAGCGCGGCCTCATTCCCTTCAAATCACCCGACGGCTTCAACTGGACTCCGATCTCCGACGACGTGATCCTCGGCGGACTCGGCGCGTTCGACTCTCAGAATCTCGCTTTCTGGGATCCTACCATCGGCAAATATCGTGCCTACTGGCGCATCTTCACTGGCGGCGGCATCACCGAGAAAGAATGGAAACCAAAGGGACATCGCGCCATTCGAACGGCCGTCTCCGACGATATGATCAAGTGGACCGACGTCCGTGATCTCACCTACGAGGATTCCCCCTCCGTCCAGCTCTACACGAACCAGATCAAGCACTACCACCGTGCCCCGCACATTCTGATCGGCTTTCCGAACCGCTACATCGATCGCGGATCATCCGTCTCCATGGACGCGCTCCCTGATCCGAAGATGCGCGAACAAAGAGCCGCGGCGAGTACCCGCTACGGCTACGCCCTTTCCGAGACCTTGCTCATGTCCAGCCGCAACGGCGTCCACTTCAAACGCTGGAACGAGGCCTTCCTTCGCCCCGGCATTGAACGCCCCGGCACCTGGCACTACGGAGCCCAATACATGGGCTGGCACGCGATTGAAACAGAATCAAAACTGCCCGGAGCCCCCAACGAACTCTCCCTGTATGCCACCGAAAGTTACTGGCACGGCAAAGGCAGCGCGCTCCGCCGCTACACCCTGCGGCTTGACGGTTTCGTGTCCGTAAACGCAAACGCCAAAGGCGGTGAAGTCATCACCAAACCAATCACGTTCACCGGGAACAAATTGGAAATAAACTTCTCCACCTCCGCCGCCGGCAGCATTCGCGTGGAACTCCAGGACCACGCTGGCAAGCCCATCCCCAGCTACACCCTCAATGAATGCCCCGCCCACTTCGGAGACACCATCGACCGCACCGTCACCTGGAAATCCGGCCCCGACATCGGTGCCCTCGCCGGCAAACCCATCCGCATCCGTTTCCAACTCAAAGACGCGGATCTCTACAGCTACAAATTCCGATAAGCGATGCATTCGTGACACAGCGAAACACCTGGGACGGCAAACCTTCGCCGCCCCCGACGTTACAGGCGTTTCAACTGACTACGCCTTCGGAAACTCCCACAGGTTGGGTACATCCGGATTTCGTTTCCGCTCCCTCACCGAGGCGGCGAGGACCACGTCCGCAATACTGGCTCGAATATCCTGATTGGGCAGACCTCCCAAATAATAACTGTGCTCCATAAAACCCTTTACGATCGCGGAGCAATCCACGCTATGAACCTTGTTATGAACCATGCCTGATCGGGCCGGACCATTCGTGCCGAGCCGATCCGGATTGCCTTTCGTGTAATCGGAGCCATGCAGCGCCAGATCTCCCCGGTTGTGATAGATCGTCACGCAACGTCCCAACTCATGCAGGTCGCCCATTGCATTCGGCGGCTCCAGAATATTGTCATCAACATCAGGAGCGCAGAGAAAGATGTGCTCAAACATGCGCGGCAGCGCGCTGCCTGGGGTAAAATCACGGAGCCGGGCGACGGCGTTCTGGAGCACGAAATTCCCCATTGAGTGGCAAAGCAGATGCATCTTCTGATTACATCGCCGATCGGGTGCATCGCAGTCCCTAAGCTGGACCAGAAAATCGCGGAGTTTGAGCATGCCTCGGCCAACAGATTTCCCGGAGGCCGCCGCCTCTTCGCGATCTGAACGATAGGAAGCCCAGGGAGTGGCACGCCCGTTCGACGGCCACGTGAACAGAACTACCTGGGTCTTCTGCTTCGGGACACCCTCCACCTCAAGGTTGAGCATTTCCTGCAACGCAAGCGCACTCGCTACCGCATCATTCCAGTCCACGTTGAACCCATGAATGTAGATCACCACATCCGTGGCCTTCTTCATGATTCCTTGTAGTTCGTCAAACATGGCCTTCGATCCGTAGACCGCGGCGGCGGGGTCGCCACTTTTCGCATTTTCCCGAAACGCGCGAATTTTCGCCCTCTTCATCTGTTTGCCCAGATAGCCGGACAGGCCTTCACCGTTCCCCTTGGCGCCGGCCACTGTTTTCCCCAGATGCTTCGTCAATTGCTTCTCGTCAGCCTCCAGATTCAACTTGCCGAAACGAAGATTCTCCGTCCCATCAGCGCTGAATTTGGTTCCATAGCTGTCCGGTTTCCACCGGTCGCCGAGGTGACCACGATTGGTTGCATAGTATAGACTGAGTTTTTTCATGATTACTCCGCTTCACTCCTTGAGTTCCATTGATTGTAGGCAGGCTCGGCCCCAATTTTGATTCGCCGCCCCCCACCATCAACAACCAGATGAAAACACACTAATCTCATTCTGCACGCAAATTGCGTCACCTGAAAACTCTTACCTTTCCCAGTCGTTCGCCCGCCTGATTCAGCTCGTTCCATCCTCCGGCTTCGATATCCTCGCAGCTGCATGAAGATCACATCGAAGCTTCTCTCCATCATCTGTCTTTGGGCGCTCGCGGTTCTTTGTGCCGCCACGTCCACCCCGAATATCGTGGTGATTATGGCCGACGATCTCGGGTGGATGGATCTGCACATGCAGGGCAACAAAGCGCTCGATACCCCCCACCTTGATCGGCTTGCCACTCAGGGAATGCGTTTCACAAATGCCTACGCCGCCGCACCAGTCTGCACGCCCACCAGAGCAGCGATGATGACGGGACAATCACCGGCTCGATTGGGAATCACCAATCATGCGCCCGGACATCGTCCGGGCTATCTGCCGAAGGGTGCGAAATGGTTGGGCGCGGAAAAACGAAACGATCTGGAATTGAAGCACGTGACCATCGCCGAGCGTCTGCGGGACGCCGGCTATGCCACCGGCTTCGTCGGCAAATGGCATCTGTCCCATCCCGGCCGGGGCAAGCCGCGCGCAAGTGAGGAAGCGCTCAGACCTGAACACCAGGGTTTCGATCGCAACGTCGGCGGCTGCGATCGGGGCGGACCGCCCAGCTATTTCGAACCCTACCGAATACCCGCAATCACTCCGCGAAAGGACGGTGACTATCTCCCGGATCGGTTGGCCGACGAATCAATCGCCTTCGTTCAAACAAACAAGACCAAGCCGTTCTTTCTCTGTTGGTGGAATTACTCCGTTCATTACCCCATCCAAGCCCCCGAGAAGTTGATCGCGAAATACCAGAAGCGCGGCGGAGTGAAGAACCCCGCCTACGCCGCCATGATTGAAGGTATGGACACCGCCATCGGTCGCCTGCTCAGCGCGCTCGATGAAATGCAACTGAGCCAGAACACCTTACTGATCTTCAAATCGGACAACGGCTCACTCTTTGGCAACCAACCGCTCCGCGCCAACAAGGGATACCTTTACGAAGGCGGCATCCGCGTTCCCTGGATTGTGCGCTGGCCGGGCAAGGTCAAAGCGGGATCCATCTGCGATATTCCCGTGATCAGCATGGATACCTATCCCACGATTCTCGAGGCCGTCGGATTGACATCAAACAAGGAACTGGACGGCGAAAGTCTCTTACCTCTCCTCACCCAGACCGGATCGCTGAAACGTGAATCCATCTTCTTCCACTATCCGAACTACGCGTTCCATGGCCACAACCGACTCGCCAGCGCCATACGTCGCGGCGATCACAAGCTGATCAAACACTACGACGACAATTCAGTGGAACTCTACAACCTCTCAACCGACCTAAGCGAAAAGACCAACCTGGCAGCGGACCAACCAAAACTCACTGCCTCGATGAAAGTGGAGTTGGAAGATTGGCTTACAGCCATGAACGCGAAAATGCCAATTTCGCCAAAGCAATAGCCGACCTCAACGCCGGCGTTCAGTTCCAAAAGGCCGGAGCTATCTTTGAACCCAACACCAATCCATCCGCCATATACCGTATCCGCAACCGCAGCACCTGCCCCGCACTCAACTCAGCACCTCGTTCCAGTTCCTTCAGAATGGTCTCCTTGTCCAGCGCCACCTTGCCGGAATGGTTTGAAACCGCTGATGTGCTTGGCAGCGCCTCACGATATCGGGTCGACACTTTTGCCCACCTGCTCGACTTGCAAAATCCGACGATCCCTGACCAAGCCGACAATTTTTTCAAAGAGCCCCGTTTGACTCGAGGCTGCCCGGTAGGTCTCCAGGGACTTCTCGCCATCGTCCTGGTGTCGCACCCGAGGACGACGAATCTCCTCTTTGTCGCGCCCAGATAGACGCTGCCGTTTTCCGAGCCCGCTCGCCGGTATTCGCTGCTTTTGTCAGGCCGATAGTGCGGTCCGCACAGCACTTCGACCTCTTGGGCCATCATCTGCCAGAACGCTTCCGCGTGGCTGAACCAACCGCCACTCTTATTTTAACGACTCAGGGGACACTTCCGCAGAGCTTCTGGGACCGAGGAACGGGGCGGAGCCGGGAAGCACGGGCCGAGGAATAAGCGAACGAATGGGCGGCCTTCACAAACGTTCAGGCTTGAATCTTTTCACCGGGCGTAAAACGCTTCGCCGGTCGGGAATGAAGGTCGCTCGCTACGAAGCATCGTCGCATCCGCCAAACTAAACCAACGCTTCCGATTGCTCGGGTGCAAATTCTGAACCAACAATCATACATTCCGGCATGACCAGCAAGGGTTTGAGATTTTTCTGCTTTTTCTGGCTCTTCATGGGTGCCAGTACGAGTGCGATCGGAAAACAGAGTCCTCCGATCCTGATAATCGGCCTGATCCTTTCCCTCCTGGCGGTATGCGGGATTCTTGGTTCCCGACTCGCGGCGCTGTTGTTGCTGGCGTTCTGGGGAATCGCCCTGCT
>JBLFYM010000169.1:0-12475 GCA_047608975.1 Limisphaerales bacterium | reverse complement strand
CGGGTGTTGCGATCAGCCTCCTCCCGGAGTTTTCAAATCAGCGCATCGGCGGTTGGTCTTAGCTGGATCGTTCTCAGCGTTGGCGATGTCCGTTCGGAAAGTTTGAGCGGACTCACGTCCGCTGCTACCTGAATGTAGAATCCCGGCGTGAGCCGGATTAAATTATTGTTCGACGCACGACCCTGATTTCGTCATCCGTGCGGCCGGGTAACAAATTTCTGAGACCTCGCATGAACATTGTCTCAAGCGATGATCTTCTGAATCACTTTACCCGCGACATCCGTGAGCCGGAAGCGACGACCGTTGTAGAGGTAGGTGAGCTTTTCATGATTCATTCCGAGCAGGTGGAGGATGGTTGCGTGCAGGTCGTTCACGTGGACCTTGTCGACGGCGGCCTTGTGGCCGATCTCGTCTGATTCGCCGTAGGTGACTCCGCCTTTCACGCCACCGCCGGCCATCCAGGTGGTGAAGCAATGGGGGTTGTGATCACGACCCGGCTTTTTGGATTTCTGGGTGAGCGGCAGTCGGCCGAATTCGCCGCCCCATACGATGAGGGTATCGTCCAACAATCCGCGTTGCTCAAGATCGGTCAGCAGACCGGCGATGGGCGTATCGGTTTCACCGGCGAACTGGCTGTGGTTTCCGGCAATGTCGCTGTGTCCATCCCAGGAGCGTTGGTTCTCCATGCCGCCGGAGTAGATCTGGATGTAGCGGACTCCGCGTTCGACCATCCGTCGGGCGGTGAGGCATTGGCGGGCGAAGTGGTCACAGTTCTTCTCACCCACGCCGTAGAGCTTGCGGATGTGTTCGGGTTCGCGATCGACGTCGAGCGCCTCGGGTGCACTGCTCTGCATCCGGTAGGCGAGTTCGAAACTTTTGATACGCGCTTCCAGTTCGGCTTCGCCCGGTCGTGACTCCTGATGGCGCCGATTCAATTTGTCGAGCAAGGCGAGCTGTCGCTGCTGATGCGCATCCGTCATGTGCGCGGGGCGGTTCAGATTATCAATCGGATCGCCCTTCGGTTTCAGCCAGGTGCCCTGATATACGCTGGGAAGAAAGCCGGCTCCCCAATTCGCGGCCGAACCTTTCGGCAGCCCGCGATCCAAGGGATCGGACATCACCACAAACGCCGGCAGGTTTCGGCTTTCGCTGCCGAGTCCGTACGTGACCCAGGAACCGATGCAGGGATAGCCCATGCGGGGAAGTCCGCAGTTCATCATGAAGAGCGCCGGACTGTGGTTGTTCGATTCGGTATGACCGGAGTGGATGAAGGCCATCTTGTCAGCGTGTTCGCCGAGACGCGGAAAGATCGAGGAAACCATCTTGCCGCATTGTCCGCGCGGCGTGAACTCGAAGGGCGATTTCATCAGTGGACCAACAGACTTGGAAAAGAATCCGGTCTGCTTGTCGAAGCCTTCCAACTCCTTGCCGTCCATCTTGATCAATCCCGGTTTATAATCCCAGGTATCAACTTGGCTCGGGCCGCCGTTGATGAAGAGCCAGATGACAGATTTGGCTTTGGTTTCAAAATGCGGCTTCCGCGCCATGAGTGGATCGGATACCGCCAGCAGACCTTCCTCGGAGAGCAGACTGGACAGCGCGAGGCCGCCAAAGCCGGCACCGGCCCGTTGGAGGAGATTGCGGCGGGACAGAATCGTTTCAGTATTCATTGCAGGTAGACAAATTCGTTGAGGCCAAACACGACTTGGCAGAAGTCAGCCAGGGCCAGTTGGGTGGCGTCTGCAGAATCGTAGGAACTGGATTGCGCCTTGATGAACGCCCGGGCATCGCGGATTTCAGCCGGTATGGGATGTCGTTGGAGAACCCGCAGATAGACTTCACGGACCGCGGCTTCAGGCTGATCAGCTGGCAACGTTTTTGCCAAGGCCCGCGCCCAGTCGACGACCTGCTGGCCGTTCATGAACATCAGCGCCTGCGGCGCGATGGTGGTGCTGGGTCGACCGCCCTGGCTCACGAGCGGCTCGGGTTGATCGAAGATCTGCATCATTGGCACGAGCTGACTGCGCTTGATCATGAAGTAGATGCTGCGGCGGGTGTGGTTCGCATTGAGCGTGCCTTTGCCGAACATCTCCGGATTCAGTTTCCCAGATGACGCCAGCAGGGCGTCACGAATGATCTCGGCTTCAAGCCTTCGCGGCTGGAAACGCCAGAGCCAGCGATTGTCCGGATCGAGGGCGGCCTTGGTCGCATCCGGCGCGCTGCTCTGACCGTAAGCCGCACTCAGCATGATCCGGCGATGAAGTGGTTTCAGTTTCCAACCGTCCGCAATCAGCTGTCGGGCGAGAAATTCCAAGAGGTCCGGATGGGTGGGGTCGGTGCCCTGCAAACCGAAGTCGTTCGGCGTGGAAACGATTCCGCGACCGAAGTGATGCTGCCAGACGCGATTGACGATCACGCGGGCGAGCAGGTGACCGGCACCGTCTTTGGCATCCGTGATCCAATCAGCCAAAGCGCGTCGGCGATAACTCGTTCGCCAACCTTTCGGAGGTGGTTTGTGCCAGTGATCGGTCGACCTGCCATTTCGCGTCAGAACCTGGAGAAAGCCCTGTGGCGCGACCCCCAGTTTTTGGTTGGGATCGCCGCGACTGAGGAAGTGAGTCTCCGGATAGAAGTGGGGAAATCCTCGGCCATCGGCGTGATGTTTGGTCGGCGGCAACCCCTCACTGGATACCTGCACCCGAGCCTTTACCGGCTGTGGCTGGCGCCGAAGGGAGGTTTGCACCATGCCATTCAGAGAACGCCAGGTCGCATCGGATTTGGCAAACAAGGGAAAGAGCGTGCGACGATGTTCTGACTCGAGCTGCCCGGATTTCAGTGCGGCGAATGCAGTGGCCAGCGCCTGGGACTGCCCACCACCGACGACGACCGGCGGATCTGATTCGGAACTCACCGAAAGTCGCACCCGACCCATGCTGTGCGCTGAGTTATTGGCAAACATGAGTTGGAATTCGAATCGGGTTCCCTCGGCCGATCCCACCGGCGCGGAGAACTTGAATACCGCCGCCTGATCTTTCCCGATCCCGCCTTTGTCAACAGCCCATCCCGTTCCGGTGGGATTGCTGTCGATAGACGCGGCAACCGAAAGGCTGCCCGTATTCTGCTGGTGGGTTGCCCGGGCGGATTCAAACTTGAGTTGTTTGCGCTTTGCTCCGGGCTGATTCCGGGTGGCGAAGACCTTGAGATTGCTCAGGGCGAAGTTGCCGTTCCCGGCGCGACCCGGTCCTTTACGCCGCAACGAATCATGGGTGAGCGCCTCGATGCGCAGCCATTGGATCCCACGTCCTGAAACGTCCGCCTTCAAGGTGTAGGTTTCGCGTTTGGGAGCTTTGCCGGTCGCCAGTACGGCTCCGTCCGTTTGCGGCGTGAGCACGGTCTTCTGACTCGAAGAAGCTTCCGCAATATCCAGTACGGACCAGGGACCCGCACCGGTCGAGGCGATGTCCGTTTTCAACCAGTGATCGAACGCTGCCTTAAACCGAGCGCGGGCTTCATGGGCGGCCAACGGTGCTTTGATGGCCGCGTGCTGTTGTTCCCAATCGGCTTTTGCCTGAGTGTAGCTGTGAGGATCCAGATCCAACTCAATTTCGCTACGGATCGTCGTGGTGAAGCTGGAGACGATCCGGTAATAGTCCTTCACCGGAATAGGATCGAACTTGTGGTCATGACAACGGGCGCAGCCAATGGTCAGCCCGAGCATGGCCGTCCCCATGGTCGCAGCCATATCATCGAGTTCGTCATAGCGGGCGCTTTCGAATTCTTTTTCCGTCAGTTGCGTGGGGAAGACGCCGGCACCGAGAAAACCGGTCGCCATCATCGCCAGCGGATCGTCCGGCGCGATCTCATCGCCCGCGAGTTGCCAACGGACAAACTGATCGAAGGGCATGTCGGCGTTCAATGCCTTGATCACGAAGTCCCGATAGTGAAATGCAAATTCGCGATTGTAGTCCTGCTCGAAGCCGTGACTTTCAGCAAAGCGGGCGGCGTCCAGCCAATGCCGCGCCCAGCGTTCACCGTGGTGCGGATTGTTGAGTAGGGAATCGATCAGATTGGCGCGCGTCATCGATAATCCGGCTGCCAACTGTTCCGGCGTCGGAGGCAATCCGATCAAATCCAGGTAGGCGCGGCGGATGAAAGTCTGATTGCCCGCCGGTGAACTGGCCGAGAGACCGTTCGCTTTTGATTTGGAAAAGACAAAACGATCAATATCAGTCTTGGCCCAGGCGGCGTCCACGGACGGAAGCTTCACCTTGCGCAGGGGGCGGAAAGACCAGAACTCCCGGTCGCTTTCTGTGACCACCATCTCCTGCTTCTGCGCACCCGCCGAATCCAGCAAGGGCTTGTCGAACGGTGCTCCGAGTTCGATCCAACGCGTGAACGAGTCCAACAGGGCGTCGCTGAGTTTGGATTGTTTCGGGGGCATGTTCGGTTCCTCTTCATGGCGCAAGAGCTTCAGAACCAGACTTTCGCCGGGATTGTTCAGATCGATCGGCGAACCGGAATCCCCGCCCTGAACAAACAGCTCACGGTTGGCCATGTTGAGACCGGAGCGCACCTTTTCGCCGCCGTGACATTTCAGGCAGCTGGATTTTAGCGCCGGGCCAATAGTCTTCTGGAAAAGGGCCGTGCCCGCCTTCATTCGCGCCGCATGATCGGTGGGCAGCTCGGCCGCCGTCGCAAAGAGGGGGAGGGCGACGAGTAAAGCGATCTGGTTCACAAACTTCTTCATCTTAGGAATGGTAGGGAGCGAATCATGACCGACCGGCTCGCGGAACCATTTTGTCGGAGATTTTTGGCGGCAGCGATGGAGCAGAGGGCTGTTCGCGGCTCATGTCGCTTGACTTCTCTTCGCGAGACAGCGACACGAGGCGCAGTGAAAAAGATATTTCCGCTCAGCGCCCCCAACCACCAGCCCCCGCGGGTGATCGAGTCGATCAAGAGCGAAGTACGCAAATACCTGAAACGCGAACGCCGCAAGAAGCTTCCGGAAGACGTGGATTTCTGGGATTTCGACTGTCGCACGGGCCAGGATGAAGCGAGCGCGGCGGTCACCCATGTTTCCGAGCTGGTTACGGCAGTCGACAACGGCGCCAAGGCGGACTGGGCTGGTATCTACATCGAGATTCTCGCAAAGCCCGGACATCGCACCCGTAAACCGGCTCCGCCAGCACCGGTAACGCCCCCCGATGCCGAGATCGTTGTGGACGAAGACAGCGCGGTTGCTGACGCTCCTGCCGAGGCTTAGTCAGTCCGTTTCAACCCGCCTGAATCTGCTGTCCCCGGTCTTTCTACCGGCAGTTCCTGCCGGTAGAAAATTTCCGGCTTCTGCCAAAATCCCAGTAAAAGCGGCAGTCCACCCACCCAGATCCTGTTGGCATAGCCCATGCTGAGACGTTCTTGCAATGAACGTCAGTATGTATCAGGCAGCCGCCGCTCTGAACGCCCACAGCCGGTGGCAGGAAATCGTCGCCGAGAATCTCTCGGCGAGCGCTTTGCCTGGATTCAAAAAGCATACCGTCTCGTTTGGAGCGATTGACGGTGGACAGATGCTGCCCGGCGCAACCGGCGGTCCCAGTTCGCAAAGCGCCAAGTTCGCGTTGCCAAAATTGAGCTCCGGCATTGATTTCTCCGCCGGTCAGCTGAAGCACACGGGTGTCAATACTGACATGGCGATTGAAGGGGAGGGATTCTTTGAAGTGCAGCTGCCCACCGGCGAAACCGCCCTGACCCGGGATGGCGAATTCCGCGTGAATGCCGACGGTCAGCTCGTCACCAAGTCCGGCCTGCCCGTCATGGGGACCGGGGGGGAAATTCAATTCGACCCTGGGAACAAAGAGCCGGTGAACATCGCGGTCGACGGCCGCATCTCGCAGGGAGCGGTGCCGGTCGGACAGATCCGCGTCGTCAATCCGGGCAATCCCCAGGAACTCCGCTCCGTGGGGGGGGGCCTCTACCTGAGCCGCGACGCCGGGCTGCTGGAAGACGTGGAGGTACCGTCCGTCCACCAAGGATATTTGGAGTCATCGAACACGAGCCCCGTCACGGAAATGGCGGACCTGATCAATTCGATGCGCATGTTTGAAGCAAACCAAAAGCTGATTCAGTTGCAGGACGAGCGGATGAGCAAAGCGATCAACACTCTAGGCAATCAGAAGTAAACGACCATGTTACGCGCCATCTATTCCGCCGCCTCCGGCATGCAATCCCAACAGCTCAACCTCGATGTGATCGCCAACAACCTGGCCAACGTCAACACCACGGGGTTTAAGAAGAGCAAGATCGAGTTTCAGGATCTGCTCTACCAGAGCACCCGTGCTGCGGGTGCCGACCAGGGCGGCGGCGCTACCCTGCCGGCCGGAATCCAGATCGGTCACGGTTCCCGACCGGTCGCCACGGCCAAGATTTTCACGAATGGCGAACTTTCCCAGACCGGCGAAAAACTCGACGTTGCCATTCAGGGCGACGGGTTCTTCGAGATCCAGTTGCCCGATGGTTCGACCGCCTTTACGCGGGACGGCGGATTCAAGCTGTCCGCCACCGGCCAGATCGTGACCAGCGAGGGTTACGCGGTGCAGGGTGGCTTTCAGCCGGTGCCCGTCGGCACGACCGGGATTGCGATTTCCCCAACCGGCCAGGTGACCACACGTGGTGCCGATGGCGACGCCTCGTTCAGAGTGCAACTCGTTCGCTTTGCCAATCCCGTTGGGCTCACGAGCCTCGGCCGCAATCTCTATGGTGAAACTCCGGCCTCCGGGGTTCCCGAACTCGGCAGTCCCGGTGAAAACGGATTCGGCGAACTGGCCCAAGGCTACCTCGAACTCTCCAACGTCAAGGTCGTGGAAGAGATGGTAAATCTGATTCTCGCCCAACGCGCCTACGAGGTAAACTCGAAGGCCGTCCAGGCAGCCGACGACATGATGCAGCTGAGCAACAACCTGCGCCGCTAAATCCCATGAAACTTTCAGCCATAATTCTGCTGCTATCCCTCCCTCCCATTCTTATGTGTGGCGGAGCCGAGTCCTCTCACGCCCCGACCGACTCCGCCACCTACTTCCTTCTCCAGCAGGTGGAGGTCGACAGCGAGGGAGTGTATCTCGACGAAGTCATTCGTCCGCAGGTCGGAATCAAGATTCCCCATCTCAAAATCGCGGGCGCACCGCAGTTTGGCGAAACCGGTTCGCTGACGCGGATGCGTCTGAATTCCATCCTCAAGGATCAGGCACCCGACCTTCTGCCCGACGCGTGGGATGGTGTCGACGCCATCCGCATCACCCGCAAATTCCGGACCCTCGGACAGGATGAACTTCAGGCCATGATCAGCACCCGACTGCAGGCTGAATACATTGAGGATGACGGCCGGCTTGAACTTGAATTCTCGCGACCTTGGAAAACGGTAACCATTCCCGACGAAGAGATCACGATGACCATTGGCCCGTTACCCACGTCGGGCATCGCCTCCTACCTCATCGTTCGCATTGGCTTGGAGACCGTCAGTTCCCGGCTCGGTTCCTGGCAGGTGCCGGTGCGCGCCCAGATCTGGCGCGACACCTGGGTCGCCGCCCGCCGCCTGAAACGCGGCGAGAGTCTGAGTCTGAGTGATCTCCGCAAAGAACCGCTGGACGTTCTGCGCTATCGCAACGGATTCGAACTGCCCGCCGACAACGCTCCCGTCGAACTCATGTCGGACGTCGGCAAGGGAACGCCCCTGACCGAACGTCATGTACGCCTGCGCCCCCTTGTCAAACGCCGGCAGGTGGTGGACGCGTTTTATAGGAGCGGCTCCATCTCGATCATCATGAAAGTGGAGGTGATGGAGGAAGGCGTCGGGGGACAGATTATCCGCGTTCGCAACATCATTTCCCGACGCATTCTGAACGCCCGTGTGCTGGGTGAAGGAAGTGTCACCATCGTTTTATCAGCCTTATAAGGCATTTCAATGAACTCTGTTCAAACCAAGGACATCATCGGCAAGGACGATCCCGCCGTTTCAAATCCAAATGATTCAACTCATTCGAATAACACTTCCCAGCGGCCGGAATGGGTGCTGCGCAGTGAGCGGAAAGGTGCTCATGGTGTAACCGATTCGGCCCCCTTCAACCCGGCGGTAAACACCGACTTCGTGACCCGTTGGGCCAGTTGGCGGGCGCTGGTGATTGTTCTCGCGTTCCACCTTGTCGCCGCTTCGGCCGGGGCCGCCTCCCTGTGGCACGCGGAAACATCGCGTGGCATCATCTCTGACCAGAGCGGCAATGCGGTCGGTGACATCATCACGATCATCATCCAGGAAACCAGCAGCACGACGAAGGACAAGAATACCAAGACCGCAAAGAAGAGCGCGACAGACATGAGCATCCAGTCGTTCCTTTTCGCGCCCCAGGCCAGCAGTCTGCTCAACCGCGCCGGCAACTTTCCCGCCGTGAAGTACGGGACGAGCAAGAGTTTCGATGGCGGCGGGGCCATTAAGAATTCTGAACAGATGACCGCCCGCATCGCGGTCCGTGTGATCGACAAACTCCCCAACGGGAATCTCGTTATCGAGGGCCGACGCATGACCTCCTTCTCGGAAGAACTCCAAGAGATGGTCCTTCGCGGTGTGGTTCGAAAAGCGGACGTGAGCGCGAACAACACGGTGTTCAGTTACAACATCGCCGACGCCAATATCAGCTTCATCTCCAAGGGCAGCCTGAGCACGGAACAGAAGAAAGGCTGGTTCACCAAGTTCTTTGACAAGGTAACGCCGTTCTGAGACCCCGCGAATGAATCTCCACCTCAACAACCGATTCAAGATACGAACTCGCCTCGCGGCCGCGCTGCTCCTGCTCGCGGTCAGCGTCGCCCCCGCGTTCGGCGCTTTGGTGCGGATCAAGGACGTCTCGACCATTGCCGGCGTACGTGACAACCAGCTGTTCGGTCTTGGGCTGGTGACGGGACTCGCGGGGGATGGCGACAAGAACCCTGTCTACACCGTGCAGGCCGTGGCTAATATGCTGCTGCGCGCGGGCATCAACGTTCCCGCCGCCACCATCCTGTCCAAGAACGTGGCGGCCGTTACCGTCACTGCCAACATCCCCGCCTTCGTCAAACCCGGCACGCGTCTTGATGTCACCGTCGCTTCGCTGGGAGACGCCCGTTCGCTGCAGGGCGGCGTGCTCATGCAATGCCCACTGGCTGGTGCGGACGGAAACGTTTACGCCGTCGCGCAGGGCCCACTTTCCATCGGTGGCTTCGTTGGTGGCGTGGGAGGCCCGGGCGGAGCGACCACCCAAAAGAATCATCCCACCGTCGGCCAGATGGTGGGGGGCGCACTTGTTGAGAGAGAAATCCCCACCGAAATTCTCCACGGCGGATTCATCGAATGGTTGGTCCGCGAACCCGACTTCACGACTACCGTTCGCATGGCGCAGGCGATCAACGAGGTCTTCACCAACAGTGCCCTCGCAATCGATTCCACTACGGTCCGCGTCGCCGTGCCGCCGGGGGTGCAGTCGATTCCCATCGACTTCATTGCCCGGGTAGAAGCCGTGCGCTTCGTTCCTGACACTCCCGCCCGCATCATCATCACCGAACGTACTGGCACCATCGTGGCGAATGCCCACATTCAGGTTTCCCGCTGCGCCATCTCGCACGGCAATCTTACGATCAACATCTCTTCCTCCCTCAACGTTTCCCAGCCGAACGCCCTCGCCGGCGGCGCGACCGCCGTCACGCCGCAGACCCGCACTGAAGTGATTGAAGGAACCGGCCGGTTGATTCCCATCACCCAGTCCCCGACGGTCGAGGACGTGGCCCAATCGCTGAACATGCTCGGCGTGACGCCGCGCGACATGATTTCAATCTTTCAAGCCATGAAACAGGCCGGAGCCCTGCACGCCGAACTCTTGATCAAGTGATGAATGTCCATTCCACACCTTCCCTAGCCAATCCGGTCGGACACGACCTGGAAGCCGTTCGCAAGATGCCACAGGCCGAGGCGATCAAGACCATCAGCCGCGAATTCGAGGCAATATTTCTCCGCGAGATTCTGCGCAATTCGCAGAAGACCGTCATCGAATCCGGACTCACCAAACAGGACGGTGCCACCGGGATCTATCAGGATATGATGGTCGAGCAACTCGCCAACGGCATGAAGGAGTCCGGTGGGTTCGGACTCGCCGAATCACTCGAACGTCAGCTCAACAACCAATTCGTGACGGCCGCGCCCGGTACGAAGAATTCAACCTCGGAACCGAAGTGAGACCAGAATTACAGGACCTGATCGACGCGCTCCGCGAGGAACTTGGCCAGTATGGCGAAGTCCTCGCCCTGCTCGAACAGCAGCAGGAACTCGTCGTCCAACGCAGTGTCGACGAAATCCTCCGGTCGGTGGAAACTCTCAATCGCGAGATGGGCGTCGTCAGTCAGCTGCGGGAAAAACGAGGGCTGTTTCGCGCACAGCTCGCCCTGGCACTCGCCTTGCCCGAAGACACGCCACTGGACCAGGCCGCTGATCAGTTGCCTGACGATGAGCGGCCCCTGCTCCAAGGTCTCGTACGGGAAGGACGCGAAACCCTTGAGCGCATGCAGCATCGCGCCCGGCAGAACCACCTGCTCATCCAACGTTCCATGGAACTCATGGAGCAATTCATCGGCTCGCTGTTTCCGGACGGGGGCACGCCCACCTACTCCGGCAACGGTTATCTGACCGCAGTCCGCGTGCCGCAACGCCAGCTCTACGACGCCGTCGTCTGAATCGGAGAACACGATGCTTGGACTCTTCGGATCATTGAACATGGGACGCCGCTCGCTGCAGGCGCAGCAACAGTCCCTCGAAGTGGTCGGCCACAACCTGGCCAACGCCAGCAATCCGGCCTACGCCCGACAGCGCGCCCGCGTTGAGACTTCGACCACCCTGCCTTCCAATATCGGTATTCAAGGAACCGGTGTGAACGTCACCATGATCGAGCAGATCCGCAGCTCGTTGATCGACCGTCAGGTTGCCACAGAAGTCAGCACCGCCGCGTATTGGGAGAACCGACAGTCCACCCTCACCTCTATGGAAGGCGCGCTTGGCCAGGAGATCGATCGTCATGCATCCGGAGCGGAAGGTGCCGCCGCCGCGCTGGGAATCGGTGGGCAACAGGGCATCGCTGAGGGCATACAAAAATTCTTCGCGGCGCTGCAAAGTGTCAGTACCGATCCGACCTCGATGGCCGAACGCCAGATTCTGCTGCAACAGTCCGCCGCGCTGGCTGAGAAGTTCAACAACACATCGGATCGGTTGGTCTCCCTGAACACGGGCGTGAATGACGCCTTGTCCGACCATGTCTCGCAGGCCAACACGCTGCTGGGCAGCATCGCCAGACTGAACGATCAGATCACCACCGCCGAGGTTGTCACCACCGGTAAGGCCAACGATCTCCGTGATCTGCGGCAACAAAAAGTCGAAGAGCTGTCCGAACTCCTCCGCGCCGAGACCACGGAGAGTGCGACGGGCGCGATCGATGTCAGTGTTGGCGGGGTGTTGTTGGTGTCCGCCAACAGTCAGTTTGAAACCCTGACCACCCATGATCCTGGCGACGGACAACTCGTTCTGCGTGCCTCTGGGGGAACGGTGATCACCACGCCAGGTGGAAATATCCAGGGCGATATCGACACCCGGGACGGCACTCTCGCCACCTTGCGTCGCGATATCGACACCCTCGCCTCGGAACTCATCAGTCAGGTCAATTCGATCCACTCCACCGGCTACGGTTTGAGCGGAGGGACCGGCCAAGATTTCTTCACCGGAACCGGAGCGGGGGACATCGGCGTGAACACCGTTCTCACGAACAACCCCGGTTCCATCCAGGCCAGTGCGGAGAACGGGGCCATCGGAAACAATGAAATCGTCCTGCGTCTGAGCCAACTGGCCGATGCCCCGCAGAGTGCCTTGAGCAACCAGACCTTTTCGGAAAGCTTTTCCCGCACAGTCTCCGGCCTGGGTCAGGAACTCGCCAATGCCAATGCGCAGGTGAGCGACAACGCGGCGGTGAAAAGCATGCTCCTCCGCCAGCGCGATTCCCTCAGCGGCGTCTCTGTGGATGAGGAAATGACCGATCTCGTGAAATTTCAGCGGGCCTATCAGGCATCCGCAAAATTCATCAACACCATCGACGAAATGCTCCAGACCATCCTGTCGCTGAAATGAAAACGAGTAACGGAGATCAATTGCCATGCGCGTAACCAGCAACAGCTTTCCCAACACCATTGTCCGGCAGTTGGAAGATCTCACCCACCGCCAGTCGCGGCTTCAGGAACAGGCCGCCACCGGCCAACGCGTGGTGACGGCCGAAGACGATCCCGGCGCGATGCGACGCGTGCTCGACATGCAGACCGAAGCCCGCAGCGCGCAACAGTATCGCAAGAACATCTCGGCGATGACCGACCATTCATCCGCCGCGTATGGAACGATCACCGGCCTCAAAAACATCGCGGTCCG
>JBLFYM010000168.1:0-12584 GCA_047608975.1 Limisphaerales bacterium | reverse complement strand
ATCTTCCAAGACAGGATCCCCATGTTGGTGGGGCTGCCGACGGCGAGTCCATCACACCACACGACATCGTCCGCAGTGGCTTCATCCACATTGCGGGTGCGCACCTCCGTATCGGGTACCTGATGGGCACCTTCGGCAATCAAGTCAGCCATTTGGGCGACGTTGCCGGATTTGGAATCGAAGAGGACAAGTATTTTGTTCATGGGAAAAGGTGCGGGCTGTTCTGGTCGGCTGTTCCGATTGTGATGGATACCGGCGAGCTCCTCAAGCGCACTGACTTTGGCGGGGCTGAATGGTCAGTTGCGGTCATCCACATGTGGTCAGCGCTAACCATGAAGGTAGGCAAAGGAATGGGGAATGATGAACGGGACCACGCAGTGGTTCGCGCCACACTTCTGCAATCGCGCCCTGCCAAGTGCTTGGTTCGCCGTTTCGCTTGCTGACCAAGGGGAACCGTAGTATCACCCCGTTCCAAAAAAATTAGGACAAACAGATGATTGAACTTAAGAAAGACTGTAAATACTCCCTCGTAATTCCGACCAGCATGGGAACCCGTCTGACCCCGGTGAACGGTCAGCCCTTCCACTGCAGCGATACGTTTAAAATGACCGCGAGCAGCGCGGAAACCAACGTCGGTAGCGTCTCTTCCTATCTCGGCCTTCCGGTCAAAATCCTCACCTCCTTTGTGAAAGGCAGTCCCGTCTCGCGGTTCATCAAGGACAATCTGGCCAGCCGCCACATGGACTACGAAGGTCCTGAGGTCCCGCAAGGCGGTCCTTGGGGGCATCGTCACCAGATCAACATGGCTGACAGCGGCGTAGGGTCACGTGGACCTCGCGTCTGGAACGACCGGGCCGGCGAGATCGGTCGTCACCTCAATGCCAAAGACTTCGATCTTGACCGCATATTTGGCGAAGAAGGTGCTCAGATTGTCCACATGTCCGGTCTCATCGCAGCCCTCTCTCCGGACTCCACGCAGTTTTGCCTGGATGTTGCCCGCGCTGCCAAAAAGTCTGGCACCAAGATTTCATTTGATCTGAATCACCGCGCCTCCTTCTGGAAAGGCCGGGAAGAGGAACTCAGCGCGGCCTTCGCCGAGATCGGCCAACTCTCTGATATTCTTGTCGGCAACGAAGAGGACTTCCAACTTTGTCTCGGGGTTGAAGGACCGGAAGCCGGCGGCAGCGATATCGCGGACAAGATCGACAGTTTCAAACAGATGATCAACCGCGTGAAAGCGCAATTTCCGAACGGCTCCGTATATGGAACCACACTTCGCGAAGTCGTGAGTGTGAATCTGCACGAATGGGGTGGCATCGTGGCCGATGGCGACGATTTCCACGTCATCATGCCGCGCGAAATCGGTGTGCTCGATCGCATCGGTGGTGGTGACGGATTTGTCGGGGGACTCCTCTACGGCATCCTCCGCGGTTGGGAAAGTGAGAAGTGCGCGCAATTTGGTTGGGCCAGCGGAGCGCTCGCCGCCACGCTCCTCACGGACTACGGCCAACCCGCCGACGAAGACCAGGTGTGGAGCATTTGGAACGGCAACGCCCGGGTGCAGCGGTAGGCGATCAGAGTCGCCAACAGGGCGTGGCATATAGATATTCGGAGTGATCAGAACAGCAATTTGTAGGATGCCGAAATGCGCTTTCGCATTTCGTATGGGAGACTCATAAAGTTGTTGAGTAGCTTGGGACTGCACGGATACGGAGTGCGCCACAGGAGCTATGCCGGAACTGAAGGAACTGAAAAGGGTTTTGATCGCCACCGGCCTGGAGACGATCGAGATCGCGCAGAAACTTGAGCTGAGCGACAAGACGATTGCGACCTGTCGCGCCCGGGCCTACGAGCAGTTGAACGTGAAGAATAACGTGGATCTGACCCGATCCGCCCTCCAGCACATGCTGGTGGATTGATCCCATTTCCGCCTGCCAGTTCCGGATTTCCTACGCCAGCGCCGGCACGGGCCGGTCTTCTGGTTTCTACCATCACGTCTGTTTCTGTCGTCAGCTCCGGGTTGCCACCCTCCGCCCGATCGCTTATGACCGGCGCATGCAGAATATTTTCAAGCAAGTCGGAGCGGCTCTGAGCGCGGGAGTTTTGTTGGTCGGTGTCACCGCTGTGGAAGCCGGCGAAAAGAAGCAGGGCGGCTTTGTTCCGCTCTTCAACGGCAAGAATCTGGATGGCTGGGTTCAACGTGGAGGTGCGGCCAATTACCGGGTGGAAAAAGGGGTATTGGTCGGGACGAGCGTTCCCAACACGCCGAACAGTTTCCTTTGTACGGAGAAGGACTATGGCGATTTCATTCTCACCTACGAATTCAATGTGCACCCGGAGTTGAACAGCGGCGTGCAGATTCGTTCCCAGGCTTTTACGGAGGCGAAGGAGATCAAGATTGGCGAGCAGACCAGGAAGGTTCCCGCCGGACGCGTGCACGGTTACCAGGTGGAGATTGATGCAAACAAACTTTCGCGTTCCTGGATGAGCGGCATCTACGACGAGTCCCGTCGCGGCTGGCTCTATCCGGGATCAAAAGGTGGCGACGCCGAGAAGTTTACGGCGCAGGGCCAGCGCCTTTACAAAGCCGAGGCGTGGAACAGTGTGAAGGTCGAGTGTCGTGGCGACTCCATCAAGACGTGGCTCAACGGCGAGTTGCGGGCGAACTTCAAGGACGACCTGACCTCGAAAGGCTTCATCGGCCTGCAGGTTCACGGCGTGGGCAAGAAAGCCGATCCGTTGTTTGCGAAGTGGCGCAATATCAATATCAAGATTCTCGATAAGTAGATCTCGAAAGCGTCTGGTTTTTCAATGCAAGGCCGGCTGTAACAGCCGGCCTTTTTGTCTGTTGCAAACCTCTGTTTTCTGTCCGGGGGCAGAAAACAGGGAGTGCGAAACGGAGCGGCCTACTGAACCTGGTAGGTGAGGTAACCGGGTTGGCTGGAATTGCCGTTCAGGTTGTTGGGGGCCTGGTCGACTCCGGTGCCACCGAAGGCGGCGTTGTCGCCTTCGAAGATGACGCGGATGTCTCCGGTCGGATTGTTCAGCAAGGTCTTGGCGAAGGAGGCCTCCATCTTGTTGCCGGCGATGACCGAGTCCATCGAACCGACCCAGGTCCAGACCCAATCATTACCAGTGCCGGCGTATTTGAAGATCTCATTGCCCTGGATCACGTAGTCAGCGCCAATGTTCCAGTGATTGAAGGCGGTGGTCTTGGTGGCGTCGGTGGCGAGGTAGAGGGTGTAACCCCAGTTCAACGTGATCGGGTTCGGGTTCTGGTTCTCGTAGGCGAGGAAGAACTTGTTGGTGTCGTTGGCCAGGTAGATTTTGCGGATGTTGATCGGTCCGTTGGTCAAGGCGGCTTCGTTGCCGTCCGTGCCGAGCGGGGTGAAGGCGGCCCAGTCGGCCAAGTCACCGTCGACGGTGACGAGTTCCTGCGGCGGGGCAACGAGGTTGTAACGAAGGTAGCTCTTGCCATTGTCCCAAGCGGAGGCAGGAACGAACTCGAAGGTCGTGCCGGCGAACGCGTAGTTGTTACCGTAGAAGGTGTAGTGGAAGGAATCGGGATTGCCGATGGCCGACCGGGGGAAGGCGAGTTCAGCGACGGTGCCGCTGACCGTGGCGCTGGCGACCTGCACCCAGGACCATGCCCAGTCGCCGCCCGTGCCGGAGTAGGAGTAGAGGCCGTTGCCCTGGATGACGAAGTCGGCGCCGATTTCCCACATGGCGAAGCCGGTGTTGGGATTCTGGTCAGCATCGATGTAGAGCGTGTAACCCCAGGTCAGGACGATCGGCTGCTTGTTTTTATAGGCGACATAAACGTTGTCGTTGTCGTGGGTGACCTTCAATTCCACCAGATCGATCTGGTTGCCGTTGAGGTTGGTGACTTCCAAGCCACTGCCGGCGCTGGGGATGGTGGCCCATTCGCTGAGACTGCCGTCCAGGGTGACGGTGACGTTCGTGCCCGTGCCGCCCGCGTCGTTGATCATGACGGTGATCGTTCCGGTGCTGATGAACTGTCCGTCACCGGCGGTGAAGGTGAAGGTGTCGGTGCCGGCCATTCCGGGGAGCGGAGTGTAGGTGAGGTTGGCGTGGATGAATTCGTCCACTTCGATCTCGCCCATGGCGGGTTCGCTGGTGACGACGAAGGTCAGTTCGTCGTTCTCCGGATCAGTGCCGGTCAGCGTGATCGGAAGCCCGGTTCCGGCGGCGACTGTGTAGCTGGCGGCGGTGGCAGTTGGTGCGGTGTTCGTCTGGGCAGAAGCGGCGTAGATGCCATTTGCGTCGATCTTGTAGGTGGCGCTTTGGCCCGCGCCGAGATCGACGTAGGTGATCCATTGACCGGCATAGAGTTCGCTGGAGGCGGTGCGCATCCCTGTAACCGGGATGACCGCGGCGTTGGAGACGGACAGTGTGATGGAGCTGTCGGCGTTCAGAGTGGCGATCACTCCGGCGGTGTTGTAGTCCATGCGGGATTGGACCGTCTCACCGAGCTTGTCCTGGGTAGGGCTGAGGAACGGGAAATTGTAGAAGTATTCGTATTTGTCAGCAACGCGATCCAGCAGATCGCCGAGCAGGGTGTTTCCCTGGCCGTTGAAGTCGCGGACGTTGGGCTGATGAAACATCTGTGGGCTGACGTCACCTTTGAGCAAGGGGAGCAGCAGCAGGTCGCTCTGGTCTTCGAGGATCTCGGCGTAGGCCAGGTCGCGTCCCCAGAAGCTGTTGAAGATGCTGTTGTATTCCAATTCCCACTGCGTGGGAGTGCTGACGTTGTAGAAGAGGTTGTTGGCGTGTCGCGGGATCATCAGGATTCCGGGGACATACCAGTTGGGGATGCCGGCGTTGGGGCTCGGAGCCTTGTGGTGGCTGATTGAAGTGTCGGTGACGAGGTAGCGGATGCCGGCGTCGTAGGCGGCGTTCAGGAAGCTGGGATTTTCCAGGCCGGTGATGTTTGGTGTCACCATGTTCGCGGGGGTGAATTCCGTCAGGCCAAGTTCAACCGCTTTCTGGTTGTTCAACATGATCTCGGGCATCGCTTCCTCGTAGGTCTTATGCGTGAGGTAAGGATGTGTGAAGGTGTGGGAGATCCACTTGAAGACACCCTCGGTCGCCATGGCGTAAGGAGTCAGATCGTCGTTCTCGTAGAAACCAGGAAGTGTTCCCTGACCGTTGAAAACCATGTCGTAGCGGAAGTTCGCGCCGGAAGGACGTTGGTTGTATCCCTGCTGCCAGGTGATGGTCGCGTGCCAGTCGTTTGAATTCTGGCGATACTCGCCGCCGGTGAAGATGTCGTCAGCGAGGAAGACGTCGTCGATCTGCGCGGTGAGGTAAGTGTGGCGCTGACCGAGGAAGAGGCCCTTCGCGACCCAGCTGATCAGTCCGTGCCGAATCACCGTGGAGCTGACGAGATAGTTGGCGCTGTCAAAAGTCATGGTCGCGACTTCGCGGCCGTCGCTCAACACGGCGGAGGAAAGCAGCGCGTTCCCCTGTCCGTCATTCAACCAGACCGTGGTGTTGGAATTCAGCGGCGTGGCGAGGTCGGCCCAGACGTTGGTGATGGGGAGTGAATTGGAAGTGTTCAAATACGGAAAAACCGCGGCGGCGGCGGGCGTCCAGTTGGCGGTGATCGGGGCGGCGAGCGTATCGACCGTGGCGTGCGACCAGTTCAGGCCCTGATCCGGTCCGGGGGAGCCATACCAGTTCAGGCGGCGGGCGCTGAAGTCGATCTCGTATTGTTTCAGCGTCGACCACTCGGTCCCGGTGAGGCCGGAGAGCCAGGTCTCACCGCCGTCGGGTGTGTAGCCGAGCGAGGTGGAGGTGAGAATCACCCCGGTGTAGTGACCCCGGGTCCCGGTCCGCAGCGTATCCGACGTCAAGGCCCCGGGGATCTCAGTAGCAAGATGAACATCGAAGGGGGTGCCGACGAATTCGAGTGCTTCGCGAATCGGTCCCAAGCTGAAATCGTTGGTCTGGGCGGCGATCACCAGAACCTTCAAATCGGTGGCTGCGCTGGGAATGGCACTGTTTGCCTTGCGGGAAACAAAGAGAACCAAGCAGGCCAGAGCGAAGATCACGATGGCGCGATTGAGCGGTTTGAACTGAAACACCGCCGGGGCGGTGGTTTCGACGCGGCGGATTTCGCAGGTGAATGGGGTCGATTGCTGGAAGTCGACTGTGAGGAGTCGGGGGGCGGCGGTTTGTGTTGTGTTACTGTTCATCATGCTCGTCTTGTGTTGCTAGGGATGAAATTACCTTGGCGACGCCATCCAACAATCGGGCCCCAGACCCCATGGTGAGCAGGGGGCGGCCCCTAGCAGAATGCCCTTCGGGAATTCACCTGATTGAATGCCGAACTTAGGGCGAGAACTGTTTTCACATCCAAGGAGTTGTCAAATCAGGGATTCCAAAGGGGTTGTTGGTGTCGGCGACGCTGTTTCTGATCGGTCTGTTTCTCGCGCTGAAACAGAGTCGCGTCGATTCGAACAAACATTCCTCCCGCAGATCCAGGTCACTACAGATTGAGGAACACCCCAACGGTGGGGCACTGAATCTGCGGGAGAATTCTCCGGGCCAGGATTCTCGATCACGCTGGGCGTAAGCTGGCACCTTTTCGTCACCCTGCAAATCGGCCTTGCCCGGCCGGTTCGTCTCACCTACAAAACGCGTATGGATGCCAGGGAGGCGTTGATCGCGCTTAATATGATCGAGGGGATCGGACCGATACGTGTTCGGAAATTATTGGAGCATTTTGGTGAACCGCAGGCGGTGCTGGGCGCGCCCAAGGTGCGATTGCAGCAGGTTTCCGGCATCGGTGCGGAGGTGGCGGATCGAATCAACGGTTGGGAGAATTCGATCAAGCTTTCCGAGGAACTCAAACGAATCGAGGAATGGGGCTGCCAGGTAGTCACGCAGCTGGATGAGGAATATCCGCCCTCTTTGCGCGAGATCTATGATCCGCCGATTGTGCTGTACGTGAAGGGAGATCTTTCCGCCAAGGACAAAAACGGGATTGCGATGGTGGGATCGCGGCAGACCACGCACTACGGAATCGAAACGGCGCGCAAGCTCAGCTATCAGCTCGCCTACGCCGGCGTCACGGTGGTCAGCGGCGGCGCACGCGGAATTGATACCGCCGCGCATCAGGGAGCCTTGTCCGCCAAAGGTCGCACGATCGCAGTGCTCGGAACGGGGATCAACATCGTGTTCCCTACCGAGAACCGGAACCTGTTTGAGCGGATCTCCGAGAACGGCGCGGTGATCACCCAGTTCCCCTTCAACCGTTCCGCGGACAAACAATCGTTCCCCATCCGTAACCGCATCGTGGCGGGCATGACGCTGGGGACGGTGGTGGTGGAAGCGAACCTGACCAGTGGTTCACTCATCACCACGAGATTCGCAACCGACTATGGCCGGCAGGTTTTTGCCGTGCCTGGGCGGATTGATTCACCGCGCAGCAAAGGCTGTCATGACCTGATCAAGAAGGGCGCGAAGCTGTGTGAGGACGTTGAGGATATCCTTGATGAATTTGAGTATCTCTTCCCAGCCAGCAACCGCCCAGAAACGCCGGGAGATACCGGAGAATTACTCGGGTTGGATCTGACGGAGGAGGAAACCCGCGTGCTGGACGCCATCGGGAAGGAACAGCTGACGGTCGATGAGGTCATCCGCCAGAGCGGTTTCACCGCGTCCAAAGCAAACGTGCTGTTGATGCGGTTGCAGATGAAAAGGCTGATCCTGCAGATGCCCGGACGCGTCTACCGGTTGAACAAGTGAAGTGTGCCGCGGCCACGCAGAAGAATTCTCAGCACTGTTCGGTATCCTCCCTATGGTTGCCAACGCCGGGCTGCTGTCTGCTGACGTCCATGTTGAACGTAGAACTCGCACGATCCGAAAACTCCGTGGAAAGGGTTTCCCCAACGACCCCACCCGCAGTCGGTGGTGCAATTTTTTGGTTCGCGCCTCACGTAGCGCCCCACGTAGCGGGACTCGTGAGAGTTTGCTCGGGGTGCACATTGGTCATGGCAACGTGAACAGACCAAAATCCGGCAGTGCCCCTTCTCGATGGACAGCGCTGAAAATCTTACGATTTTCGCTACCTACGAGCTCTGGCCAAACGCACAGCCTCGGCGCAAAGCCCCCGGAATAGGCTTGTGTTTTTTGGCTCAAATCCGCACCTCATCCCCGACCATGTTGAAGTTCAACGTCCAGCATAAGGGCTTCAAATCCGAATACTACGTCGATGGTGACGAGGTGCACATCGGACGGCGTCAGGGCAAGCATCAGCCCGACGTCTGTCTGAACATGGATATGCGCGTCAAGTCGCGGCACGCGCGAATGAGTCAACAAGATGGAGACTGGTACATCGAAGCCATGGACGGTCGGCGTGATGTATCCGTGAATGGGGAACTGATCGACATGCCGATGATCGTCACGCCGAGCTGCGACATTCGTATTTGCCAGACGACGGTCGCTTTTGAAGCCGTGGTGGCACCGAAACCGGCGGTCACCTCTGAGTGGCGTGAGGTCGAGATTGCCTCCCGGCACGCGAATGTGATCGTTGATCCGCTGGGTGAACAGCTGATGCTCCAGACGCGTGTCGATGCAGCCCAGGACGCGTCTGCCTATTTCGAAATCGGGGACGAGCGCGCCTCAGACAAAGTGGCGCTGCTGGGTACGCTGCCCATCCTGATGACCGAGGCGGATGACGTATTCGAGCTCAGTCGCCTGGTCCTTCGCGATCTGATTTCGGCCATCGAAGGTGCCGAGCGCGGTGCCATATTCATGGTCACCGCCAACTCGCAGGAATTTGACCTGTGCGCCTGTCAGCCTGAGGGAAGTCCTCCATACAGTCGGGCCCTCATGTCGCGCGCCTTGACTGATGGACACGGGTTTATCTGGCGCGTGTTGGAGGATGAACTGGTGACGGACAGCATCTTTCACCTCTCCATTGCCTCGGGGATGTACACGCCGCTGATGGCCGGTGACCGGTTGGTTGGCGCCTTGATGGTCGACAATCGTCGGGACACCGATGCGTTCGCCGAGGAGGACCTGCAATTCTTTATGGCGATCGCCCAATGCACCGCGCAGGCCATGGCGCAGCGGCTGGCTGCGTAAATGTCCCGTATCCTGAAAGAGCGCGCGACTTGTCCCATTTTGGGCAGTCTTTCACCTATCGTCGCCGGGGTATGTTTGCTACGTTCAGAATGTGGTTATCGAATACGTTTTGCGGGCGGGCGGTGAGGAGCACCGGTTTGAAGTGGATAGCGAGCGGGCCAGCAAGACGGACTATGACGCGACTGATGAACCGTTCTGGGTAAAGCTTGATTACAACAAGTGTACCAACTGTCCCCTGAGCGAGACCGAACACACAAATTGCCCTGCGGCGGTGGACGCTCGTCGCATCACCGAGACCTACAAGGACATGGTGTCCACCGAAACTGTGCAGGTGGAGGTCCGCACCCCCGAACGAACGTATGTGAAGGAGACCGATTCCCAAAGTGCGCTGCGGGGGTTGTTGGGACTCGTCATGGCGACGAGTGGGTGTCCGACCCTATCGCATTTCAAGGGTCTGGCTCAGACCCATCTCCCATTTTCGAACATCGAGGAGACGCTTCTGCGCGTGGTGGGGGCCTATCTTATCCAACAGTTCATCCGCAATCAGGAGGGTGAAGAACCCGATTGGGAACTGAAGAATCTGAACACGTTTTACGAGGAACTCCAGGAGGTGAACCGCTGTTTCAAAGGACGGATCGATGCCGCGTCCCAACAGGATGCGAACATGAATGCGCTGGGCTCCCTCGTCTATCTGGCGATGGGCGTTTCGTTCTCTTTGGAAGATCAGTTGGCCAATCTTCGCGAGATGGTTTTCAACTGATTAGGGCGCGCGTCAACCAAGTTGAAAAACTTGGCTAATCGGGGTTGACGCATTGGCAGTCAATTTGTAGGTTCTGCGCCCCCATTTGGGACGCAGGTTTCCAGAGTAGCTCAATGGTAGAGCAATCGGCTGTTAACCGATCGGTTGTAGGTTCAAGTCCTACCTCTGGAGCCATCTCCTGCTTCCTGTTTCAGTCTTTCATCCGAGCTGATGACCGCCTTCTCCCGAGATCTCGACATTTTCGACCCTTGTCTCGTTGGTTTTGTTGGCGGACGATGTTTTCCATGACTCTTCGCTCCTGTGCGCTCGTGTTGCTGACCATTGGGCCGTGGATGGAGCTGCGAGCGGCGCCACGGGATTTTTCCGACGGTGAACGTCCAAACGTCCTCTTCATCGCAATCGACGATCTGAACACGCGCCTGGGCTGTTATGGATTCGATCATATCGTGTCTCCCCACATCGACCGGCTCGCGCGCCAGGGTGTGCGGTTTGATCGTGCGTATTGCCAGTATCCCAGTTGTGGACCCAGCCGTACCTCAGTTCTGACGGGCTTGCGGCCGAACACCACCGGGATGACCCACAATCGGATGTTCTTCCGCAAACTCATTCCGGACGTGGTCACCCTGCCGCAGATGTTCAAGCGCAACGGTTACCATGTGGCACGCGTGGGGAAGATCTACCATCAGGCGAATCCGACTCATATCGGGACCAGTGGCCCCGATGATCCGGCGTCCTGGCACGAGGTGGTGAATCCCCGTGGCCGCGACAAGGACGAGGAGCATCTGCTCACGGTCTACACCCCACAACTCCCGTTGCCGGATCAGATGTGTTATCTCAAAGCCGAGGGCGCGGACACCGAACAGACCGACGGCAAGGTCGTGGACGAAACGATCCGATTGCTGAAAAAGCATCAGGACAAACCCTTCTTCATCGCGGCCGGGCTGTATCGGCCGCACATTCCGTATATCGCGCCGAAGAAGTATTTCGAGCTCTACGATCTCGCGAAGACCCCGCTTCCGAAGTTGCCACCGAACTATCGCGATCGAGTTCCGTCAGCGGCTTTGGCCTCCACATCGGAGTGGCCGAATTTCGGGACGACCGAACTTGCGGCTCGGGAATGCATTCTCGCCTACGATGCCTGCGTCTCCTTTGTGGACGCCCAGGTCGGCCGATTGCTGGCGGCGGTAGATCGCCTCGGACTGCGCGAGAAGACCATCATCGTGCTTTGGGGGGACCATGGGTATCACCTCGGTGAGCATGGCCTCTGGCGCAAGAACAGCCTCTTCGAGGAATCCGCCCGAGCGCCTTTGATCATTGATGTTCCCGGCCTTGAATCCGGAGTTCACGATTGCGCGCGGATCGTGGAGTTCGTGGATATCTATCCTACCCTCGCTGAACTCGCCGGTCTCGAAGCGCCTGCCAATCTGGATGGTGTAAGCCTGGTGAAACTGCTCAGAAAACCCACCGCCCGTTGGAATCGTCCCGCCTTCATCCAGACCACGTTTCGGGAAGCCGCCGGTTTCAGCGTGCGCACCGATTCTTGGCGCTACATCGAATGGGGAGCAAACGGAGGAGAAAAAGGGGTGGAACTCTACGATCAACGATCCGATCCGTTTGAGATGAACAATCTCGCCCGCAATCCGGCACACGCCAACACGATGGTGAAGCTGAAGAAGTTGGTCGCCAAGAACTGGAAGCAGTGAATGTGGCAGTCTGCCCCACGTTGGAGCCCTTCAGGCTGCTGATGCACGCTAAAGCGTGACCGCGTGTGCTGTTGCCGAGGTCCGCCCGCACCAATCAGATCCATCCCCCGAATAAAGCATGGCTTTGATTCCAAAACATCAACGCAATGCCTTGGTGGACAAGCCCAGCTCTCCCCGCTGAATTCAGATCACCGAACGATGCACGAGTCGGTTGATGGTGGCTCAGATCACCGAGGCGCAGGAGAACATCTGAGGCGAACCGGGCGGGGATGAATCAGCCTTCGGCTTAGGCGCGGCTTGGCAGTCGGACCAACCGCCCGATGGACCACCGGTCCATCGGGCTTTGCCTTGCGCGTTCACACCGCGATTTCCAGCAGCATCGTTACGGCTTCGAGGTTTGGGTGGGAGGGGGATTGCATGCATCTCCCCTAGGGGCGTAACCCATAGAGTGATGGGGTTGGGACCCCGATTTTGTAAACCGGCACAAGGGGTAGTTTGTTCGTAGCGGAGCGAATCCGCCAAAACATGATGCAGGCCAACAATACATCCCCCGGACGCAAGTCCCCCAAGAACCGAGGTAAGCTTCTGAACCGAGCCAAAAAATCCGTCGTCGCGACCGCGGCAATCGGTTGCGGAGTGGGTATCATTTTTGGCGGCATGTCTGGCCCGCCCGCCGCCGAGAGCGCGGCCACCCCGGTGATCGTGGCGAACGAAACCCCGAGCCAATCCTCATTCTTCAAGCGTCGAGCTGATCGAAAAGACCAGCAAACGGCCGAACCTGTCCAGTCTCCCCAGACGCCCCGCCTCGCAGCCAATGAACCGGCCCGGGACTCCGGCGCGGTGAGCGTGCCCGCCTCGCTGCTGAAACACCCCCCAGTCCCCGCATTCAAGGAAACGGAACGAAGCTCAATTTCGCTCAGCCCAGAAATAAAAGCCGTGCTCGGAATCAATGACTCCACCGCCGCGGCGGTGGAGGGCATTATTGAGCGCGCCCGCACCGATGCGAG
>JBLFYM010000167.1:0-12689 GCA_047608975.1 Limisphaerales bacterium | reverse complement strand
TGCGCATGTAAATCGCCTCGTCGTCCTCCACCCAGAGGGCCTGCACCGGGGGAACCATCTGGAATCCCCGCACCAGTCCTTCGCAGAGCAGGAGACCGGCAACCACGGAGAAGAAGATCAGGAGAAATTTCGCGAGGTTCGAATTGTTCAGCCTATCTCGGAGCCGCATCTTCGGGTGTCTTGATGAACATGACTTACGAGCGCAAACGGTAATGCCTGCGACAACGCATCGCGAAACATTTCCCGGCAGCGCGAGGATTGCATCCTCGGCCATTGCGGAGGAACCCGTTTTGGCAATTGCGCGGGTTCGTGGTTAGACTCCGGGAATGCATCGTATCATTTTCACATTACTGATGGTGTTTTTCGCGGCGACGCAGGCGGGCGCTGAACAACATCTTTACCTGGCTGCCGGCGGAGAACTTGCCGTGCATCGAATCGATCCGCAGTCCGGCAGGTTGACGCCGGTTCAGTCATTGGATCTGCCGGGGGCGGCGGGGTTTGCACGTTCACCGGACGGGAAATTTCTCTATGTCATGACGGCCGTGAACCGGCAGCCAGCGATGACGACGCTGCGATTTCTGGCGGCCGGGAAGCTTGAGATCATACACCAGGCTCCGGTCAATTTGAGTGCCGGTTATTTGGATGTGGATGCAGGCGGGGATTTCATCGCGGGCAGTCACTACGGTCCGGGTAAGGTCACGATCTGGAAGCTCGAGGAAGGGGTCTATCGCGGGAAGACCGTTCAGGAATTGAGCTTGGAACCGAAGTCGCACAGTTCGATTTTCTCGCCGAACAACCGGTGGTTGCTGGTTCCTGCAACGGGGCCGAACAAGGTGTTCATAAATCGATTTGATCCGGGGACGGGTAAAATTGTTCCGTCCGATCCGCCTTTCGCCCGCGGGCCGCAGATTCAAGGACATGCCCAGCAGCCGCGGCATCTGACGTTTCATCCGAATGGAGAAACGGTGTACACGACCAACGAGCGGGAAGCGCCGGGCGTCGGCGTCTGGAAATGGAATGCGAAGCGCGGCCTGCTGCAGCCGGTCCAGGATATCGTCACGCAGCCCGGTGACTTTTCAGGAATCATCACCACGGCGGATCTTCATCTGACTCCGGACGTGAAGTATCTCTACGTATCCAATCGAGACATCACGCACCGCAAAGCACCCACGGGACGTGACAGCATTGTGGGCTTTCGGGTGGATGCCAAAGACGGCCGACTGAAGCTGATTGCTCACACTGCCTGCGAACGTCATCCCCGATCTTTCACGATCGATGAGACGGGGCGATTCGTCTACGTGGCCGGTCAGGTGGATTCGCGTCTGGGTGTGTATCGTATCGATCAACGAACAGGGGTTCTTTCGAAAGTTACGCGGTATGACGTGGGTTCACGACCGAGCTGGGTTGAGACCTACGATAGCAAGAGGTGACGGTGGTCAAGGCAGGGCTTGAGCCGCGGCGCGGATGGCATACACTTTGCGAATGCTCCGCATCGGCCTTATATCCGCAGCCACGTATCAATACCAGGACGAGCCCATCCGGTATGGGTCCAATCATGGGACTGCGTTCGCTTCGACCTTCAACGGTTACAACGAATCAGTGGTTCGTGAGCACGAGTGGAAACCGTTCGTGCGGGCGAAGAAACGATTGGAGGGGGCGAAGGTTGTGAAGGTCTGGGACAAGAACCGGCTCTGGGCGCAGCGTCTGGCCAAGGCCTGTGACATTCCCACGGTCGCCGACTCGCCGGAAGATTGTGCGACTGGCGTCGACCTCGTGTTAATCGTCGATGATGGCAGTGGCGCGCAGTCGAAATACGCCGCGTATCCGCTGAAGAAAGGCATTCCGACATTTTGCGACAAGCCGCTTGCAATGACCGCGAAGAAGGCGCAGGCGGTGGCGGCAATTGCCAAGCAGACGGGCACCCCGTTTATGTCGGCCAGTTCATTGAGATTTGTGCCGGACATCATCAAGCTGCGCGATGAGTTGCCCAAGATCGGGCCGGTGCATCTGTCGCAGGTCATCTGCGGCAACGACCTGATCTACTACGGCATTCATGCTCTTTCGATGGCCTACGCCGTTCTGGGGCGGGGAGCGATTTCGGCCGTGAACGTGGGGCAGCCGGGCATGAACGTCGTGCGGATTCGGTTTGAAGACCATCGCGACGTGGTCCTGATGGTCGGGGCTCGTGACTGGATGCGTTCGGGCTATCAGATCAGCGTGTTTGGCAAGCAGAGTTGGCAGACGGTGAAACCCAATCTTCAGAATCTCTACTGGTATCTGCTGCAGGATTTCCTGAGGTACGCGAAGACCGGCAAGGCGAGCGTTCCGATTGATGAAGAGGTCGAGGTCATCGCGGCGCTGGAAGCGGGTAAGCGTTCGCTCACCGAACAACGTGAGGTTACTTTGGCTGAGGTAATGGTGTGATGACGCATTGGGTTCTGAGGGGCGTTTGCTGAGTGGGATGAACCGAAAGATTTTATTCACGGATGGGAGCGCCCATCCGCAGCGTCGGATTGGAATTGGAGCCTTCCTTCGGACCGACGCCACCTTTCTGGAAACCGAAGTGGAGCGGATTGAATCAGCGACCGTGGCCGGACAGGTCCGGACCAAAACGTTCAGCTCGACCTCATCCACCCGTCTCGAGATACAGACTCTGAACTGGGCGTTGAGTGAGTGTGAGCCGGGTGAGTCAATTGAAGTTTTTACCGACTCGCAGTGTGCAGTTGGTTTGGCGTCGCGTCGCGAACGCCTGGAGGCAAACGATTTTGTTTCAGAGGCGGGTCGGCCGCTCAACAACGGTGATGTTTACCGTGAATTCTACCGCTTGTCAGACGGGCTTGATGTTCGATTGCAGAAGGTGGAAGGGCACTCGGACTATCGTTATCAGGATAGCATTCAGCGGGTGTTCCACTACGTGGATCGGGAAGCGCGGCGGTTGTTGAAACGCCTCCTTCGCGAGCTGGAACGCGATGAAGGGGTGAAGAATTGCGACCGCTCATAGATTCGGAGGGCAGCCGAATCTATGAGGCAGCGCAGAATTGTGGATCAGACGAACTTGGTTCGACCCGGAAGCGCCAGCGGCTCGGGCTTCACTACGTCATCCCATGTCATCAGATCCTGGGGAGCCATCTGAAGTTTGGAATTGGAGATCATCTCCCAGGTGATTTTCTTGCCGGTGTAGGCGGCCGTTCGACCCATGATGCCCATGAGTGTGCTGTTGATCATGCGATCGCCGTTGTTGATCACCTTGCCTTCCCGGATCGAGGCAAACATCTCATCGTGTTCGGTCTGATACATGTTGTTCTTCGGTCCCCGGTAACGCCAAGGATTCTTCCCGGTGATGAACACCCCTTGGCCCGTGATATATCCCTCCCCTTCGGTACCTTGCACGTAGAAATAGTTTTCATTGTGGCACCCGCTGATCTGCCGCTGAGAAACGGCGCCGCGGACACTGCTGTCCCACACGTAGTTGACTTCGATGTGGTCGTAAATGTTACCTCCGTGCGCGGGGATCTGTCGGCCACCGACGGCAGTGGCGTATTCCGGTGGGGCGTCACGCATGAGCCAGCCAACCCAGTCGACCGTATGGATCGCCTGTTCGACGAGGCCGTCGCCGGAGAGCCAGTTGAAGTTATACCAATTTTTCACCATCCACTCCAAGTCGCTCATGCCTTCGGGGCGGGTATCCTCTGGGGGCATGGGTTTCACCGGTCCGGTCAGGTAAGTCCCGTACGAAGAACGAACTTCGCCGATTTCACCGGCGTGAATGCGTTCAAACAGTGCCTTCCGTTGATTCTCATAGCGCCAGCAAAAGCCGGCCACCATGGCGAGATTCTTCTGCTTGGCTTCTGCGACGGCCTGCTTCACCAGGTTCACGCCGGGCACATCCGTAGCCATGGGTTTCTCGGTGAAGATGTGTTTGCCAGCGGCGACTGACTTGACGAGATGCGCGGGGCGAAATCCGGGAGGGGTCGTTAGGATCACGACATCAACGCCGCTGTCCAAAACCTTTTCGTGGGCGTCGAGTCCGATAAAACGGTGACTCTTCTTCACGTTGATTTTTACCTCCTCAACGTTCTTTGAGACGACCTTGAGACTCTTTTCGAGTTGCTCAGGAAACACGTCGGCCATGGCAGTGAGTTCGATGTTGCTGTCTGCCTTCAGCGCTTGCGAGGCCGCCCCGGTTCCGCGGCCACCGCAGCCAATCAGGCCGACCTTCAGGAGCCTGTCGTTCGGTTTTCCGAACGTCACCGAAGGGAATGCAAGCTGGGATGCCAAGGCTCCGCCGGCAGCGACGGAACCGGTGGATTTGAGAAAACGACGACGAGTTGCAGGAGGGGTTTCAGGTGTTTGCATAGAATATGGGTCGCCCGGTAATAAGCGATGGCGCGGGGCAGTCAAGCGGTAAGCGAATCGTGGGAACGGCGGCTCTGATTGGTGAGTCAGGGCGGGAGCCGCCGCGGTTGCGGACGGGAACTCGGGGACGATTTCTTTCCGCGATTTCCTGTTGACGGAGATCGATGTTCCTGTTTCTTTTTGCCCGTGACTGTTTCTACAAACAGCCGTTTGCGCCGCACCAGCCGTTAAGGTTTTGGTGCTCCTTCCCCTTTTCTCCAAAACTTTTCCTGTGTCAGCGAAATGAAAACGCCATTCAATACCATTGCCGGTTCGATAAATGCCCCCAAAGGCTTTTTAGCGAGTGGAATCTTTTGTGATGTGAAGAAAATCGGCACCGGCAAGGGGTCGAACAAGGGACAGAAGCGCGATCTGGCGTTGATCGTTTCCCAGGTTCCGGCGGCAGTTGCGGGAATGTTCACCACCAACCAGATCTGTGCCGCTCCCGTAAAGGTCTGCGTGAATCATGTGGCAGATGGGATCGCCCAGGCGGTGGTCGTGAACTCCGGCAATGCCAATGCCTGCACGGGGAAACAGGGGATGAAGGATGCGAAGGAGATGGCGACCCTCGCCGGCAAACATCTGGGACTGTCCGCCGGGCGGGTGCTGGTGGGATCTACCGGCAGAATTGGTCTGCTGTTGCCGATGGCGAATATTCGAAAGGGCATTGCCCAGGCATTTGAGGCGCTTGATGCCGGCGACAGTGGTGCCGATCACGCTGCTGAAGCGATCATGACGAGCGACACCAAGCCCAAGCAGATTGCCATCGAAATCAAACTGGGCGGGAAGAAGGTCAGGATCGGCGGAATCGCGAAGGGTGCCGGCATGATCCAGCCGGGCATGAGTCCGACCGGTGCGCGGCCGGCGTCCATGCCGTTACATGCGACGATGCTGGGATATATCACGACCGATGCCGCGATTGCCCCGAAGGCGTTGCAGGCGGCGTTGCGGGAGGCCGTCGCCGGTAGTTTCAATTGCGTCACCATTGATGGCGACATGAGCACGAACGACACGGTGGTTGTTTTGGCAAATGGTCTGGCCGGAAACAAGCGGATCGCTGCGACCGGATTCAAAATGAACCCGGACTACCTCAAGTTTCTCTCCGCGCTGCGATTCGTCTCGCTCGAACTCTCCAAGATGATGGTTCGGGATGGAGAAGGGGTTCATCGGGTGGTGAAGGTGAACGTGACCGGTGCGCGATCCATCAAGGAAGCCGATCTTGCGGCCCGGTCAGTCGCCAACAGTGCCTTGGTGAAAACCAGCTGGCACGGTGGTGATCCGAATTGGGGCAGAATCATCGATGCACTCGGCTACTCCGAGGCGAAGGTGGTCGAAGAGAAAGTGGATATCGGCTACAGCGCGCCGGGGGCGAAGAAGATTATTTGGAGCCTGAAGAAAGGGCAGCCGACGAAGACTTCGTTCGCCACCTTGTGCAAGGTTGTTGAACCGGACGAATTCGATCTGCACATCCATCTGAATCTCGGGAAAGGCAACCGATTCATCTATGCTGCGGACCTCACCGAGGAATACGTGGACTTTAACAAGGGCGACGTCTCAGATCCGGCGGCGCTCGGTGGGTGACGTTCGGCAAATCAATCACGACTATGGAAAACCTTATTTCAAAAGCAGCAAGCCTGTTGGAAGCGTTGCCTTACATTCAGAAATTCAGGGAAGCGACCTTTGTGGTGAAGTACGGTGGCAGCTTCATGGATTCGCCGGATGAACAGGTGCGGACCAGTGTTGCCCGGGACGTGGTTTTCCTCGAAGCCGTGCAGATTCGGCCCGTCGTGGTTCATGGCGGTGGCAAGGCGATTTCGCGGGCGATGAAAAATGCCGGTCTGGAGGCGCGTTTCGAACAGGGGATGCGGGTGACCGATGCTGAATCGGTCAAGCTGGTGGACGAAGTTCTCTCCCGACAGCTCAATCCCGACATCGTGCAGATGATCAATTCATTGGGCGGACGCGCGAAGGGCTTCGCCGGCACGGAGATTTTCACGTGCAAGAAATTGCAGATGGCTGATGCGGAAGGGAATCCGGTCGACCTTGGTTTTGTCGGCGAAGTCGTCGGGGTGAACACCGAGCCGTTGCTCGAATGCCTTGATCGGGGCGTGACACCGGTGATCAGTCCCACCGCGCGCGGCGACGATGGACAGATCTACAACTGCAACGCCGACGTCGCAGCCGCCCATGTGGCCACGGCGCTGAATGCCCGACGCCTGGTGTTCATGAGCGACGTGCCCGGCCTGATGGAAAACCCGGAAGATCCGGGAACTGTTATTCCTCATTTGCAGACCACCCAGGTGGCAGATCTGAAACAACGGGGGATCATTGCCGAGGGAATGATTCCCAAGGTCGATAGTGCGGTCCAGGCAATCAAGACAGGCGTGGACAAAGTATCCTTTGTCGATGGTCGGCTCACGCACTCGGTGCTGTTGGAGATCTTCACGGACAAAGGCGTGGGCACAGAGATCGTCCTGTGACGGTTGAGCGAATTTTGAATTGGAGAATGCAATGAACGAACTGAAATCGAAATACGAACAATACGTCGTGCCGACCTACGGGCGGTTCGAACTGGGTTTTGACAAGGGCTCTGGCAGTCAGCTTTGGGATTTCGAGGGACGCCGCTATCTGGATATGGGTTGCGGCATTGCGGTCTGTTCGCTGGGGCACGCGCATCCGGAGATTGCCGACGCGATTTCGGAACAGGCGCGCAAACTCGTGCATGTCTCCAATCTCTACTACACCGAAGCGCAGGCCCGGCTGGCAGAACAGTTGGTCGAACTGATTGCGCCCGGCAAAATGTTCTTTTGCAACAGCGGCGCGGAAGCGAACGAGGGACTCTACAAACTCGCCCGCCGATTCGGTCATGACGAAGGTCGGTTCGAGATCATCACGGCGCTGAATTCGTTCCATGGTCGGACGATGGCCGGCATCGCCGCGACCGGTCAGAAAAAGGTGAAGGTCGGATTTGGTCCCTCAGTCGAGGGGTTTGTGCACGTGCCGTTCAACGATCTGGAAGCCGTGGAGAAGTCAATCTCTCCCGCGACGACCGCGGTTCTGATCGAAGGTGTGCAGGGGGAAGGCGGAATCAATCCGGCGACTCCGGAATACCTGCTTGGTCTTCGGAAACTGTGCGATGAAAAGAATCTCCTGCTGCTGATCGATGGCGTGCAATGTGGTTTCTTCCGGACCGGGAAATTTCAAAGCTTTCAAACACTCCTGTCTCCGGAAGACGCCCAGACGTTTTTGCCAGATGCGATCTCGATGGCGAAATCGTTGGGCGGTGGCTTTCCGATCGGCGCCATTTGGATCGCGAAGAAACATGCGGATCAGCTGGGACCGGGGAGTCATGGAACGACCTTTGGCGGCACGCCATTGGCCTGTTCGGTGGCGTCGAAAATTGTCGAGATTGTAGAACGCGACAATCTTGCCGAGAACGCGGTGGCCATGGGCGGATACCTGAAGGATGCACTTCAGAAATTGGCGGACGCGCATCCCGATGTCATTTCGGTTGTGAGGGGTGTGGGACTGATGATTGGCATCGAGTTGCAGAATGACATTCCATCTTTCCGCAAGTCAGATACGCCGACCTCCATCCAGATGGTGAATCGCCTTCACGAAGCCGGGCTCGTCCTGATTCCGGCGGGAACGAATGTCGTCCGATTTCTTCCGGCCCTGAATCTCACCCGGGCTGATGCCGAGGAAAGTATCTCGATTTTTACAGGCGTCATCGAGGAGTTGGCGGGAAAAAGGTAGAGACACCGAAATTGAAGTCCGTATAAAATGTCCTTTCCCCGCTGGCTCAGGTTGGCGGTTGATTTTTTTAGGCAGCACGTATGAAGCACTTGTTAAGTATTGAACAGACCGCCACCGAAGACCTGCAATCGATCCTGGCGTCCGCCGCAGAAATGAAGGCCCAACGGGGCAAGCATCAGAGGCTGCCGTTGGACGGCCAGACCTGGGCGATGATCTTTTCAAAGTCATCCACTCGCACCCGCGTGTCATTCGAGACTGGTATCCGTGAACTCGGCGGTTGGGTTATGTTTCTTAGCAATAAGGACATTCAGATGGGGCGGGGTGAGCCGATTGAGGATACCGCGCGGGTGATGGGGCGCATGGTGCACGGCGCAGTTTTCCGGACCTTCGCGCAGAGTGACGTCGAGAAGTTCGCGGAGTATTCCGGAATTCCGACGATCAACGCGTTGACGGATGAGGAGCATCCCTGCCAGATCCTTACCGATCTCTTCACCATTCAGGAAAAGCTGGGCGATTATCGGAACAAGGTCGTGACCTTTGTGGGAGATGGTGCCTGCAACGTGCCGGTTTCGTGGATCTTTGCCGCTGCCAAGCTGGGCTTCGAACTGCGCATCGCAGCACCGAAAGAGTTCCAGCCTGCCAGCGAGGTTTTGCATCGGGCGGGGGCGGAGACCGTCAGCAGCATTTCCACCCTGGGGATGTCCGGGACATTTGCGAGTGGCGGCAGCGTCCTGATCACGGCTGATCTAAATGCGGCCGCTGAAGGTGCCGATGTGCTGTACACGGATACTCTCGTTTCCATGGGCAAGGAGGAGGAAGCCGCCGATCGCATTTCTGCCCTCCACGACTACCAGATCAATAATGCGCTGCTGGAGAAGGCCAATCCCGATGCTTTGGTCATGCACTGTCTCCCCGCGTATCGCGGGAAGGAGATTGCGGCGGACACGATGGAAGCGCATGCCAAGACGATCTTCGATCAGGCCGAGAACCGGTTGCATACGCAGAAGGCGATTCTGGCCTGGCTGGTTTCTTGATTTTGTTCGCTGCTATTACGACCGCGGCTGGAGTTTACGCTTTGTGCGTGTCGGGCCTGAAGGGCTCGAACAAGTTCGCGCCCGCCCGCAAAGCGTGAACTCCGACAGGTAACTGGCTCGCAGTGGGCATCTGCAATTGCGCCCAAATAAGATTCCGATGAACTGGAATAATTGCATTCATCACGCTCGTGGCTATCTTCGGCCGCATCTGCTTATGAAAAATCTCGTCCTTATCTGTCTTTTGATATTCGTGATCCACGGTGCCCAAGGTGCTGACAAACCGCGCGTGCTTTTCCTTGAGGGTGAGTACGAATACGGCACTCGCGACACCTTGCCTGTGTTTGCTGATCATTTGCGTGGGCTGGGTATCGACTCAGTTTTTGTGCATGCCAAAGGCGATGATCGCGCCTCGGAAGACTGTCACCTATTTCCGGGATTACAGGCGGCGTTGAAGGATGCGGATCTGTTGTTCATCAGTGTGCGTCGGCGGTATCCGCTGCCGGCTGATATGGCGGCGATCCGTGCCTGGATCAAATCTGGCAAACCGGTGATGGGAATCCGGACGGCGAGCCATCCGTTTGCCTCCCGGGCGAAAGGCAAGGGATATCAACCTCCGGAGGGCCATGTTGAATGGCAGGATTTTGATCAGGACGTGCTGGGAGCGGATTACACGGGGCACTATCGGGAATCCGACGGGCAATGCGTGGCCGAGATTAACTCTGCTCAGAAGGCTCATCCGATTCTGAAAAACGTCGTGCTTCCGAAGGTGGCCACGGTTCCGTCGCATCTCTACCGAACCAGCATTCTCGACACCAAAAACACTGCCGTTCTTGTGGATGGCGTGATCAAAAAAGTGAGGGGATCGGAGCCGATTGCCTGGACTCGCACACTTGGTTCACAGCGCATCTTCTACACCTCGCTGGGTGGCGTCGAAGACATGGCGCTTCCTTGGGTGAGGGACCTGTTGGCGAATGCGGTGTTCTGGTCCTTGAACCGGGAACAGCCGCCCGCGCCCCAGAGCATGGTTGGAAACTGGAGACTCGCGGTCGATGATCCGGATGGAAATACCCACCATCCCTACATCCGTCTGCGAATGGAGAACGGAGAGTTGAAGGGCGCCTACACCGCAGCTTCGGACAATCGGGAATATGAAGTGGAGAAGGTCAGACTGAAGGGAAACGTGCTTTCCTTCGTCGCTGAGAGTTTCACTTGGACCGTGACCTATCGCCTGACCGTGGCTGGTGAGGATCTGGATGGAAAGATGACCTTCGATATTGGTGGTCTCTCCGGGGATACCGAGATCACCGGTTCCCGCGTTAAGGAGTAAAGCGGTTCTGCGGCTGGCGGGGGGATCTGCTCGCTCACGCTTGCTGTTACGGTTGGGCGGGGACATACACCGGGCTTGCCCGGAAGGGCTGAGAATTCTAAAAGAACCCATCCAATGTTACTTACACTGTTATCCTTTCTCTTTTTTACCGGGCTCGTTGCGGGCCTGACTTGGTACTTCACCCGACAAGACGATCACGGCAGCAGCAAGGGATACTTCCTGGCCGGGCGATCACTTTCCTTTCCCCTGATCGCCGGTTCCCTGCTGCTCACCAATCTCTCCACGGAACAGATGGTGGGGTTGAACGGGGCGGCCTTCACGGACGGGCTTTGTGTGATGGTCTGGGAGGTTGTTGCCGTGGTGGCGCTGGTTTTCATGGCGTGGTTTTTCCTGCCCCGATTTTTGAAGAGTGGAGTTGCGACGGTGCCGCAGTATCTGAATATCCGTTTCGACCGGCAGACGTCGATCATCACCAACCTGATCTTTCTGCTCGCGTACGTCGGCATTCTTTTGCCGATCATCCTGTACACCGGTGCCACGGGAATGATGGGCATTCTCGATGTGCCAGCGATGTTGGGAAGTCTGCCCGATTCGCTCGGAATGGCACCGCGCACCACCGCGTTGTGGCTCATCGTCTGGCTGGTGGGAATCATCGGTTCGATCTATGCGCTGTTTGGCGGACTGCGGACGGTGGCGGTTTCCGATACCCTGAACGGGATCGGGCTGTTTGTGGGTGGCTTCATGATCACGGGCTTCGCCCTGTCGCAGCTGGGTGGTGATGGTGGCATTTCAGCCGGTGCGGACATGGTGATGGAACAGCAGCGTGGCCGGTTCAATTCCATCGGCGGCACGAGTTCTTCGGTTCCCTTCGGAACGATCTTCTCCGGAATCTTTCTGCTCAATCTCTTCTACTGGACGACGAATCAGCAGATCATTCAGCGAACGTTTGGTGCCAGCAGTTTGGCAGAAGGGCAGAAAGGGGTGTTGCTGACGGGTGCCTTCAAACTTCTCGGGCCGCTCTATCTGGTGATCCCCGGCATGATCGCCTACACGATGTTCGCCGGCGACAACATCAAGGCCGACGATGCTTACGGCTTGCTGGTGAACAAGGTGTTGCCGGCGCCGCTGACGGGTTTCTTTGCCGCGGTGATGATCGGGGCCATTCTGTCGAGCTTCAACTCAGCCCTGAACAGTTCGTGCACGCTCTTCAGTTTGGGGCTCTACAAAACGGTGTTCAATCCGGAAGCCGACGAAGCCGCGGTGGTGCGTTCGGGTAAGATTTTCGGATGGATCGTTGCCGTGGCGGCGATGATTATCGCGCCGTTGCTGGCACAGACGACGAGTATTTTCGGATATCTCCAAAAGATGAACGGCATGTATTTCATTCCGATTTTCGCCGTCGTCTTTGTCGGGATGGTGAGCCGTCGGGTTCCGGCGAAAGCGGCCAAGACCGCGTTGCTCGCCGGGTTCGCGATCATCGCAACCGGATATTTCGTGCCGCCTTTCGACAAGGTCGTCGCCTCGATGCACGATTTTCAATTTCTCGGTCTGGTCTTCAGCTGGCTCGTGATCCTGATGCTGGTGGTGGGTGAGCTGTCACCACGAGAGACCGAGTTTGTGCAGGAAGATGTGGGTGCGGTGGACATGACTCCGTGGCGACACGCCCGAACGGCCGGTTTGGTGTTGCTCGTTACCGTCTTCGTAATCTACGCGAGTTTCGCGGACTTTTCCGTGCTCGACGTCGCCGCCAAATAGTTTGCTGCGATCTAACGTTTTGGCATCCGTATTATGAGTTCAACTCTGAAACCCTCCGTTTGTATCGATGCCGTATTTGAAGCAAAATCTTTTGCTGAAGCCGGTGAAGCGGTTCGCCAGGCCGGGATTTCGGCGATCGAGTTCTGGGGCTGGTGGGACAAGGATCTCGATGCGTTACAGGCCGCCCAAGCCGCGAACGATCTGAAGATCTCCGCCTGTTGCACAAAGTTCATCAGTCTGGTTGATCCCGCGATGCGAGATGATTACCTCAGCGGGTTGAGCGGATCGATTGACGCCGCCAGGCGTTTGGGAACGAAGACACTGATCTCGCAGGTGGGGGATCATCGAGTCGGCGTTTCCCGTGACGAACAGCGGCAGTCTCTGGTCGATGGTCTTCGCGCCGCGGCACCGGATCTGGAGGC
>JBLFYM010000166.1:0-13128 GCA_047608975.1 Limisphaerales bacterium | reverse complement strand
GTGGCTCCATCCGCATCCACATAACCGATCCAGTCCGCCTTGGGGGCCAGTCGCAATCCCTCGATCAGCGCGCCGCCCTTACCGATCGGCATGCGAATGTCGTCAGCGGACACTTCCGAAAAATCTTTATGCACCCGGTTTACGATCTCCAAGGTGTTGTCGGTGCAGCCGTTGAGAACCACCAGAATCTCAAATTTCCCGTCGTAGTTCTTGCGGAAGTAAGTCGCATACTCCCGCAAGGTCGGCTCGATCCTCTCCGCCTCGTTGTAGGCGGGGATCAGTAGCAATACACTTTTTGCCGGTGTTGGCACGCGGAGGGATTAGCAGAGGGAGCGGTTGGATTCCAAGCTTCAAGCGCGGGCTGAAGCTTCTCTCATTGGGCTACTCGGCGTTCTGCTGTTCCTCAGCCAGGCAGTAGAGGAACTTTTCGCCGCGTAGAAACAGTTCATTGCCGACGATGGCCGGAGAGGCGCTGAACTTGTCATCCAGTTTATTCAGCGCGATCGGTTGCGGATCTTTTCCGTGGCTGAACACCAGGGTCACTCCACTCCGATCAGGAATGTAAACCCGATCTTTTGCCGCCACGGGCGAAGCAAATATCTCGCGCAATCCGGGAAGGCGAAACGGTCCTTCTCGATCTTTCCCCGTCTGCGGATCGAGACAGGAGAGGATGTTGTGGTTGTGCCTCAGGAAATAGAGCGTCCCATCGTGGAGCAGCGGTGACGGCACATAAGGTGTCAGTCGGCTGATCTTCCAAGCCACATTCTTCGTCTCGGTGATATCTCCTTTTGCGCCATCCAATACGATCCCCATCATCGCCTGCCAATCATAGCTGTTCGACACGAAGACCATCCCATCACCAGCCACGGGAGACGCCACGACATTCCGGGAAAGTCCGGTGCATTTCCAGACTACCTCGCCGGTCTCCAGATCGTAGGCACGAACCGCGCCGGTCGCGCTCACGATCACCTGCTGACGTCCTTTGTGCGAAACAATCAGCGGAGTCGACCATGACGTCATTTCGTCCCGGTCTGCCTTCCACAGTTCCCGGCCATCACGTTTATCCAGCGCGACCACGAACGAAAATCCGGAATGATCCCAATTGACCACCAAGGTATTTCCATGCAGCGCGGGTGAACTCCCCTCCCCGTGCGCATGCCGGGTATCCATGCGTCCGAAATACTTACTCCAGACGATTTCACCTTCCAAGGTCAGGCAGTGCAGGCCGCGCGATCCGAAATGGGCGTAGACATGTTTACCGTCCGTAAGAGGCGAATTCGAAGCCAGACTGCCGGTGTAGTGTCCGCCTTCGTGGGGCAGCTCACGTTTCACCTCGCGTTCCCAAAGCTGCTTGCCAGTCACGCGATCGATTGCCACCACCACAAACTTGTGATTCTGCGACACGGGGAAGTTGTCATGCGCCCCCTCGGCTTTGCTGTACACCTCCGGTTTCTTTTCCCCAAACGGAACTGCCACGGTGATGAACACGCGCGAATCCCAGATGATCGGCGTGGAGTGGCCCTTGCCGGGAAGGGCGAACTTCCAGCGCACGTTTTTGCTCTCGCTCCATTTGGTGGGCGGGTTCGCGTGATGCGCTACGCCGTCCGCGTTGGGCCCGCGCCACGCGGGCCAGTTACGGTCACGGGTGGCCCCCGGGGCTGGGCACGCGATCGCAAATGCCAGTAGCGCGGCAGGGCTGAGCCATTTATTGCGGGTGCTCATTTCAATCGGACCGATCGGGAAAACAGTCACTTCACGATCATGACGCCTTGCATGATCACCCAGTGCCCAGGATAGGTGCACAAGAACGGATAGCTTCCCGGTTCGCTGGGTGCCTTGAAGCGCAGCACCTCAGAGGTGTCCTGCTTTAGCAGCTTCGTGTGGTGCAGGATCTTGTCCGAATCAGGAATGAAGTGTTTCGCCACGCCATCGGTCTGCGCGGCCATCATATTGCCGGCCATGCCGATCTGCATCGCCGCACCGGGTTTCACGATCACGAGATTGTGTTGCGTGACGTCCGGGTTTTCGAATACCAGTTTCACAGGCTGTCCGGCTTTCACTTCGAATTTTGTCACCGTGAACAACATCCGTTCGGGGACACACGAAACGGTCACTTTCTTGAGACCGCGTTGGCTGTCGAACGACGCCTCCTGGGCGTTCCGATGAGTGGATCCTGCTTTGCGTTTACGCTGCCGCGTGAAGGTCTTCATAAATTTTTCGATCTCCGGATGATCGGCGAGATAGGCATCATTGCCGCGCCAATGACGCGCCAAACTTTCCGCGCCTAGCGTCGTCGCCACCGCGTATTTCAGATGACTCTCAGACGGATGCTTGGTGACGTCCAACGCCGCGTCCAAGGCGTCCATAGTACCGATGTAACTCGCGGCAATCGCGGCTTCGAGACGCACCAGACCGTTCGTGTCATTCGCCCGTTTTTTCAGTTCCGCGATGGGGTTTTTGAGCAGTGGGTGCCAATAGCGCAACTGGCGGGTGGCAGCGGCACGAGCGAGGTGATCTTCACAGTTGAGCACTTCGAGAAGTAGCTTGGGATTGGTCGCGCCCACGTTGCGGTAGCCCCAGATGGCTTCCACCTGATGGTGTCGGAAGCGCGGATCCGATGGCTTCAATTCGGCGACCAGCTTGTCGATGGAGGACTTCACTGACTTGGGGTCGCGTTCGCGAAGTTCCCGTTTGGCCCAGTAGCGATAGCGGTATTCAGGGCGCTTGAGCTGCCCGACCAGCGCGGCAGTGGTGGCACCCTCAAACTTCGGCGGATCCTGCAATTTTGCCCCTTTGGGAAAGATTCGCCAGATGCGGCCGGACTTGCGATCACGACGCACGTCGCGCAGCGAATACTGGGCATGACCTTTGATCGGGTTGTACCAATCGCAGACATACATCGCGCCGCGCGGACCGAAGCGCAGATCGACTGGAATGAAGCTCAGGTTCTTCGAGAAGATCAGATCGGACACATACTCCTCGGCGAAATGATCATCGTGCTGCACCCATTTGTGGATCTCCACGCGGTTGTTAGGCTTGTAGCGGGCCTTCACAAATCCGCCCTGCATCTCGGCGGGCCAGCTGGAAAAATCCACAAATTCATGACCCGCAGTTCCCGAATACGCCGGGATGCCCGTTGCCTTCGGATGCTGTTTGGGATAGGCGGGATTCGTTGCGTGAAAGGCGGACGCGAAGATCGGATGACTGGCCACGTGATTTCCCCAGTCGTCAAAGGTCACACCCCAAGGATTTGTGTTTGGGTAGGCTCCGAACGTGACCAGCCGGTGAGTGGCGGGACGGTAGCGAAACCAGGCACTGTTCTTCGCGCGAATCGGACCGTAGGGGGTTTCCACCTGGCTGTTGTGAAAAATGGATTCGCGGAACAGCAGATCTCCATCCGGTGTCCACACGAAGTCGTGGAGTGCATGATGGGAATCCTCGGTTCCAAAACCGGTGTAAATCTTGCGGCGGAAGTCCGCTTTGCCATCGCCGTCCGTATCCTTGAGGAAGGAGATGTGCGGCTCCTCTGAAACGTAGATCCCACCATTTCCAAATTCGAAGCTCAGCGGGATGTGCACATCGTCCGCGAAGATCGAACTCTTGTCCGCCCGGCCATCGCCGTCGGTATCTTCGAGAATCACGATCTTGTCGTTGGGTTCGTTGCCGGGATACACGTGCGGATAGGTGGTCGAACAGGCCACCCACATTCGACCTCTTGAATCCCAACGGATCTGTACCGGACAGGCGATGTCAGGGAACTCTTCTTCTGAAGCGAACAGATTCACGTCGAAGCGCGGATCGACGGTGAAGGCCTTGAGTTCGTCGGCGGGTGAAAGCCATTCGTTCGCGCCGCGACTTTCCGCCGTGGCTGGAAGCGGCGGCACGTTCGAATCATCGATGTCTTCGGAAACCGGTTTACCGAGCGCAAGATCCCAGGCACGCCGTTCGCGGTTGTCGACCATCATGTCGAAATTGCGCATGGCGGGCAGGAAATCCAGGTAGCCGTAGCTCTTGTTGCGGCCACCGGTGTAATAAAACGTGTTGAGCGGACGGTAGCGGTAAAACCACTGACGTCCCTTGTCCACGATCGTCTGACGAATGCGCTCATCCAACTTCGGCAGCTTCGTTCCAAACGCTCCCTGGAACAGGGTTTCCCCGAAGACGCGATATCCCTCGGCATCCATGTGTGCGCCATTGAAGGTAATATCCGTCTTCGAATCCGCCATCACCCGACGGGTGGCGGCAAATACATTCACGAAACCAACCTTCAGTTTCCTGGCCACCTGGGACATCGCCTTGGTATACGCGGCGATGTTCGCATTGTTCATGTCGGCTGCATTCACCCCCTTCACATTTTCGTTGGCGATGGGGGAAACGAGGACAATGCGTGGGCCGGTCCTGCCATTAAAGGCACTGGCTTTCATTGCGGTCACGCGCTTGCTGACGCGGTCCTTAAATTCTGTGATCCCCGCGGGGCCGGCGAAGGATTCGTTGTAACCGAAGGCGGCAAAGATCACGTCGGCTTTTTGAACCGTGAGATGTTGCTCCATCGAACCGAAGTTGTCCGGTCGCGGTTGCAGATCCACTTCATCAGCTGACCAGGAGATATTTCGTATCCGCAGTTCCAGACCCGGATGCGCCTGCTGGATAAAGGTCTCAAAGTAACCGAACTGGGCATCGCGATCGAACAGAGTGTTGCCTACAAAACAGATATGGGCTCCCTTTGTCAGCTTCAGCGGCAGGCGGGTATCGACCGGCTTGGTCAGCGTCGGATACGGCGCGGTCTTCTCAAAGACCGCGTATTGCTCAAGTTCCGGATCCTTGAACGGCGCAGCCTTGCCAGTCTTCACATTCTTCCCGTCCTTGACCTTTTGCCGATTTGAGGTCCCACCCTTGCTGACGAACTTCGGGGCGGGCTTCCCGGAGGGGGCAACTTTGCCTTCGATCTTCGATTTGCTTTTTTTCTTATCCTTGGCCTTGGCGCCAATCGCCATGGCAGGGTCTAGAGCGATCAACGCGCTCAGGATAAGGATGGGGACGAGGTTGAGAATGGAACGTACGTTTGTCATTTTCAGTCAATACTCAGAACGAGGTGCGCGGCATAGTACCCGGACCGCGCCCGGTGACAATCTCCAGATGGCGAGTTTTCTTCGCCCGTTGAATTGTGTTCCCAAACGAACATCCCCGCTCTGAACCCTTGATCGATTGGCCCCGAAGCGGCACTCTGCGGCCTTCCTATGGATCCCCTAATTCTGCTTTCGATCGGAATTGCCGCTGTCTTGGGCGGCATCTTGGTTCTCAAAATGCACCCATTTCTGGCGCTGACACTGGCGGCATTGCTGGTGGCCGCGTTTACACCCGAGGAAGGCATCCGTAACTATGCGGCCTCGAAAGAACTGTCGGAACCGGCCGCTCAAAAGATTGTGGATCAGACGATCGGCCGGCGCGTAGCGGCCGCGTTCGGCGGGATCGCGACCAAGGTGGGACTGGCAATCGCACTGGCCGCGCTCATCGGCAAGTGCCTGTTGGAAAGCGGCGCGGCGGATCGCATCGTTCGTTCATTCCTCGCCGGTGTTGGTGAGAAGCGGGCCGCGTTGGCATTCATGCTGAGCGGGTTCCTGCTCGGCATCCCGGTCTTCTTCGACACGGTTTTTTTCCTGATGATTCCACTGGTCCGGACGCTTTGTCTGCGAACTGGCAAGAACTACGGATTGTACATCATGTCCGTTATCGCGGGTGGTAGCATCAGCCATTCACTCGTGCCCCCCACCCCGGGGCCCCTTTTGGTGGCCGGAGAACTCAACGTGCAGATGGGCGAGATGATCATCGCCGGCATCGTCATTGGTTCCATCGCCACCCTCAGTGGATATGCTTACGCACGCTGGCACGACACCCGATTCCAACTGCCCCTGCGGGAAACCGAGGAAGGGCAATTTGAGCAACTGAAGAAACTGGCTGAAAAACCTCTTTCCGAACTTCCCGGATTGTTTGCCTCACTCGCTCCGATCGTTCTGCCACTGATTTTCATAACCGTACAGACCGTTCTGAGTTCGCCCTTCGGACAAAAGCAGTTCCCCCACCTCGATCCGGTCCTGCTCAACACCATCAGAACACTCGGTGATCCGATCGTGGCGCTGACCATTGCCACCTTGATCGCCTTGGCCACCCTGATCCATCAGAAGAAGACGGAATTGAAAGAGACGATGGCCACTCTCCCGCCGGCCTTGAAGGACGCCGGGATGATCATCCTGATCACTTCCGCCGGCGGCGCCTTTGGCGGCATCTTGCAACAGACCGGCATTGGCCCGCGTCTGGAGGGATTGTCCGGAGGGATGACGCTCGCAGTGCTGCCGCTGGCTTGGCTGATCACCGCCGTGGTGCGCGTGGCACAGGGTTCAGCGACGGTGGCGATGATCACCGCGGTTGGGATTGTCGGGGGAATGGCAACCGACAACCTCGGGTTCAACCCCGTCTACCTGGCAATTGCGATCGGTTGCGGATCGAAGATGCTGCCCTGGTTTAATGACAGCGGTTTCTGGGTGATCTGCAAGATGAGCGGATTTACCGAGAAGGAGACATTGCAGACCTTCACCCCGCTGCTGAGCATCATGGGAATCGTCGGACTGATCGCGACGATGATTCTGGCCAAGCTGTGGCCGATGATCTGATCGGCCCAGGTTCAGCGCAGCGACTTCACCCAGCGGAGCCAGCCCAACGCACGCGAGGTGTAGTTGCTTTCCTCAACGAGTTCACCGCCGAAGCTGTCTTTGAATTCATTCACCGCCTGCAACGACTTGTCAGTCGTTTCAAAGGCATACCCGCCAAAGTCGTAGCAGGCGTATCCTTCGCGTTTGAAATGCAGCATGTCCTGGTGGTGAAGCCAGCGGTTGGCACGGCCCTGTTTGCGGCGCAGTTCCCGATCGACCTCCCCACGAAAATGCGTGGCGGAATAGGTCAGATTGATGCGGCTCGCCACCGGATCGACGACGTAGGTATGCATGACGAGGGGCTGTCCCTCGAAACAGGCTTCGGTGACCACACAATGCGGCCAATAGCTCCGCAGAATCGTGGGATCCATCTCCGGCATCTCCTTCAGTGCGGCGAAGCCATTGTAGTATTTAAGAAAGGTCTCCCAGTTCGACACCAGACCAAACTGCAGTTCATCGCTGTTCCCCGCGCGCCGCACCTCATAGCGGGTGGTCTTGCCAAATGCGGCCATCAATTTGTCTTCGTCGATCGAAATATCCAGGAGCTTCGTGAACTTCCTCTCCCGCGTGAACCCCTTCAGTGGACCGAGGTGCTTGCAATGGTAGTGGTAAACGAGTTTGTACGAATCACTTGCAAGAGGCTTGTCGGCGAACCAGCGATGATAGGCTTGCACAAGCTTCGTTCGTTTTAATGGCAGTTCTACGCTGATCATTCTTTTGCCGCAGGCGGCGGTAGCTTAGTCCAACGCATTTTGAGAATCCAGCATTCCCCACCAAACCCTAAGCCTGTGCGGATCATCGGACGTTCCCCGTCATCAACCCGCGATTCGGAAATCTGGAAACACCACTTCAATCGCTGTGATCGCAAGAAACGCCACACTGATCAGGCCGTTCAGCCTAAAAAACGCCACCTGCACCCAGTTGCCCTTTCGCCGTCGCGCCAGCCAATGCTCCATGAGCAGGCAGGCAAGAATCACCACCATCCCGAAGTAGTAGGCGAGTTTGAACCCCGACAGGATTCCAAAGGCCGCCAAGAACCCCCACATGACCATGTGCGCAAGAAACGCAGCCTTCAAAGCGTTCCGGGGCCCCCAGGCCACGACCAATGATTTCAGCCCTGCCTTGCGGTCGAATTCGAAATCCTGAAGTGCGTAGATGATGTCAAAGCCGATCAGCCAGAACAAAACGCCGCCGGCCAACAGTAGTGGCAGCAGCCCGGTCAATCCATTCCTGGCAACCGACTTCCCGATCGAACTCGCTCCGTAAGGCTCGGGTAGCACCTGAAATCCAAGCCCACCCTGGACGGCCAGCCATGCCCCGATCGGTGCCAAGGCCAGAGCGACACCCAGCCATGCATGGGTGTAGCTGGTGAAACGTTTGGTCACCGAGTAGAAGCAGACAAAAAAGAGCGCAACCGGCGAGAAATAGAAGCAGACAGGATTGATCAAAAAGGCGGCGACGATGAATCCAAGACCGGAGATCACACACAGCGTCCAGGCACTGCGTAAGGAGATCTGGCCAGCCGGTAGATGTCGTGAAGCAGTGCGGGGATTCTCCGCATCGTACTTCCGATCCATGATCCGATTGAATGACATCGCGCAGGTGCGGGCGCAGAACACGGCGAGAATGATCAGCCCGAACAGTCGCCAGCCTGGCCAGCCCCGATCCGCACGGGCGGCCACCAACATCGACGCCAGCGCAAACGGCATCGCAAAGACAGTGTGCGAGATCTTTACGAAGTCGCCCCATTTTTTCAGTTCAGAGAGCATTCAGCAGAACGCGGACTTTGCCGGGTTGCCAGCATCACGTTCAAGGAAAAGGGACCGGCGGCAGCGACGAAATATTTAGGCAGATTCATCCTCTGCCTGCCAGCGAGGCATCGCATCATTCGATACACCAAGATGATCCAGCACGCGGGCGACCACCGTATCGGCAACTTCCTCGATGGTCTGGGGACGTGAATAGAACGAGGGGTTCGCCGGAATGAGGGTCGCCCCTGCCAACAACAGGAGTTCAAAGTTTTTCACATGGATCAGACTCAGCGGCGTTTCGCGAGGAACCAACAGGAGCTTCCTTCGTTCCTTCAGTACCACATCCGCTGAACGCAAAAGCACATTATCGCTGATCCCATGCGCAATTCGGCCCAAGGTTCCCATGGAACATGGGATCACCACCATTGCATCCGCGGGATTGGAGCCACTCGCAAACGGCACATTCATGCTCTTCAGACCATGTTGTTGAACCCCCTGCCTGAGTTTCAATCCTTCCGGCAATTCTTCACTCAACACTGCCTTGGCATAATTGCTGAAAATCACGTGGATTTCATGCTCCTCCGGATCCAGGCGATCCAGCAAGCGTTGGGCGTAAACAGATCCACTGGCTCCGGTGATGGCGACGATGAGTTTCAAGCTGCGATCAATATTGCGGCAAACCGCAGGATGAAAAATGAAAAACACTCTTTTGAGGTGGCGGCGGAGAATTCGGTGACAGCATTCGGACGAAATTCGTCATGTGCTGGTGTAACACTGAGTGAACCGAAAAGGCCCTCGCTTGAGGAATGGTACGCGGTACTGGGATCGAACCAGTGACCCCCACCGTGTCAAGGTGATGCTCTACCGCTGAGCTAACCGCGCAGACTCCGAATCGGAGGGCTGGTTATTTAGTGTTTGGACGCCGCCTTGGCAAGGGTTTTCCGGATCAGAAATTCCCGTATTGTGAATTGCCGGTCATCCAGCGTTGAATGCCGGCCTGACGCCGCTTGCTCTGGGCTGATTCTAGGGCATAATCAACCGTCGGCCGGACACGAACTATCGGATGAATTATCCGTCACTGAACACGCATATCCGAAATGGATGGCTCACACCGCAGGTTCTCCTGACGGTGTTATTCTGCTGTCTGGCGTGCAAAGCAACGGGCTCCACAGCTGTTCCGTTCCAAGCTGCTCCGGAAAAAATCAGCGAATACCTCCGAAATTCCTCCACCCCGATCGTCACGTTCAACCCGCAACGCGATCACATGCTGATTTATCATGTGAAGCGCTATTCAGATCTGGGCAGCCTTTCACACAAGGTGGTGCGGTTGGCCGGCCTCGAAATCAGCAGCGAGAACAACGGCCCGCACCGTGCAAATGTCTGTCTTGGCCTGAGCCTTAAACCCGTGTATGCGCGGGACGCGCGGCACGATGAAATGAAAATTGGCGTTCCTCGAAACGCTCGGCTCAGCCTTCCGACCTGGTCGCCCACGGGAAAACATTTCGCCCTCATGCGTCTCTCCAAAAAGGAGATCATGCTCTACCTCGGCAACACCGCCGGCCGCCGCCTGACCCGGATCAACGAAGCAAAAATCAACGGTACCTTAGGAACACCAATTCAATGGCTTCCAGACGGCAATACGCTACTTTGTCGGCTGATCCATCGGAGTGTAAATGACGAAAGACCAACCGATCGGCTACCGGTCGGGCCCAATGTCATTCAAACCACTGCGGATCAGAGGGTCCTGCGACCTTACCGAGACCTGCTCCAAACCGACGCCGACGCGGACCTGTTCGATTACTACACGACCTGCCAACTGGCGCTGGTAAACGCTGAATCAGCCGACATTGTTCCTATTGGAGAGCCGGGAGTCTACTCACGCGTGCTACCGTCTCCTGACGGACAATATTTCCTCGTTACCCGCCTCCCGCGACCCTACTCCCGCGAACTGCCTGCCACCGGATTTGCCCAACAGATAGAAATCTGGAATCGCGATGGGGAACTCATTCATTCATTCGACCCCATCCCGGCGCGGGAGAAGATCCCGGTAGGTGGAGTTCTTCCCGCTCCCAGGAACTTTCACTGGCGCCCCACTCAATCAGCCGAACTGGTATGGGTGCAACCGATCGACGGCGGTGATCCGACGATCAGCGTTACCCACCGCGATCGGGTGATGAAGCTGACCGCTCCGTTTCTGCCCCAAACCGAACTGGAGTTCACGCGAACTGAACACCGCTTCTTGGCGATCACCTGGGGGGAAGAACCGCAAACCGCCCTCATCCGCGAATACGATCAACGCGCCCGAACATTTCGAACCTATCTTTTTAATCCGGAATCAGATGAAGAGCCCCAACAACTGCTCTGGGAGCGCAATCCCCAGGATCGCTACAACGACCCCGGCTCACCACTGATGCGTGTCCTTCCCAACGGGCAATCGGTAATGCGCGTTCACTACAACTCGATCTACCTTTCAGGCAAGGGTGCTTCACCGCACGGCGACCAACCCTTCCTCGACACCTTGAATCTCACCACGATGGAGACTCGAAGAATCTTCCAGAGCGATTTGAACGCACATGAGTCCGTCGTTGCCCTGGTTAACCCGGACGCCTCACGAATGATCACCCGCCGCGAAAAATCCTCGGAACCACCAAATTACAATATTCGCGATGACGACGGAGAGCTAGTACCCCTGACTCTGTTTCGCGACCAATTTCCCGGGATCCACAATGTCCATCGGCAACTCATCACCTACGAACGCAACGATGGGGTTCGGCTTTCGTTCGTCGTCTATCTCCCTCCCGATTTCTACGACCAGCCGGCCGAAGACCGGCGCCCACTCCCCACCTTGCTCTGGGCGTATCCCAGGTCTTTTCCCAACGCCGACCTTGCAAGCCAGACCCGCGGCTCATTGCGCCGGTTTCCCAGTTACTCCCGGGCAACCCATCGATTCTTCGCGCTCATGGGTTACGCCGTGCTGGACAACACAACCATGCCAGTCATCGGTGATCCCATCACCGCCAATGACACGTTCCTCGAACAGATCGTCGCCGGTGCCGAAGCAGCAGTGGAAAAAGCAATTGAGCTTGGTTTTGCCGATCGCGATCGGATCGCGGTCGGAGGCCACAGTTACGGCGCTTTCATGAGCGCGAACCTGCTTGCGCACACCGACCTGTTCCGCGCCGGCATCGCGCGAAGCGGTGCCTACAACCGCACGCTCACACCGTTCGGATTTCAGAACGAACGCCGCTCCCTCTGGCAGGTGCCCGATCTCTATACCAAGCTCTCTCCCCTCATGTTCGCCAATCAGATCGATGAGCCCCTGCTCCTGATCCACGGCGAAGCCGACGCGAACCCAGCCACCGATCCCGTTCAGAGCAAATGGATGTATCAGGCCATACGAGGGAATGCCGGCACCGCACGACTGGTGACCCTTCCCTACGAGGCCCACCACTACCAAGCGGTAGAATCAGTCGAACACGTCATCTGGGAAACCACGCGCTGGCTCGACAGATACGTGAAGAACGCACCTTCTCGCTCGTTACCCTCCTTCATGGAGTTCGCTCCGTAGACGTAAGACTCCGACTCATCAGCCAGATAGGACGGATCAGACCGCCAGAACAGATTGGCCGCCCACAAAAAAAGCCCACTCGGTTGAGCGGGCTCTCGGAAACTTTTCTGATCAGATCAGCTATTCGCTATCCTCGCTATCCGCTCCATCTGCTTCCACCCATTCGAGAATGGCAGTTTCAGCGGCATCACCGCGGCGACGACCGAGTTTCAAAATGCGGGTGTAACCACCCGGGCGCTCTTTGAATCCAGGAGCGATGTCGTCAAAAAGAATGTGCACAACATCTTCTTCAGCGCGCCATTTTTCGCGGACTTCCTTCCCCTTCATGGTGGGCTTGCCACGGAAGAAGGTGCGGGCGGAGGTTTTGAGGCGCGCAGCAGCGATACGACGGGCATGGACCGTGTTCTTCTTGCCCAGCGTAATCATCTTCTCAGCAACTGGCCGGGCAGCTTTTGCCTTGGCCAATGTGGTGGTGATCCGCTTCTTCTTTATAAGGCTGCGAACCATGTTTGCGAGCATCGCATTGCGATGGTCGCCTTTACGGCCAAGTTTGGCAGTTCTCTTTAAATGACGCATGGTTGTTGTTTCGTTTTACGGCTGTTGCCGCGTACTTGTTCGTAAATTACGCACCGAAGACATTTTCTTCCTTCGGCGGATCCAAAAGCGATTGATCGATGGACATACCCAGACCCAGACCCAACTGCACCAGTTTATCCTTGATCTCATTCAGCGACTTCTTGCCGAAGTTGCGGTATTTGAGCATATCACTCTCCGTCTTCATAGCCAACTGGCCAACAGTGGTGATATTGGCGTTGTTCAGACAGTTGGCAGCGCGAACACTGAGCTCGATTTCATTGACGCTCATGTTCAGAAGTTTCTTGAGTTTGACCTTCTCCTCATCCTGCTTGTCCACAACCTCTTCGAACTGAATTGCATTCTCGTCGTAATTGACGAACACGTCGAGGTGGTGACGCAAAATGGCTGATGCCTGCGTGAGCGCATCATCCGGCGTGAGGCGTCCGTCAGTCCAGATTTCCAAGACCAAACGATCGTAATCGGTACGCTGCCCGACACGAGCGTCTTCAACACCGTAGCGAACACG
>JBLFYM010000165.1:0-13175 GCA_047608975.1 Limisphaerales bacterium | reverse complement strand
GGGAGCTCAGCCGGTTCCCGCTGCGAAAGAGAAAACGAAGGCAAGCCGCCAGAACGAGGGCATTTCAGGTCGTCTGTTACGAGAAGAAGGAGCCGATCTCAAGATCGTTGCGGATCGTTCGATCTTCATCGAGAACAGCATCAACGAGGTGCGAAATACCGCCATTATCGGTGGGGGATTGGCAATCCTGATTCTCTTCCTCTTCCTGCGAAACCTGAAGCCGACTTTGATCATTGGAATCAGCATTCCGATGTCGATTCTCATTACCTTCGCGCCGCTTAATCTATGGGGCGTCTCACTCAACATCATGTCGCTCGGTGGTTTGGCCTTGGGCATTGGCATGCTGGTGGATTCGTCGATTGTCGTGCTTGAATCGATTTTTCGCTGCCGAGAAGAGGGCGACGAAGTAGTGCCGGCAGCAATTCGCGGAACGTCCGAGGTTCGGGGGGCAGTATTTGCGTCCACGCTTACATCGATCGCGGTGTTCTTTCCGATGGTGTTTGTCGAGGGGATTGCGGGGCAGGCATTTGGTGATCTGGGAATCGCCGTGGTGGTTTCGCTGTTGGCGTCCCTGTTTGTGGCCATCTTTTTCATTCCGATGCTAGCCAGTCGGCAGAAGGTTGAGTTGCGTGGGTTTGGGGACAACGCTGCGTTCTTCGGCGGGTTCGGTTCGTGGACGTTATTGAAGGAACATTTCCGCACGGGACCGATGTGGCGGCGGATCATTTTCACGGCGTATGCAATTCCCCGTTTCGTGGTGGGACTGCTGCTGGAGCTGGTCGGCAAGCTCATCCTGTTGGTGATCTCATTGCTCATCTTCCTGATCGGGCGCGTGATTGTTCCGGCTATTGGCCTGGTCGGAAAGGTGCTGCTCTGGTTGCCGGTGCGAATGATGGATGTCGTGCTTGCCGCGCTCCGCTGGATTTACCCGCGCTCAATCGAATGGTCCCTGAACCATCCGTTGCCTGTGTTGCTGCTCGCGGCAGTCACCTTCTATGGGACCTGGGAATGGGGCAAACAACTGGACACCGAGCTGTTGCCCGAAGTGCATCAGAGTGAGTTCACGTTTGAGCTGGATCTGCCGGTGGGGACTCCGTTGGAGGAAACCAGCGATATCCTCAGCAAGGTTGAATCGGCGATTCTCGAAAACCAGGAGGGAATGAAAGCCGTTCTCGTGACGTTCGGATTTGACGTTGGGAACATGCATCGGGCGGACGAGGGTGAACATTCGGCGCGGTTCAAGATTCTCATGAACAAAGGCGCGGATCCGAAGGCCGCTGAGCATCGTGTGCTCGAACGGCTCCGGGGACATTTTGATGCCGTCCCGGATCTGGAGGTAAATGTCGTGCGGCCCATTCTCTTCAGCTCCCATCGTCCGATTGTGGTCGAGGTGCACGGAGATGATCTGACGGAACTGAAGCGGGTGTCCGATGAGGTTGGCAAAGTGATGGCGGGACTTTCTGAGCTCGCGGATGTGGAGGCATCCTTGCGTAGCGGTGCTCCGGAAATCCAGATCGCTTACAATCGCGATCAGATCGCGCGCTTCGGTCTCAATATCAGCACGGTTGCCGGCCAGGTGCGGGATATGGTGAAGGGCACGGAAGCAACCCGCTTCAACATGAAGGACCGCCGTATTCCGATTCTCGTTCGACTCGACGCGCTGGACCGCGAGCGCGTCGAAGATATCGGGTTGCTGACGATCAATCCCGGACAGGAGCGGGACATCCCCCTGAACGCCATTGCGGATCTGACCGTTGGTGAAGGTCCCAGCGAAGTGCGGCGCATTGATGGAGAACGCGTTGCCCTGGTTGAATCAAACATCGGCGATGCTTCGCTGGGCTCCGCAGTTGCGGCGATCACGGAAGCATTGGACAGCAAGATTGATTGGCCGCCGGGCATGACCTATTTCATCACCGGACAGAACGAGGAATGGGAACGCAGCAAGGGGAGTCTGTTGCTGGCGCTGGGACTGAGTGTTTTCCTGGTGTATGTCATCATGGCCGCGCAGTTCGAATCTTTGCTGCAGCCCTTGGTGATCATGGCCACCATCCCGCTGGCATTCTTTGGCACGATCGGCGCGTTGAACGTCCTGGGTATCAGTCTCTCCATTGTCGTTGTGCTGGGAATGATCATGCTCGCCGGGATCGTGGTAAATAATGCGATCGTGTTGGTGGATTACGTAAACGTTCTACAGCGGCGCGGGATGCCCCTCCGGGAAGCGATCGTGACCGCCGGTTCGGTTCGGCTGCGCCCTATTTTGATCACCACCGCCACCACCGTGCTCGGTTTGTTGCCGATGGCCATGGGGCTGGGTGACGGCTCTGAGATCCGCACTCCGATGGCAATCGCAGTGATCTCTGGATTGATCACTTCCACGCTGCTGACCCTCGTGATTATCCCGACGCTCTTTTATCTGCTCGAAGGCGCTCGGCTGAAATTCCTAAAGAGCCCCGTTGACGCTGGCGAAGCCGGGCTGGAGGTGGCGGATGCCTGAGGAACGGGAAGACTTCACGAGTTCATTAACGCGATTCTCGCTGGATCGTCGGGTGACTGTGTTGGTGCTGTTGCTGACCACGATTGTCGTCGGAATTATCGCGAGTGTGGGGATACCGCTGGAAACGTTTCCGCGAGGATTTGAGTTTCCCGCCATCCACGTCTCCGTTCCTTGGCGGGATTCTCCGGCTCAGTCAGTGATGGAGCGGATCACGCTTCCGCTGGAGGAGGAGTTGAGCACGGTTCGGAATCTCGATCGGTTGACCTCTCACACGCGGACGGGACGGAGCGGGGTCACTGTTCGGATGAAGCAGGGGACTGATATGGATGTCGCCTACCGCGAAATTCGGGATCGGGTTGAGCGGGCGCGGCTATTGTTTCCCGATGACGTGGAGCGCACCTTCATTTACAAACATGACCTCTCCGGCGCGCCGCTGATGGCGGTGGGGGTCGTGGTGGATCCGAGTTTGGGTGATGTCTACGACCTGGTTCAAAAGGAGATTGTGCTGCCGCTTTCACGGATTGATGGGGTCGCATCCGTCAACGCCGAAGGACTCCGGCAGAAGGAAATTCTGATCGAAGTCCAGAAGGCCGCCATGGATGCGCACGGTCTCAATATCTACGACCTGTCACGCGAATTGAGCGGTGACAGTTTCACGATGGCGTCGGGGACCGTAAGTGATGCGGGAAAGAAGTTTTTGCTGCGCTCAGTCGCTTCCTACAAATCGGTGGATGAACTGAGGCAACGCCGCGTCTCAAAGACAGCGCGGTTGGCGGACATCGCGACGATCAGCTACGACGCACCCGACCGGAAGTATGCCGTGCGGGTGAATCGCAAACCGGCCTTCGCGCTCTCCGTGATGAAGGAGTCAGAAGCGAACACGGTGGCAGTGTGTCGCGAGGTGCGGGCCACCCTCGAGCGTCTGATGAAGAATCCCCGACTTGGGTCGGTGGAAATGCAGCCATTTTTTGATCAGGGCAATATCATTGAAGACTCACTTTCCAATCTCATCCGAAGCGGGCGACTTGGTGGACTGCTGGCGGCTTTGGTCTTGTTTGTGTTCCTACGACAGTTTCGCCTCACCGTCATCATTTCACTGTCCATCCCGCTCTGTCTGCTGATCGCGTTGGTGGCCATGTTTTTCCTTGGGGAAACCCTGAATATTCTGACGATCCTGGGGTTGGTCATCTGCGTCGGATTGCTCGTGGACAACTCGGTGGTCGTGGCGGAAAACATACTGCGGCTTCGAAGCGCCGGTGCTTCGAAGCGGGAGGCCTGCATCCGGGGAGCGAGTGAAATTGCGCTGGCGATTACGTTGGCAACGTTGACCACCGTCGCGGTTTTTCTGCCCATGTCACTGGTCGAGGGGGAAGGGAAGTTTTTCATGCAGCGCCTCTCCATCCCGATCTGCGTTTCCCTGATCGCCTCATTGATTGTGGCACTGGTGTTCATTCCGTTGTGCGTGTTTCTCACGTTTCCGACGCAGACCACGTCAGAGGTGCCGACGGGCAGGAAACGGGTCTATGGAAGTTTTATCGGTCTGATTGCGCGGTTCTACACCCTGACCTTCGACAATCTCAAACGCGTCTACCACCTCGCCTTGGAACATGCCCTTCGGCGGCGGCTGGATCTCATCGTGGTACTGGCGGTGATTTATCATCTGACCACCTCGATTGCGTTCAAGGAGGTCGGACTCGCGGGGACACAGGAAGAAGACAAGATGAGCTTCCGCATCGGGATCTCGATGTCGCCGGAATTCACGTTTGAAGAGACCGCCGCGTATTTTGCCGAGGTTGAGAAGATTGTGGATAGCCAGAAGGAGGAACTTGGCCTGACTGGCTTCTTTGTTTCTCACGGGACTCGTGGCGGGAACATGGAGGCGTGGCTGGATAAGGACGCTCCGCGCACGATGCTGGCGAAGGAGATTGGTACCCAGATTTACAAATCGCTGCCCAAGAAGGCGGGGGTCAAACTTTACTATTCGGAGGCGGAAGAATCGAAAGATGAGCGGAATACGGACGTATTCACAATTCGCCTGGAAGGGGATGAAGCTGTTCTCCTGGAAGAGATTGCCGAGCAGTTGGAGTCGGTGTTCTTGCAGGTGGAAGGCGTCATCGGAACTCGTCAAAACAACGAGGACGCTCCCAGTGAGTTGGGACTGATGATCGATCGGGCTCGTGCGAGCGCCAGTCAGGTCAATCCGAACGTGATCGCGGGCGTGGTCGGTGCTGCGCTGCGCGGGAACACCCTGCCGCGCTACAATGACAACGGTCGCCAGGTGCCTGTTCGCGTGCGATTCCAGGAATCAGACAGGGAGACGCTGACTGATCTGACTAATTTTCAGGTGCCGACCGAGTCCGGCGCGTTTCTGCCGATCTCGGCGCTCACTACACCCAAAATGTTGAGCACGCCCCGCGGCATCTCGCGCCGCGATCGCCGGGTGGGCCACGCGATCTATCTTGAATTGGAAAAAGACCAGGCCAAGGAGGCGCGAGTGCGATTGCTGGCGTTGCAGGAATTGATCGATTTGCCGGAGGGCGTTCGCTTTGGTGCGATCAACACCTCCTTCAATAATAAGGATCTCGATAGCATGAAGTTCGCGGGAATCATGTCCGTTGTGTTCATCTATCTGCTGATGGGATTTCTCTTCGAGAGTTTCATTCTGCCGCTCTCGATCATCTGCACCATTCCGCTTGCCGGAATAGGAGTTGGTTGGATTCACTACTTCACGGAGAAGGACATAGATATGCTGGGGATCGTGGGAATCATTCTTCTGATCGGGGTGGTGGTGAACAACGGGATCGTTCTGATCGACTACGTGAACCGACTTCGCAAGGAAGGTGTGGAGCGAACCCAAGCTCTGCTTCAAGGCGCGGATCGCCGTTTCCGCCCGATCATCATGACCGCGATGACCACCATCATCGGCATGCTCCCGCTCACCGTCAGTCAACCGAGCGCCATCGGCATGAGTTACAAGAGCTTCGGATTGACGCTGATCGGTGGAATGACCACTGCCACGCTCCTGACGCTCCTCGTCATCCCGGTCTTTTACACCTTCTTCGACGATGCCCGGATCGCCATTGGACGCGCGGCCAAGCGGGCGTTCTCAAAAGGAAAAGCGGTCACTGAAGCGGATCCGGCCGCGGCTGAGATTCCAACGTAGAATATCGCGCCGCTGCGGAAATCCTGACGCAGACCTTCCCGCAGATGGGAACCCTTCAATCTGTGGTGACCTGAATCTGTGGGAAGAATGTTTTGAGCGGATGGCGGCTTCCAAGAACCGCGTTGCGGTAAACTTCGGCCACTTCTGCTCACTACACATACGCTTGGGAACGAGGGGGATTCGGGTGGTCTCCAACCCTCAGCCTTTGGCATCCGTTGTTTCAGCCGGTTGATTTGAGTGACGGAAGAGGGGGCTGGGTTTGCGGATTTCCAGCACGCAACGGAAGCCGATGATGTCGACTCGATGTCCGGGGGAATCGGCGAGGCGGAAGGAACTGATGAGCATTTCCTGTTTGGCCGTATGCCATGAGCCGCCGCGCAAGACGCGGGATTTCATTCCCGGTTCAAAGAGGTCATCACACCACTCCCAGACATTGCCACACAGATCGTAGAGACCGTGCTTGTTCGGGGCAAACGATGCGACTTTGCAGGTGTTGTCAAAGGGGTCGATCTCCAGATTGGGATCCAGGTTTGCGAAGTCCGCGGGGGGGGGCCACTTTCCGCTGCCCCACGGAAACACGTCTTTGATACGGCCGCTGCGCTCGTGGGGCGATTCGCCGATCTCGTGGCCCAATTCGACCGCTGCGCTCCACTCGATGTCACTTGGCAGCCGGTATGAGTCGCGATGGCCGATGCGGCCGGCTTTCCGTTCACGCTCGGTCATCCAACGGCAAAACCCGCGGGCGTCCTCGTAGCTTACATTTACTGCGGCATGGAATTCGTCCTGCTTGAAACGCGGCTTGGCCCACTTGAGTTTCTGCTCCCTCACGTAGGCCTGGAAGTCCTTCACGCGGGTCTGCCAGACGCTGAACATGACGGTGGTTCCGGGAACGGGAACGAATTTCATCTCCAGGAAATTGACGTAGGTATCGCGGGCAAGGCGGACCGGAATCGCACCGAGGTTGTTGCGGCGCCCATAGCGGATCCTGACTTTCTGGGCGATGGGTTCGTAGATCGATTTGTCGAGCGTCAGTTGGTAGGTGCCAGGGGCGATGTGACTGCCGGAGACGAAACGTTTGCCGGCAAGCTTGATGAAGGCGATGTCATTGTCTTCGACGGCTCGACCGTTGGCTTCGAGATCGAAGATGATCGAGGTTCGTTTCAGTAGCTGTTGATGGGCGAGGAACAGCAGCGGGATGGTAAAAGCAATGCCGGTTACCCAGAACGGTGTGGGGTCTTCTTCCGTGCCGATGAAGCGACTGACGAAACCGAAGACAACGAGAAGCAGGAGCAGGAGTCCGAGCATAGATTTGTCACGAGTCTCGACGGCGGTCGATCGGATGACATCTCCCAAGGTGTGTAGGCGCGTGTCAAGGCGGCGACAGAGCTTGAGGCCTTCCTCGGTGTAGCTGCTGTCCGCCGTGATCAGTTCCTGCTGAAAACTGTAGAGCGTGCGTCCGATGGCTTCTGCTTCGTCAAAGAAGGCATTCTCTCGCTCCGCTACGATCCAAGGTTTGGCGAAGGGGGCGGGCCAAGGCGCGTTGACGCGGGCCTTCAGGTTTTCGAGGTGCGAATCGACGATCTTGATCTTTTTCTGCCAGGAGCCGATCTCATCCCGCAACTCTTCGGCTCCGAGATCGGTGAATGCGGGATTGATCTGATCGAGTAGTTTTTCCGCTTCACCCGCGTTGCCCTGGTGCATCAATTCCTGGGCGCGCGCCACCAGTTCTTTCTGTTCCGTATGCTGTGCCTGGAGGGTTTCACAGTTGTGGCGAACGGCGTCGAGGTGCTCAACCACATTGCTATGCAGCGGCCCCTCGCCGTTGGCAAACTGGCAGAGGGCAGGGCGCTCCGGTCGCATCAAGGTGGAATCCGGCTTCCGATGTTTGCAGAAGCCGATGAGGTCGGAGGAGACATCGACATGGCCATCGACGAAGGCAAGATCACGATTAAGAAATCCGGCGGCGAGCTGATGTTGTCGTTCGAGCAGGTTCTGCGCTGCCTGTTGGGCGCGGGCGCTGACCTCGCCCAACAGATCCGCGGTGAGTGGCATTTGGTCCAGACCGGTGACCTCGGTGCCGATGGCGAGTTGTTGTTCCACATACTCGTTGATGTCGCCCAAGGTCTTTTCGACCCGATTGATGTCACCACCAAAACCGATTTCAAATTTGCCCGATGCAGTCGGGGCCAGTTGACTCCCACCGAACTCCATCTTGGGCTTTTCGCCAGAATCTGTTGATGCCGCCGTGTCATCGGAAGGGGTCTTCCTCGGTAGTTCGCCACCGATTCCCAGCTGTTCATCAACGCAATCGGCGATATCGTCGACGACGCGTTCCAGCCGGTTGATTTCATCGAGGGCGAACTCCGAGGGATCCTCGGCGGACATCCCTTCGTCAAATTTTTGTTGGATGAACTTCTTGAGCCGGGTCGCCATCTGCATCTGGCTGCGCAGATCGTCGGCGGGAAGATCGAGGGCGTCATCGCCGCGCAGGGCTTCCACTTCGGCCTGTAGGTAGGCCAACTTCCGGTTAAGTTCGAGCGCGCTCTCTTCATCGGACAGGCCATCCAGCATGGCCTCGGCGCTGCCGAGCCGCTTGCGAATGATTTCGGGTGACGGCTTCGGCGATACCAGTGGAGATTTGAGTTTGGGGTCCGCGACAGATTTCGCGGCCAATTTGGACTCACCTGGCACTGCTGGCTTAGCGGCTTCAGATATCGTGGGGACTCCAAAGGTCGTTGAGTTGCCTCCCACGATTCCTGGCTGATCGGTTCCCGCCACTCCCGCTGCGGCTGGGATTGATGTGCCGCCGGCAGAGGGGAGCAATGTTTCGCCGGATGAGGCCGATACAGAAACCAGACCGGATCCTTCCTTGCCCATTCCCACGGCACCAGTCCCGCTTGTAATTGAATCAGCGGTGTCTGGGGTTGTTAGAACGGCATTCTGCGTAGTCGGATCCTGCTGTGATTGCGGGTCCGGGTTGCGCGCCGCGACGATCTCGCGAGTGAGAGTTTCCAGTAGTTTGAGCTGCGTTTGCTGCAGCATCATGATGCGGCAGAGGAACAGCAGGAAGAGAACGACAGCGACGCCGGCGTAGATCCAACCGAATTGCTCAAGATGTGGCAGCAAGGGTGATGTTGAGATGTCGGGTTCCACTTTTTAGGCGGGCAGTGTTGTGGGCTCTCGGGGCGAATTCAATTCTGGAATCCCGAAAATCGGCGGCGGTCTGTTGACTTTCAAAAATGACACCCTGCGTTCTTGACGCCTGCCCGCTCGAAGAACTAGCCTACCCTCCCTTCGGAGCCAGCTTAGCTCAGTGGTAGAGCAGCTGTTTTGTAAACAGCCGGTCACCCGTTCAAATCGGGTAGCTGGCTTACCTTTCCTCAAGGTAAGCCCAAAATGGGTAATTCTCATTATGAAAAAGCCGGAGGGGCGAATTCTGCTGCCGAGCTCTGGTTAAGCAGCGGTTTTGTGCACCGCGAGCGCACGCGCGAAAAATGGGTAAACTTTTGAGGTCCGCAACGCCCGGCATTCGCTGCGCCGGTTGGCCTTGAATTTCCTCAAACAAGACACCTCCAAGAAGCGGGGTATCAAAGGCAAACAACTCAGCGCCGCATGAGATCACCCATACTTGCTACGGTTATTGGCTACTTATAGATGCGTCGCCCTGGCGTGTGCGGGTTCTCGTGCCTTACTTTTTGCGATGAAAGAATTCGACGATTTGCTGGGAGGCCTTGACTGGTTCGATCTCGACGGATTTGTTCCACAGGAAGAGGCGCTGGCGTTGGTTCCGGCCCGACTGGCGCGGGCCTTCAATCTCATCCCGATCTACTTCGCCGGACGGACGCTTTCGATCGCGGTGTCTGAGTTTGATACGAATACCGGTGACATGATCTTCCAATGGTTGGGGGATCAGGTTGAAACCTTTGAGTACCGTCGCGGTGAGCGGGGGGAGATTGAGGCGGCGATTGAGAAGTTTTACCCTGTTGGGGAGTAGGTTGCCGTCTGCTCGCTCACGCTTGCGGCTACATTCGCGCTTTGCTCAGTTTGTTTTGGCAGCCTCGAGTTGCTTGTCTGCTCTGCGCTTGGCTGCGACGCGTCGAACGATTTCATCGGCCGCGACGCCGATGAGGATGACCGCACCAATGACGGCGAACTCGATATTTTTCGGGATCGCCTCCACCAGGTTGATCATGTTGCGCAAGACCTGCATGAGGGCGGTGCCGATCACAACCCCGAGAATGGAGCCTTCCCCACCGCGTAGACTACATCCTCCGAGCACGGCGGCGGCGATGGCATAGAGTTCGAAGAAGTTGCCGAATGAAGAGGGATTGGCGTTGTTGATATCTAGGACAAACAACATGCCGCCCAGGCCGGAGAGCAGGGCGCAGATGACGTAGGCCAGAAGGATCATTCGGTTCGTGTTGATCCCGCTGAACTTGGCAGCCTGTTCGTTTCGGCCGAGAGCGAACAGATATCGCCCGTAGATTGTACAGTTGAGAAACAGCGAGGCGAGGAGCGCGACTGCGACCATAATAAAAACCGGGGCTGGCACGGAGAGGGGAACACTTGCGATTCGGATATTCTCCCGCTTCCACTCTTTGAACAGCATCAGCTGATAGGCGCCTTCCTTGACGTCGCCTTTCCGGATTTTTTTGGTTGCCGGCGCGGTCCACTCGCCGTCCTCACCCTTGGTCTGATAGGCGATATTGCTGATGCGTGGAGATAGTTTGATGCTGATATAGGTATCTCCCCGTTTGTTTTCGAATTCTGTAATCTCCGGATTCGGAAGGTGGAGAGCATTGCTCCCGACGGCACATAGGATGATCCCTGCCACCAGGCCGCCGATTCGTAACTTGGTCAAATGTCGACGGAAGGCGATCGCGCCCACGACGAGCGCTGCCACCAGCGCGTAGGCCAGCCAGAGGGCCACCTGGTCGATGGGGAAAAGTGCCGTTCCGAGTGGGCGGAGTTCTTGGAACTGATTCTTGAATCCCATCGGTTGATCGTTGGTGAATCCCCGAGTGATACCCCGATACAATAGGAGCCCACAGAGCGTGACCACGAACGGCTGTAGCCGAAGTCGGGTGATGAGGGTGCCGTGGAACACACCGATGCCGAGGGAGACGAGCAGAACAATCGCCAGGGCCACCCAGAGCGGCCAATTCATCTCCATGAGCATATAGGGGAGACCGCAGCCCACCAGGCAGACGACGGAACCGATCGAAAGATCGATGCCGGAGGTGATGATGACGAAAGCGACGCCGATGCTGATGATTCCGAACAGGGCTGTCCTTCGCATCAGATTCTGAATGTTGGAGTCGCCCAAAAACGCTTCCGGATCGGCTATGGCCGTGATCACGGACACAACGATCAACAATCCGAGGATTCCAAATATCTTTTTCATTCTTCGTTGAGTAATGCCTCTGGTCTGGAGGGTCAGTTCGAGCTGATTCCGGTGGCTAGCTGCATGATCGATTCTTCGGTCAGTTCGTTGCGGGGTAGCTCGCCGGTGATGCGTCCCTCGTGCATCACCAACGCGCGGTCGGCGATGCCGATGATTTCTTCCATTTCACTGGAGACAAAGAGGATGGCAATGCCCCGACTGGCAAGTTCCTCCATCAGGTTATAGATCTGCTGCTTCGCGCCGACGTCGATCCCGCGCGTGGGTTCGTCCAACAGGAGAACCCGGGGATGCATGGCTAGCCACTTCCCCAGGACAACCTTCTGCTGGTTGCCGCCGGAAAGGAATTTTATGATCTGATCTTCGGACGGGGTCTTCACCTTCATCCGCTCAATCATTTCAGCGCTGATCTCGCTCTCTTTGGTAACGTTGAGAAATCCGCCAATCTGATCCCGGCGAAGGCTTGCCAGGCTCAGGTTCTCCCGGACGGACATTTCAATGATCAATCCCTGTTGCTTACGATCCTCGGGCGCGAGCACCATGCCGGCGTCGATGGCATCGCGGGGCTGTTTCGGCGTGAGGGTTTTGCCCTGGACGTTGACTTCGCCCGAAACTGCGGGGGTGACGCCGAAGATGGTTTCCATCATTTCGGTGCGCCCAGCTCCTACCAGACCGGCCATACCGACGATTTCACCGGCCCGCACCTGGAAATTGAGTTCATGTGTCGGATGAACCGGCGTGCGGAGATTTTTCACCTCCAGCATGACGTCGCCGATCTCATGCCTGGAGCGCACATAGAACTGACTGATATCTCGTCCCACCATGAGTTTGACCATGGCATCATGATTGATTTCGGATCGGTCAAGGTCGCCCGCGTTTTCACCGTCGCGCAGCACGGTGATCCGATCGGCCAGCTCTTTCACCTCGCCCAGGCGATGCGAAATGTAGATGACGCTGATACCTCGGCTGCGGAGGTCCTTGACGACCTTGAAAAGTTGCACGGTTTCGCCATACGAAAGGCTCGAGGTGGGCTCATCCATGATGAGAATCCGGGAATTGACGGAGAGCGCCTTGGCGATTTCGACCATCTGCTGGCGCCCGATGGTGAGTTCTCCGACGATGGTGTCAGGGGAAACGTCCAGTCCGACCATCTCCAGATACTGCTGAGCCTCTTCGCGAATCCGGGGGCGATCGATCAGGCCGTAACGCAGAGGTTCACGACCGAGAAATATGTTTGCTCCGACGTCGAGATTGTCAGCGAGGTTGAGTTCCTGATGAATCAACGAAACCCCATTCCGCAGGGCGGTCTCCACGGAGTCGAGTCGAACCGTCTTTCCATCCACCAGGATTTCGCCGGTATCTTGGGACTGAACCCCGGCGAGGATCTTCATCAGCGTGCTTTTGCCCGCTCCATTCTCGCCGATGACAGCCAGCACCTCACCGCGGTTCAGTCTGAGACTCACCTCGTGCAATGCGCGTACGCCGGGAAAGCTTTTGCAGACCCGCTTCACCTCAAGCAGCGCTTCTCCAGAACTGGTGGAAACCTCAGCCATCGGTCAGGCGGGACTGGAATTGTCGCTGGGAGTGTCGATCAACATTGGGTGAGGGGTCTAAACGAGAAGCGCGGGCGCAAGGCCCGCACTTTCGTTGTTCGCTATTGCAAAGGAATCAGTTTCAGCCCTTGCCGGCCGGGGCAGCTTCTTTGCCGACTAGTTTGTTCAGTTCTGCCCAGAACTCGCCGACATTGGCTCTGCGGATCTGGCGGGCGGGGATGTCGATGAATTTGCTGGCCGGAATCACGCTGTCGTTTCCTTCAACTATGGCCTTGAGGACCTCAACTGAACGGTAACCATACATGTAAGGGTTCTGGACAACGGTGCCATGAACGGTGCCGTCCTTGATGCCTTGGAGTGTCTCGTCATTCTCGTCAAATCCGATGACCTTGATCTGGCCGAGTTTGCCGGCCTGTTTCAGAGCTTCAAGGATAAGTGGGGGATTGTAGCCGAAGAGTCCGACCATGCCGCTGATGTCACTGTATTTGGAAAGTGCGTCTTCGACGTTGGCCTTGCCTTTGGATTGGTCGAACTGATCGGTGCGCGTGCCAATGATGGTGAATT
>JBLFYM010000164.1:0-13210 GCA_047608975.1 Limisphaerales bacterium | reverse complement strand
ATGCAATCCCGAGGGATTGAAGGCACTGGCGCTGGGCGATCAGGCCGCCCAACTTGTGAGCGCGAAGAAGGTGGATATCACCGAGGGAATCGAATCCCGCGAGCGCGTTAAGAAGAACAAGAAGAACAAGAAGAAGTAACGGTTCCGGTCGCGGGATTGTGGGGACGGCGTGGGCTCCCAAGTATGGATCTGACCATGAGGTGTCTTACCCAACTCGTGCTGAGCTGCCTGTTTGGAGCGGTGGTAGGGGCGAGCGAGACGCGCGATGAATCAGATTTTCTGCGTCGTGTGGCGGAGCTCAGGAAGACGGTGCCAGCGGGATTTACCATTCTGATCGAAAAGCCGTTCGTGGTGATCGGTGATGGATCTGAAGCGAGCGTCAGAAAGTGGGCCAGTGGAACGATTCGCTGGGCCGTGAACCGGTTGAAGGCGGGGTATTTTCAGAAGGATCCAGAGCGTATCGTCGATATTTGGCTCTTCAAAGATGGCAAGAGCTACATCAAGCATACGCGGGAAATTCACGGGACCCGCCCCGGGACTCCTTACGGATACTATTCCCCCAGCCAAAATGCGTTGATCATGAACATTTCGACCGGCGGTGGTACGCTGGTCCATGAAATTGTGCATCCATTCATGGCCGCAAATTTCCCTGCCTGTCCCGATTGGTTCAACGAGGGGCTGGGATCGCTCTATGAGCAGAGCGCAAACCGGCAGGGAAAGATAATGGGGCTCACGAACTGGCGTCTGGCCGGTCTGCAGAAGGCGATCCGGGCGGGGACGCTTCCTTCCATCGCTGCGTTGTGTCAGAGCACCTCTCATCAGTTTCGACACGAAGATCCCGGCACCAACTATGCCCAGGCGCGCTATCTCTGTTACTATCTGCAGGAACGAAAGCTGTTGCGGCGTTACTATCGGGAGTTCGTTTCCAATCACGAAACTGACCCGGGAGGCGGTGCCACTGTGCAGCGGATTCTGAAAGAACCGGACATGAACGATTTTCAGAAACGCTGGGAAAAGTGGGTTCTGTCACTCCGTTATCCGTAGCCCGACAATCCGATGAACTGCTGGCGTTGGTCATGTTCAGATCATGTCTTGGCGCTAGCATCCCGGAAAGAAGAACAACGACAATGAACTACATTTTTCAATTAGTGCTCACCTTGGGATTGTTTGTGCTGACTGCCGATTCCCCGGCCCAAAGGCCTTCCCGCGGCCCGGGTGGCGGTGGAACTGGCAAACGTGTCATGCCGGAGGATCTGAAGTTTGAGGATGGGGTGGCGACGATTCCTGATCGGGCGGCGTTTGAGAAGATCTCGTATCAGGGATCCGATGTGAAACGGGACCGCTATCTGGCGGGGGTGGAGTTCGTGAAGTTCATTGTCGACGAACCGGGTTCTGAGAAACCGATCCTGTATTTCATGAACACCAAAAACCATCGGGCGCATCCGCCCTACATGGGCATGGTCGGAATCCAGGATCATGGCATACCGCGGGGCGCGCTGACCTATCTTCCTCGGCTGAAGGCTCCGAATGGTGAGGCGGGTTTGTACACCATCGATTTCCAGCCGTATGATTCTTACAGCTGCGAGCAGATTCAGACCATCCTGACGATATTGACCGCCAAGATGCCGATTCTGAAGGGCAGGGTGGCGTTCCATCCGTTGTCGGGAAACCTCGATCTCTACGAACGGGAGAAGGGGAAATACGTCGCCGCTGGAATCGCAGTGCACCTGGACTCGGATCTGTATCGCAACATCGCTTATCTGCCTCTGAATGAAGCGGAGTCATTTGGTCTTCTCCGCGTGATGAAGAATGACGGCCGACCGTCTCCCCGCGACATTGTCATCTACCAGACGCTTCCTAACCAGATGCCCCGTGTGGCCGGTGTGATCACCGAGGTCCGCCAGACGCCGCTTTCGCATGTGAATTTGCGGGCGGTGCAGGACAAGATTCCGAACGCTTACATCGACGGCGCATTGAAGAGTGATCGCATCAAACCGTTCCTCGGCAAACTGGTCAACCTCAAGGTGACGGCTCAAGGATTCAAACTGCGCGAGGCTACCAAAGCCGAGGTGGATCAACATTTCGCCGACCTTCGACCGGCGAAAAATCAGAAACCCGTTCGCGACCTGCGAGAAACCAAGATCCTTCCGCTGAAGGAACTCAAGTTCGAGAGTTCCTCAAGCTACGGCGTCAAGGCAGCGAACCTCGCGACGTTGCAATCGCTGCCGTTCCCCAAGGGCACGGTTCCAGCCGGATTCGCGGTTCCGTTTCATTTCTACCATGAGTTCATGAGGCACAACGGTCTCTATCTCAAGGTGGATGAACTGCTTGGGGCACCGGCTTTTCTGAATGATCGGGAGGTGCTCGATTCGAAGCTCAACCAACTGCGGAAGCAGATCACTTCGGGGGATATGCCGGTTGGACTCGCTGCGGAGTTGGGTGAAATTCAGAACCGTTTTGCCAAAGGTGTTTCAATTCGCTGCCGCACCAGCACAAACAACGAGGATCTGCCGGGATTCAGTGGTGCGGGTTTGTACGATTCGTTTACGCACAAGCCGGATGAGGGGCATTTGACGAAGTCGATCAAGCAGGTGTTCGCCAGTCTCTGGAACTTTCGGGCGTTCGAGGAACGCGAGTTTTACCGTATCGATCACAAGCTCGCGGCGATGGGAGTTGTTCTTCATCCGAATCAGAAGGGTGAACTCGCCAACGGTGTCGCAGTCTCGGACGACATTCTCTATGAGACCAAAGGAAACTACTACCTGAACACCCAGGTCGGCGAAGATCTCGTGACCAATCCGGATAAGCTTTCGTCGCCCGAGGAAATCCTGTTGGGCTGGTGGGAGCGCGATGGACATCAGTTTGTCCGTCGCTCTGCTGCCGTCGCCGACGGCAAGCAGGTCCTTTCAGACAAGCATCTCGCCGAACTGCGCAATCACCTTGGGCGAATCCATAGCCGCTTCGGCAAACTGTATCGGATCGGCCAGGATGAGCCTTTTGCGATGGAGATCGAATTCAAGATCAAGAAGGACGGTAAACTGCAGATCAAACAGGCTCGTCCGTGGGTGTTCTGACGGCGACTCTCAGGCGCAGCCAATTCTACAATTCACAGCGATAGCGAATCACCATGGAATTCCTCGAAGTCCCGCTCTACGACGACGATCTCTACAAACTTTGTGTCAGGTTCTTTCTGAACCTGATTTTCCTCAGCGTGGTCGTGACGTTCGCGATCTATCGCAACGAGAAGCAACGGGAGTTTGTTTTCACCACCGTCATGATGAACGTGACGGTGTTCTTCATCTGCTTCACCTTGAAGAAGTTGGAATTGGACCTGGGCATGGCGCTGGGGCTGTTCGCGATCTTTGCGGTATTGCGCTTTCGGACCGACTCGATCAGCACGAAGGAGATGACGTATCTTTTTATCGTCATTGGCATCGCGGTGATCAATTCGCTTTCAAACAAGAAAACCAGTTATGCGGAGATTTTGATCGTGAATTCGGTCATCGTGATGGGCGCGGTGTTCATGGAGCGCTTCTGTGTCGTCAACCGGCTGCGTCAGCAAACGATTACGTTTGGCGACATGGCACTGCTGCATCCCCAGCGGCGTGATGAACTGCTGGATGCGCTGAGATTGGCGACGGGGTTGAATGTGGTTGAGGTCGAGATCAAGCGCATGGACCTGAAGAAAAAGAGTGCGCAAATTATGGTTTCCTACGACGAGGCCGCCGTTGCGCCGCCCGCCGTGCCGCCTGAAGAGGAGCGGAATGTGGACAGTGAAGCACCCAAGGCTCCATAAGAGGGGATTGATGGCGCAAGCCAGTTGGAGTTAACGCTTAGCGTGTGAGCCTGAAGGGCTCGAACAAGTTCGCGCCCGCATGCTAAAGCATGAACTCCAACCGGTATCAGTCTCGCAGCGCCTTCAGCAAAACTATTGTTCCCGCAGATTCAGTCCATCGCAAATTGAGAGATCTTCAATCGACTATCTGAGCCACCAGAATGTCGTTGCTGCCGGAGCTGGTGAGTTCCTTGCCACCGATCTTGAGTTTGCCTGAGAAGGCACCCGCGAAGACCGTTCCGTGTTCGCTTGAACCGGCGGTGTAACTTAGTCCGTTCAAGCTTCCGCCCGTATGCATGATCCACTTCAGTTTCCCGTCTGGTTGAAACTTGGCTGTGTAGATGTCGCGGTTTCCGATGGGCTTGAGCAGTTTTGAACCGAAACGAACGGCACCGGTTGTTTCGCCGGTAATGATGGGATTGCCGGCTGGATCAACGGCCAGGCCGAGGCCATAATCTGTTTTCGGTCCCCCGGCATGAAACGCCCATTCCGGTTTGCCGGCGTTGTTGAGTTTTGCGAGGTAGAGGTCGTGGCCGCCTGCGCTGGTGAATTGCTGAGTTCCAAATAGGGCGGTGGCTTTGAACATGCCGGCGAGGTAGCAGTTTCCGGAGGCATCGGCGACGATCCCGGACACCAATCCATCGGATCGTCCTCCGGCCTGAAACTTCCAGCTTAGGTTTCCGTCACCGTCGAGCCTGGCCGCAAAGATGTCCGTGCCCTTGCTGGTTCCAAACGCGTGCCCGGCAAAACTGAGTTTGCCCGAAACGTATCCACCCACATAGAGATGCCCGTCTCGTGCGGCGATCTCGTGCGCGCTGCCGCCGCCGCGTCCGGTCATCAATCGGGTCCAGACGAGTTTCCCGTCCGTTGAATACTTGGCGACGAAGGGCCCGGCGAGGTCGGTTTCCGAGATGGGAGTGTCTCCGAACCATCCCGCTTTCCGCAGCGAACCCGAAACGTAGACATGCCCTTGGTGGTCCAGTGCAATTCCGTGACCAAAGTCGTAGGCTGCGCCACCGGCGGAGGTCGCCCAGACGGGTTGGCCGGATGCGTCGAATTTCGCAATGAAGATATCGTAGTCGCCGCGATTCTGGAGCGTGGTGGATCCGATGTTCAGGGACTCACTTTGGAAATGGCCGGTGAGATAACTGTTCCCGTCTGTATCGACAGCGACCGAGTAGCCACGCTCGATCTTCTTCCCCCCGATTGGATGGGTCCATTGGAGTTTCCCGTGACGGTCGAGCTTGGCCAGAAAGCAATCGAGGTCTCCGCTGGAGACGAGTTCCTTTCCTCCAAATTTCGCCTTCTCAGAAAACTCGCCGGTGAGGTAGACCGAACCATCCTGCCCGACCGCCAGCGCTCGGGCCTTGTCGTGTTTCTTGCCACCTGCCTGAAAAGACCAGGCGTATTCGGCGGCGGAGAGCGACAGACCGGTGATTACGCAAAACAGGACCGAAAGCGTGGATTTCATGGCCGGAGTGTAGCTGGATCCGGGCATTCTGGTATTTTAATCTGGCCTTCAGAAAGGTGGGTCAACACACTTCGGGCCGACTTGAAATTTCTACATCGACCATCGTGAAGCACTTAGTAACAGGCGGTTCCGGTTTCTTGGGTAACCTCATAGCGCGACGGCTACTGGAGCGCGGAGAGGACGTCAAGATTCTTGATATTTGGGAAGATCCTTCGCGTCCGAAGGAGATCGAATACATCAAATGTGACATCACGGATCGGGAGGCTGTGGCCAAGGCGTTCAAGGGGATGGATATAATCCATCACAATGTGGCCCTCGTTCCCCTTACCAAGTCCGGTGACAAATTTTGGAAGGTGAACGTTGAGGGTAGCCGGGTGGCGGCGGAGGAAGCAGCCAAGGCCAATGTGAAGGGATTCATTCACATGAGTTCCAGTGCGCTGTACGGCGTGCCGGCAAAATGTCCGATTACGGCCGCGACGCCGATTCAGCCGATTGAGATTTATGGCCGTGGCAAGAAGGCGGGTGAAGAAGCCGTTCGCGAGGTGCTCGACAAAGCCGGGATCCCGTTGGTGGTGATTCGTCCGCGGACCATTCTGGGCGAAGGCCGGTTGGGAATCTTCCAGATCCTGTTCGAGTGGATCAAGGAAGGCCGCAACATTTACGTGATCGGCAGTGGTAATATCGGATTTCAGTTTGTCCACGCCCACGATCTGATGGACTTCTACATGCTGGCTTTGGATGCCAAAAAGCCGGGGGTCTACAATGTCGGTACACCGCAGTTCGGAACGTTGCGTGAAGGTCTGGAGAATCTGGTGAAGCACTCCGGCACGCAGAGCCATGTTCGATCGCTACCCGAATGGCTCACGATCAACACGCTCAAATTTGCGGACATGTTGCACCTGAGCCCGCTGGCTCCGTGGCACTATCTGACTTACCACAAGGAGTTTCACTTCGATGTGCAACCGCTCGTGGACATGGGTTGGAAGCCCAAGTATTCGAACGACGAGATGTTTCGCGAAAGCTACGACTGGTTCATTGAGAACTTCGACCGGATGAAGGTGGAGAAATCCGCTTCCGCTCACCGCAAGCCGGTGAAGGAGGCGTTGCTCAAAGTCGTCAAGTGGTTCTCATGAGCGCGGAGCGCGGCGTATGACTGACAAACTCATAGGCTGGCTCCTGGTTCTGATCGCTTCGCTGCTGAATGGCGGTGGCAGCCTGCTGCTCAAGCAATCCCGCCTCAAGGCCACTGAAGACGGCATCATGGGATTGCTCTTCAATCCTTGGTTTATTGGTGGCCTCGCCTGCTACGGGATCAACGTCATCTTCTTTGCCAAAGCCCTGGAGAAACTTCCCGTATCCGTGGCCTATCCCGTTTTGGCAGGAACGAGTCTGGCGCTGATCACCATGGTGGCGGCAACTGTGTTCCAGGAACGCATGGCACCCATCCATTGGGGCGGGGCGGTCTTCATCTTTGTTGGTATCCTTCTCATTACCCGGCCCGCGTCACAACCACAGCCACAGAATGTTCCCGCTCCTGAAACTCCTGCGTCCGCATCAGTGGACTAAAAACGTTTTTTGTTTTGCCGGTGTCGTCTTCGGCGGCCGTCTGGGCGAAGCCGATGCGCTGCTGAAAGCGCTGGGCGTCTTCGCGTGCTTCAGCGCGATTTCCTCGGCCACCTACGTCTTTAACGACATCCGGGACCGGGATCTCGACAGGATTCATCCCAAAAAACGGAAACGTCCGATTGCCAGCGGGGCAGTCTCCGTGGGGACGGCGTCCATCGTTGCCGTGCTGTTGCTCGCGGTGGGCTTGAGCGGTGCTTACGTGTTGGGGCGGGACAGCAACGATTCGGTCATCACCTGCCTGCTGATCTATCTCGGTGTGAACTTCATGTACTGCATCGACCTGAAGCACCGGGCGATCGTCGACGTGAACTGCATTGCCAGCGGATTCGTTTTTCGCGTCCTGTCCGGGATCTACCTCCTGGGAGACATGCCGACCGTTTGGATTGTGCTCTGCACCTTTTCCCTGGCCTTGCTCCTGGCTTTGGCCAAACGGCGTGGCGAACTCACCGCGTTGGAAGGCGGGGCAGGGGAGCATCAACGCCCGGTCCTCTGGTCCTACACCGTTCCCTTCATCGACATGTTGATCAGCTCGGCAGCGACCGTGGCGATCATGTCGTATTCGCTGTTCACCGTGCTCGGTGGCAAGAACCCCGCGCTCTGCGTTACCATCCCGATCGTCTACTACGGCATCATGCGCTACAAGTTCCTCACCATGGTCAAGGGACGAAGCGAAGAGCCTGAGAAGGTGATGCTGAAGGACAAGGGAATGTTGTTCACCCTGTTCGCCTGGGGGGTCGTTTACATGGTGATCGAGAGCAGCAACATCCAGCTGTTTCAGGCCACGGGCCAGTGAGTCGGATGGCGTCCGGAAGCGACAATCGACAGGTGGTCGCGGTCTTCGATTTTGACGGCACCATCACCTTCGCGGATTCGTTTCTCCCATTTCTCCGGCACCAGGCGGGCTTCGTGAAATTCTGGATTGGAACGCTTGTCCTTTGCCCGTTCGTCTTACTCCAGGCGGCCGGCCTCATGTCGAATTCGCGGGCGAAGGAGAAATTCCTGAAGTTCTTCCTCAGCGGAAAGACGCCGGAATCGCTGGCAGCGATCAGTCGTGATTTTGTCGCAAACCGTTTGCCGAACCTGATGAATCCCTTGGCGCTTGAAAAGGTGGAATGGCATCGCCGGGAAGGTCACACCCTCCTGTTGCTCAGCGCCTCTCCCGAGCTGTATCTGCGTTTTTGGACGGCGGCCAACGGCTTCGAAAAACTGCTTGGCACACGACTGAAACTTCAGCAGGAAATGATTTCGGGACGGATCGAAGGAGACAACTGCCACGGTAAGGCAAAGGTCGTGAGACTGAAGGAAGAACTCGGGGATCTGAATCAATACGAACTCTACTCCTACGGCGACAGCCGATCTGACCGGCATGTGTTGGAAATGAGTGCGCATCCCGGCTTCCGGAGTTTTGGCAGTGGAATCAGATACAGGTTGCGTGCCCTGTTCGCGTTCGCCCGAGCGCTGATCTGAGGTTTGCTCTTGAGCCTCTCCTAATAGGTCTTTTGCGCGGCGGCGGGTTCTGCTATCCGACATCCATGAATCTACGAGCCATCGGTGCGGTATTGATCTGTTCGCTCCTTACTCCCTTCGCTGCTCCGGTGAAGGTCTTCATTCTCGCCGGCCAGTCGAACATGGAAGGGAAGGCCAAGATCTCGTTGCTCGAACACCAGTTGAAGCAATCTGGGACGCGCGCCCGATTTGCGCACCTCGTGGATGCGAACGGACAGTTCAAGGTGCGCGCGGATGTCTGGATCAAGTTTCTCGATCGCAAAGGAAATCTCACCGTCGGCTTTGGCAGTCCAAAACGGATCGGGCCGGAACTCGAATTTGGAAATGTCATCGGCAACGTACTGGACGAACAGGTGCTGCTCATCAAGACGGCTTGGGGCGGCAAAAGTCTTTATTGGGATTTTCGTTCACCGAGTTCAGGTGCGCCCGAGGCGGAAGTTGTCACCTCTCTGCTGAAGAAGGTTCAGAGGAAGAAGCCGGATACAACGGCAAAGGATGTTGCCGATACCGCCGGACACTTCTATCGGCTGATGTTGTCAGAAGTGCGGGAGACATTGGCCAATCTTGACGCCCTCTTTGCTGCCTACGCGGGGCAGGGGTATGAAGTCGCTGGTCTGGTCTGGTTTCAGGGATGGAACGACATGGTAAACGCGGAATACACGGCAGCTTACGCGGCGAACATGGCGAACTTCATCCGCGACGTGCGAAAGGATCTGGATCTGCCGGGATTACCGGTGGTGATCGGCCAGCTCGGGGTTGGCGGAACGAATGATCCCAAGCCCAACCCCAAACGCGACCAATTCAAACTCGCGCAGGCCGAAGCTGCTCGACTGCCCGAATTCACGGGAACAGTCAAATTGGTGAAGACCGATCAGTATTGGGATGAAACAGCCGCCGCGGTTTTTGCCAAGGGGTGGAAGAACAACTTTGAAAAGTGGCAGACCGTGGGATCAGATTACCCCTTCCACTATCTCGGGAGCACCACGACCTATTGCGATATTGGCAAGGCCTTCGGGGAAGCGATGCTGGAATTGCTGGAAAATTAGCCGGGTTCCTTTCGATGACCGCAACCCGCGCACCCGACCCGTCTTCACCATCTCGCCGCGCGGACACGAGTTCGCGTTCGATTCGGCAAGTCGTTTCTTCGCCAAACACCTTGGATCAATGGAAGCTGCGTCTGCGCCCAGCAGCAGCCCCGAACTTCTTCAGCGACCCTGACCCGCTACAATCCTCCACGACCTAGTTGACCAATCATGAGTTGGCCCAAGCGCCCAAAGGCGATGACCACAAGCAGGTTGTATCTTGGCGCTTGCGGAGGCCGTTCACGGTCTCGTGCAAATGGGCGATCCAAGTCGTGTCAGCGCTGCGGTCCGTCAGGTTCAGAAGGCCAAGAAGGCCAAGAAGGCCAAGAAGGCCAAGAAGGGCTCGGTGGCGAAACTACGCAAGCGGGTGGAGAATGTTTAATCAACATTCCGGGACTGACCCCTTAATTTAAACAATCGTCGAAACCGCCATTATCGGGCTTAATCCACGTTTTTTTATGAAAAATCCATTCATCTTCCTCGTCGCGGTCTTTTTTTTATTAGTCTGTTCGTCGGCCCACGGCGCGGCAAAAAAGCCCAATATTGTCTTCATGCTCGTCGATGACATGGGTTATGGCGATCTTTCGGGGTATGGCGCGCCGGACGCGCAAACGCCGAATATCGACCGGCTTGGGACCCAGGGGGTGAAGTTTATTCAGTTTTATGCGATGGGCGCCGAGTGTTCGCCGTCTCGAACGGCGATCCTGACCGGACGATATCCCCAGCGCGCGGGCGGGCTGGAGTGCGCGATCGGCACTGGCAACGTGGGGCGGTATGACGAAGCGATTCGACTGGCGGGGAAGCACGCCCTCGGCCTGCCGGCCAGTCAGGCAGTTTTGGCGCCGGCCCTGGCCAAAGCGGGCTATGTCAACGGCGCCTTTGGAAAGTGGCATATGGGCTACGAGCCTAAATTCAACCCCCTGCGCCAGGGTTTCGATGAATTCACAGGATTTCTGGGAGGAAACGTCGACTACTTCACGCACACCGAGCTTTCGGATCTGCCGGTTTACCTGAAGGGGGAGAAGCCGATCGAGCGCAAGGGCTACATGACGGATTTGATTACGGACGATTCGGTGAGTTTTATTCAACGTCACAAAGAGGAGTCGTTCTTCCTGTATGTCCCATTCAGCGTTCCGCATTTTCCGTTTCAAGGACCGCACGACGACACGGGCAAGATGCATCCAGAGGACCAGTTCATGATCGGAACCCGGGAGAAATACGTGGAGATGTTGGAAGATATGGATCGGGGGGTGGGGCGGATTCTGGCGGCTCTGGACAAGAATGAAGTGTCCGACGAGACGCTTGTGGTTTTCGCGAGCGATCATGGCGCAATGAAACCAGGGCGCAATTTGCCGTTCAATGGCTGGAAGGGCGGACTTATGGAAGGCGGCATTCGCGTGCCCTGCATGGTTCGCTGGCCGGGTGAAATCAAGCCGGGCACGGTGTCGAACCAGCAGGGATCTTTGATGGACCTGACGGCTTCCTTCCTGCGCGTCGCGGGAGTGAAATCTCCGAAGCGCAAGAAACTCGACGGCATCGATATTCTTCAGCACGTGCAATCGGGCAAGGCGGACTTCGATCGCACCCACTTCTGGCGGGCGCGGCGCGGAGATCGGACCTGGAAGGCGGTCCGCGACGGCGACATGAAGTACGTCTACAAGATTGAAGACGGCAAGATGGAAGAATGGCTGTTCGATCTGTCTCGCGACATGGGTGAGAAAAACGACTTAAAGCCAAGCGAGGCGAAGGAGTTGAAGCGCTTGCGCAAGCTGCTCGCGAAATGGGAGCGGAACGTTAAACCAGTCCGATAAATACAGGAGAAAGAAACCAACGATGAACAGAAAACGAATTGGGAAATGGACGCGTTCGGCCGTGATGGTTGCGCTTCTCGCGTTGATCGCCGGTTGCGCGACGGGCGAAAAGGCGCTGAAGCAGGGGAATTACGACAAGGCGGTTTTTCAGGCGACCAAGCGACTGAAGAGCGACACGGACAATGTGGACGCCCTGTTGACGCTTCGCAACGCCTATCCTACGGCGCAGCGGACGCACCTGCAGAATATCGACTTCGCCAAACGCTCGTCGGACCGCTTCAAATGGGAAGGCGTCGCGCGCGGCTATAACGACTTGAATGAACTTGCCGACGCGATTCGCTCGACGCCGGCCGCGCAGTCGGTCGTTCCCAATGCGGTTTTCTATGTCGACGAGTTGAACGACGCGCGTGAACAGGCGGCCGCCAAACGCTACGAAGTGGGGGAGTCTTTGTTGGCGCGCGGAGATCACGCCAGCGGGCGCGAGGCGGTGGCTCATTTTTCCATGGCGGAACGGATGATGCCTGGATATCGCGACGTCCGGGCAAAGCTTGCCGTGGCGCGCGAGCAGGCGACGGTGAAAGTGGTGATCAATCCCATCGCCTGCGCGACTCGCGATATCGACGTTGTGTTTATCGAAAACAGTATGCGGACTTTTCTGAACGACTACCGCCCCGGCGAATTCGTTCGATTCTACTCGGCGGCCGAGGCGCAAGCGTCTGGCATCGCAACGCCGGATCAGATTGTGGACATGAAGTTTGACGGTTTTGCCATCGGCCAGAACAAGGTGATTGAGAAGTCGCAGGAAGTTCGAAAGGACAATGTGGTGATTGGCCAGACGCGAAGTATCCCGCCACTGGACGTCGTCGGCTCGGTCAAGGCGACCGTGATCACCTACAAGAAGACGGTGAGCTCGAATGCCCAGTTGGATTTTCAGATTCGCGATGGCAGGACCGGGCGGGTCTTGCGTCATAAGAAACTCCCTGGCTCCTATGTTTGGGAACATGAGTGGGGAACCTTCCGCGGCGATGAGCGAGCCGTCCCGGGAAATCTCAAGCGAATCGTGAATCAAAATGACGCTCAACCGCCCGGAAGACAGGAGCTTTTCGCCGGTTTTGCCGAACCGATCTTTCAGCAGGCATGCGGCGAGATGAGGGACTTCTACCAGCGGTATCGCTAACTTTCAGAAAAGACCTATGAAAACGCTTTTGCGATCCATGCGTTGGATTCCGGCGGCGGCGATGTTGGCCTGTGTTTACTCGACGGACGCGCAGCCTGCGGAGCCGCGAGACTCGCTTGAGGGTCCTCCATTTGTCTCCTGCAAGGCATGGGCTCTCGCCGACGGCAGAACGGGCGAAATAATCGAAGGCTTCAACTCTGACAAAGGTCTGAAGGCGGCGAGCACGACGAAGATCATGTGCGCCTATGTGATTCTTCAATTGGCGAAGGAGAATAGAGGCGTCCTTCGTGAGAAAGTGACCTTTTCAAAAACGGCGGATGAAACCGTCGGCTCCACCTCCGCCATACGCGAGGGCGAGAGCCTGACCGTCGGCAAGTGCCTTTATGCCTTGATGCTTCCATCGGGCAATGACGCAGGCAACGCACTGGCTGAGCATTTCATAAAGGGGTCAGTCCCGGAATGCTGAATTTACACTGCAAGGTGCACCTTGTCGCCATGGCGCGGCAGGTATGGATTGAGTATCCAGGAGCGAGATATCATGTAATGAGTCGCGGCGATCATCAGGAGGCGGTCTCTCGTGATGATGAAGACCGGGAACGATTCCTGAGGACCCTGAAGGAGTGTTGTGCCAAGACGGGTTGGGTCCATGCCTACGGGCTGATGGGAAATCACTACCACCTGCTATCGGAGACGCCGGAACCA
>JBLFYM010000163.1:0-13630 GCA_047608975.1 Limisphaerales bacterium | reverse complement strand
GCCGGGGCAGAGTCAGATCCAGCAGTTGAAGGAAGGCGGCTTGCGACAGCGGCGTGGCGCCACCGTGGGCGGCGATGCCCTCCACCGGTGGGAGGAGAGCATACGCTTCGGTGGGATGGAGGTTGCCGCTCGATGGATTAATTCACAGCGCCCACCGGGCTCCGGGGGGGGGCTCCTCCCAAGCGGAAAGCGCCAGTGACAGTTCAAAGAAGAGTCCCAGAGTTCGCCGGGTCAAAGCTTGAGCGGTTCTGGGCTGGCCAGAGAAAAGTTCTGCAAATGGCGGAGATTCCTCTTTCTGTGCGAGGGGAAGTTCGACCCGGAGTGCGCCATGGAATTCACGGAAGGGATTGGGCTGATCTGCCCACGCGAGGTAGCCGAGGCTGCGCGCATAGCGCTCCAAGCGATGTTTAATTTCCTCATGCTACGAGAGCGTTTTTTCGAGCGCGGCATCCCGCAGCGGAGGTGTCATATCAAAAGTATTTCCTTTGGCGGCGTGCATCCGAAGCCTCGTCAAGTGGGGGCCTCACCCGCCGATGTGCGACATTTCCACCTTGGGCAGGTTCACCGTGGCCGCCGAACGAATCTCGGAGTAGCGATCGCCGCGCACCTGCCACACCCGGCCAATGGCGCGGGCCAGTTCCTCGTCCGAGGCCCCGCCGCGCATCAGGGCGCGCAAATCAAACCCCTTGATGCCAAACAGACAGGTATAGAGCGAGCCTTCCGGCGACAGGCGGGCGCGGGTGCAATCGCCGCAGAAGGCTTGCGTCACCGAAGCAATCACGCCGATCTCACCGGAGCCGTCGCGGTAGCGCCAACGCTTGGCCACCTCGCCCCGATAGTTCGGAGCCACCGACTCCAGCGGCAGTTCGGCATCAAGGATGGAGATGATCTCTGCCGCTGAAACCACGTCATCCAGCCGCCAGCCGTTGGTGTGCCCCACGTCCATATATTCGATGAAGCGCAAAATGTGGCCCGTGCCTTTGAAGTGGCGCGCCATCGGCACGATGCTGTGCTCGTTCACGCCGCGCTTGACGACCATGTTGATTTTGATGGGCGCAAGACCGACGGCGGCGGCGGCTTCGATTCCTGCCAGCGCCTTTGCCACCGGGAAATCCACGTCGTTCATGGCCTTGAACACGGCATCGTCCACTGAGTCCAGGCTCACGGTCACGCGTTGCAAACCCGCGTCTTTGAGCGCCTGCGCTTGCCTGGCGAGCAGCGAGCCGTTGGTGGTCAGGGTCAAGTCCACGCCGGGGATTGGCGACAGCATCGCGATGAGCCGCTCCAAATTGCGCCGCACCAGCGGTTCGCCGCCGGTGATCCGAATTTTCTCCGCGCCCAGCGTCACGAACACGCGGGCCAGCCGCGTTATTTCCTCGAAGGTGAGCAACTGCTCGCGCTCAAGGAATTGGAAATCGCCGCCGAAGACTTCTTTGGGCATGCAATAGACGCAGCGGAAGTTACAGCGGTCGGTAACTGAAATGCGCAGGTCGCGCAAGGGGCGGTTGAGCGTGTCGGGAGGCATGAGTAACTCCGTAATGTTATTCGATCGTAGCGAGTAGCAACGCAGCCTGCTGCGGCTCAAGTTCCAGTGTTGACGGCCGGGCCACCGATCAGCGGGTTACGTCTACTACGGCGTTGATTCCATCCCAGAGTGCGAGGCGCTGCTCCAGCGCCCGCACCGCCGCCTCACGCGCCTCTTCCCAGCGAAGGGGATCGTTGCCACACAGGCTCGCCACCATCTGCCGCCCCAGCTCGCCGTGCTCGTCGCCATCGAGTTGGATGTGTCGCTCCAAGTAATAGCGCAGCGTCTCCACCCGGCCGGGGAATTGAGCGTTGAGGCGCGTCACCAGTTCGCCAAACATCGACGGAATCAAATCTTCGCGCCCGTAGGTAAACGCCGCCGCCACCGCATGTATTTTCCCCTCGCGGATGACCTCAAAGCTCCCCGCCAAAAAGCCCCGCACGCACTCCGGGGCGCGCACCGCCGCCAGCGCCGCTTCCACCTCCACCCCGTCGGACACCAGGCGAATGAATTCGTCCATCGCCGCCGTCGACGCACCCGCCTCGTGCATCGCTTCCAGGTAGAGTTCGAAATGGCTGCTGGACCGTCCGTCGGGGTTGCGGTCGCTTTCTTCGCCGAGGACGATCTGGTTGATCAGCGCGCGCACCGCCGGTTCCCCTTGCGGCACCCAGGGCACGTCCACGCAGGTCAGTCGCCGCTGCAGCGCTTTCAGCAGCGACATGAAATCCCAGACCGCGAACACGTGGTGCTCCATGAAAACCCGCAGATTCTCCAGCGTTTGCAAACGGGCGTAGAGGGGATGCTCCAGTAACCTCGCGCGGAGCGGTTCGATGGCGCTGGAGATGGGATTGGGAGCAACGTCAGTATTCATTTTGTCAGAAAATTATGCCTCACACATGTGTGCGGATGCGGTAAACGCAGCGGCGTGCGCCCGCCAGGATGTGTTCCGTCCTCTCGATTACTACGCTCTCTCCCAAGATGACCCGGAACACCTCAAGCTCCGCGCCGCAGAGCTTGGAGCAGGCGTTGGCCGCTGCGGATATGGGGCAGTGGTTCTCAATCAGGAGGAATGAGCCGTCGGGCTGGCGCTGCACTTCTGCCATGTAGCCTTCCTCGTTGCGTATGGAGATCAACTTCTTCAGCCGATTCTGAAGCGAGGCGCGTGCCGGGATGAGAGATCGGTAGGCCTCAATCTGCTGCTGCGTGCATTGCAACACGAGGCGCTTGATGCCTTGCTCGCCGAAGGTCTGTTCAACCGCGTGGACCCAATTCACAGTCAAGCCCGCATGGGCATCGGGGAAATGGGACTCGGCGGCCGGCGTCAGACCCCACATCTTGGCTGGCCGCCCGATGGGGCGCTGCTCTTCCTGATAGGTCACCAGCTTTTGAGCGTGCAACGCGTAGAGATGCTGCCGAACGGCCATGGCGGAGATGCCCAATTGCGCGCCCAGGGCTTCGGAGTCACTCGGCCCCTGCTGCTTGAGCAGGCGCAGGATCGCTTGCCGACTGGGAACCAGATCGGATTTATTGCGAGCAGCACCGCACTTTGTCATGGGGGAAAGCTTACAGCCAGCCGTCTTCAAGGCCAGTCGGATCGATCGATTCTTTCCAAAAGAAAAAGCTTTAAGAAGTCGATTGTCAGGCACCATGGCAACGCCTGCTATTTTCATAAGCAAGCGCTTTCGCAAGTCGGTAGCGTGCAGACGGAATCCAATCGAAGGCCCGGTGCGCGACACCGGGCCAACTGAGACGACGTGAGCCCGAGTGCATAGAACGAAAGAAAATCTATGGCCGATATCGCCAATAAATACGCGAAAAACGTGTCCGGACAATTCTACGTCGATGACCAGTGCATTGACTGCGACCTGTGCCGAGAAACCGCGCCCGATAATTTCAAACGCAGCGACGATGGCGGATACTCCTTTGTGTTTAGCCAACCGACCACGCCGGAGGAGGAAGCGCTTTGCGAGGAAGCCATGGAAGGATGTCCGGTTGAAGCGATTGGGAATTTGTTTCTGAGCGTGTGCCGGGGCGCTGACCCACAGAGCGCTGAACCAATCCAAGACCGGGGTGTTCTGCAGTTTGGGTGTTTGTGTGAGGATGGAAAACACGCTGATATTTCCCGACCCTCGGCCTGTTCGGAAGCCATGTATTGGGGCGATCCCATTACCGGGCCATCCATCGTCAGATTACTGGAGCTGCCGCTCGTCTGTCAGACTGCGTCATTCTCGGTGACCGCCAGTGGGGTTGCTCCGCTATTCTATCGGTGGCGAAAAGGTGGAACTTCGCTCACCGGGAAGACGAACAATTCTCTGATCGTCGTCGGCGCAAGTGCAGCCGATGGCGGCAGTTACGACGTGGTGGTGAGCAATGCCTTTGGTGTGGTGACGAGTGATCCGGTCATGCTCTCCTTCATTGGCCCTCCGATCATCACGACGCAAGCGCCGGACCAGGTGGTGGCCTGGGGCCAGACCATTCGACTGGCGGTGCCGCATTCCGGCACGCCTCCCTTCACCTATCAATGGTTCAAGAACCATGCACAGCTACCCAACGCAAACACTCAGATTTACACGATCACAAATGCACAGACGACCGACGCCGGTCTTTACAATGTGGCGATCATCAACTCGGTGGGATTTGTCTCTAGTGCGCTGATTCAGGTATCCATCGGCGCGCCGCCCGCGGTTGTATTCACAAATCACCTCTATTCGATCCGCTATGGCACTAATCTGGTCCTTACGCCAATGGTGACCGGAGATCAGCCATGGCAGGTCAGGTGGACCAAGAACGGGGGCGGAGTGGAGGAGCCACACCACGATGATAACCGGAAATCGTGCGTACGTAGAACCGGGCGTGTGGCCTCCCGCGCTCCATGATCCGCTCGCTCACGCTCGCCGCCACAGTTGATCAGCAGACGACAGTTGCGGGCAATTCTCACAAGAGATGTGTTGGCACAACGAATTTGATCGAGGTTAATCCGGTAACCAAGACGATGTGATGGAACGTGATCCAGGCAAACCACAAAAACGAAAAACGATGAAGTGCTCACCTATTATTTGCCTGATTTGGCTCACCGGAATTGTCACTTCAGTACAGGCCGGCAGGATGGTGAATCTGATTGAGGGCAACACTCTCAACGGCTGGACGATTGTGGGGGCACCGAATGGAGGCTGGTATGCGAAGGACGGCGTCTTGACCTGCAACGGCGTAGGGAGGCCGCGCCACTACCTCCGCACGGACGAGATGTATGAGAACTTTGTCCTCGAACTGGAATGGAAGCTCAACTCACCAAAGGGAAACTCTGGGGTTTTTCTGTTTGCGGATGCGCTTCCGCAGGTCGGGGCACCGTATCCGGAGTCGGTTGAGACGCAGATCTATGCGCTGGATCACGGGAGCATTTTTGGGATTCGGGGCGCGGTCGTTGAACCGCTTGGGATCAGCGGAAACAAGGGGAAGACGATTGTGGCTCACCCGACGGAGGAGAGGTGTCGGCCAGTTGGGCAGTGGAACCGATACCAAATCACCGCAAATCATGGGGTGATCGAGTTGCGGGTGAATGGTGAAGCGGTCACGCTTGCGTTCAGCCCCGGGCGTCGCAAGGGCTATATTGCTCTGCAGGCGGAGCACCACCTGGTCGAGTTTCGCAAGCTGCGGATCTATAAACTTCCGAGTACTGATCCTCCGACTGATCAAGTTGCGAAGCCTGATGCGGGGCATTTTCAACTATTCGATGGAATGTCGTTTGCCGGATGGAAACATCTGCGCGGTCATGATGGGCACTGGACGTTGAACGATGGTGAAATTCATTACGACGGCAAGGCGACGGGAAAGCAGCGGTCTGACAAGGATTTGTGGACTTGGAGATCCTTCGGCGGCTTCCATCTGATCGCCGACTGGCGGCTGCCCGCGAAGCCGACCATGAAAGAACATCCGGTCGTTCTTCCGAATGGCGACTTCGTCTATTTGGAAGGACGCAAACGAAAGACCTTCCCGCATCTGGACGCTGGCGACAGCGGCATGTATCTGCGCGGTTCATCCAAAGCCCAGCTGAACATCTGGAGCCAGAAAATGGGATCGGGTGAAATCAACGGCTACCGAACGGATACCAAACAACCTCCGGATATTCGTCGGGCGTGTATCCCTTCTCACAACGCGGACAATCCCTTGGGTAAATGGAATCGCTTCGAGATCACGATGAAAGGGGATCGTGTAACGGTAATTCTCAATGACCAACGGGTTATCAATCGCGCCCGACTTCAGGGCATCCCGACCACCGGGCCGATTGCGCTGCAACATCACAATGATCCCGTGGAGTTTCGGAATATTTTCATACGACCTTTGAATTAGGGTCCTTCGACAATTTCAGTGGTTGAAGCCGGATTGGAACCACGGTTTCAAGCGGTGCCATCGATAACGCGACAGAGTCTTGGACTGTTGGGTTTCTGTGCGGCTTTGCTTTGCGGGTCGGGCTCAAAATCCGGGTGGCTTGGAAAAGCGCTGGCACACCAAATTACAGTTCCTCGCAGACCGTATGATTTCCCATCTGTGGTGAACTGAATCTGCGGGAGGATTTTCTGCGGCAGGACCTGTTGTCCGTCCTACGGTTGGTTCAACTCTTGGGTAACTGTCGTTCCTCAAGGGTTGGATTCGGGGGCGGGGGGATAAATCGCTTTCTGAAGGTTTTGAATTGCTCCTAACCAACCCCACGACGAACAAGCTCATCCAGTTCCACCTGCCAACTCGCCCGTTCTTCATCCGTCACTCCAGGATGAGGAAGGAGACTTCGGCGGGTGCAATTGACCAGGGCTTGGAGGGTTTGGAAGCGCCGTGTTTCCATGATGGCCGGACTCAGATGGTCACCGGTCAGTTCGAGCACCTCGGCAAAGCTCAGCGGAGCGGTTTTTAGGCTCTTCCTGGCCATCAGTTCAGAACGAACAGAAGCAAACGCCGCCGCTGAATAGTCGGCGGTCACCGCCCTCAAATCCTCGGCCTGCGAATCCGACAGGGCACTGTCTATCACCGGTTCCACCATCCACCGGACGAATTCATCCCGATCTTCACCTTCGGGATCCAATACGGGAATGATGAGATCCCCCACCCTGCCCGGTCGTCGGAGATCGGGCGATAGCAGGTGAATGCGGGCGGTCACGAGCAGCCAGTAGACACGCCCTCGCAAACTTGGATCGGACATCATCGACTGGATCTTGCCGGTGAGACGTCGCTCAGTGTCATGCGCCCCTTCGCCCACGCCGCCCAATTGCGTATCCGCTTCATCGATGAAAATCAGCACCTTGGACAAGGTGTTCAGGACGCGACGCAATCGTTCAAAGATCACATCAGTCTCGCCGAACCACTTGCTTCGAATGCTCTTCAAAACGAGCACAACCATGTCAGTCTCAGCAGCGACCGCTTCGAAGACAAAGGTCTTTCCGCCGCCGATCGGACCTCCGACTGCCGCGCCCGCCAGCGCCTGCGCGCCTTCCATTTCAAAACGGGGAATCAGTTCGGATCTGAGAAATCCCTTGAGCCGGCTGAACCCGACCAAGTCGTCCAATCGGTGAGAAGGTTTTTTGAACTCAACGGTCTCTTCCCCCAACTGGCTCTGAATGAACTCTTCGACCTTCTCAATAATTTCAGTCTGGGAGATTTCGCGCGCTTCATGCCTCGCGCCTTTCAACAGCTGCATGAGCGCATGAATCGACAATCCGGCGGTCAGTTTCGCGAGTTCAGTTTCAGTGCCCCAATGGCGAACTTCACGTCCCTTGGATTCCGTTTCCTTGAACCAGCGGACAAAGGTTTCGCGATGAGACTGATCTGGGGCTGGCACCTCCACTTCCAAAACCTGTGGCAACCGCGCGATTCGGTGATGCAAGAGGCTGCGCGATTCGGCGAGCAAGACCACGGAGTCTTCGCCGTTCAGGTAGCCGGGATCAGAAAACCAGTCGTGGCAAATGCTGATGCGACGGCGATCTGCATCTGACAGATTAGCGATCGGGGTTTCAGGGATCAACAGGTCGGCGCTTTCAACCAAGATCAGCAGTTTGCGGCGAAGATTGCGGCGCCCGTCAAACTCTGTTCGCGCGCAAAGACAGGCCTGACGAAGAAACTCCAAGGCAAGGCTCGGATTCCCCAAGGTTTTGCGAAGCGAGTCCGAGAACACCTCTTTCGCCGCCGCGAGATTGGCGTTGGTCTGCTCTGGCTCAAGCATTCGCCTGATGCCCAAGGCGTTGCCATCCATGCCGACCTTATGCCGGAGCCAAGCCTGTCTGACTTCGTCTTCATCCTCTGAGTCAAGGAACCGAACGCGCCCATTCAGAGCATAGACAACAACCAGATACTCAGGCAGGTCCCAGTTCCCAATGAGATAATCGAGCAGGGGCAGATACCCCGTGTCATCCCCGTTGCCAAAAAGATCATAGACGTTTCCGGTCAGTAGCAGTGCCCGCGACTGACCAGAATTGAGGATGCGGCCCGCCCGCTTGAGAAATGGCTGGGGCATGGGATGGGCCGGCACCTATTCAGGCAAGGCGTTGCCCTGCTCCTTTGATTTATCAGACGCGGCGGACTCGCCCAATCCGATCAGGGAATCGAATTCATCCGAACTCGCGCTCTTGGAAGCGTAGGCCAGAAATTCTGCTTCTTGGGCCATCGAATCTGTTCCCGCCAATTCCTTGGAGACGCGGGCCTCGGCTTTCAGTTCCTGACGCATCTGCCGGATCCGTTGCAACTCTTCAGCTGATCCGTCGGTCGCGATCCCGGAGATGGTGTCCGCCAGTTCCTTTTCCTGCTTGGCAGTGATGACCTCGGCCACCGCTTCGTGGGATTCCGATCTGATCTTCTCCACATCGCGGATGAGCTGTTGGAGTTGAACCTTATGATTGGCAATGCTGGTGTCGTATTCCTCGATGTCTCCCTCGATCTCCCCGATCCGTTTGTTTTGTTCCTTGAGGGTGGAGCTGAAATCGTTGAACGCCGCGAGACATTTTTGGTATTCTGGGTTGGCGTGAATCTCTTCCTTCGCAAGTCCGGCCTTCTGCAGTTGCACCACCGTCTGTTTCGCCTTCGCCAATGCACCGGCCTTAAGACGGTCCAGCTTGTCTGCTCCGCCGGTGGATTCCTTGAGGCGCGCGATTTTATTCTCCTGTTGTGCAATCAGACCGGCAACAGCCTTCTTGTAGGTCTGAATCTGATCGAGCTTGTCGCGCACGATCGAATCATACTGGGCGCGGATCGTGGCGGGACTGGTGTCCACCGTTCCCCTTGCCGCGTCGATATTGCCGGTCACAAAATACCCGACCGCCTTGAACCATCTGCCGATTGCCTTGAACATGGTAATTATCCGCCTCGCTGCTTGCATTGACTCAGAATTGGGACCTTCGGTGCCGCGAAGCTGGATGAATGATACTGACCCGGATTGAACCTGACCAGTTGCAATATTTGGAGGACACTGCGTTTGGCATGGCTGCAAAAACTAAGGCATGGGTCACCGGCGCCGCCGGTGTAATCGGTTCGGAACTGATCAGAAGCGCTTCAATATGGGTGCCTGATTGGGACGTCAAAGGTCTCACCCGCGAAGACGTTTCATTGCTTGATTCGGTCGCGGTTACCGCTGCCTACCACGAACAACAACCCGATGTGATCATCCACTGTGCGGCAATCAGTCGCCCGGTCGACTGTGATCGCGATCCCGCTCTTGCGCGCGACACGAATGTCGGGGCCACCAAACTCCTGGCCGAACTCGCAGCCGACAAACACCTGATCTATCTCTCCACGGATCTTGTCTACGACGGAGTCAAAGGCAACTACGTGGAGGAGGATCCCGCCAATCCACTCCAGCTCTATGGGCAGACGAAACTTGCCGGTGAAGATGCGGTCCGGTGCATCCAGAACCATACCGTGATTCGAACCGCCCTAAACTACGGGGTATCGCCAGGCGGCAATGCCTCATTCAATGAACAGATGCGCGGAGCGCTCGCCGGCGGGAAAGATTTCAATCTGTTTACGGACGAATTCCGGTGCCCACTCGCCACCGCGACGACGGCCCGTGTTCTGTGGGAAATGGCGAATCTGCGAGTCGGCGGTTTGTATCTGTTGGGGGGCGCGGAAAAAGTCTCTCGTTGGCAGATTGGCAACGCCTTATATCAGCGTTGGGGAACTCTTCCCGGCAAGCTTCGGCCTTCAACCATTGCGGAATACAATGGCCCGCCCCGCCCCGCAGATTTGTCCATGACCTCGCGCCGGATTCAGGGCCTGCTCAGTTTTCAGATTCCAGGCTTCCATGAATGGCTCAAGGAAAACCCGGAAGCGGTTCTCTGACGGATGATCATTCCCGTTGCATCCCCCCGACTACTGCGTATCCTTTTGTAATGAGTCCGATCACCGCAAGTGCCCGCATATTTAACGGCATGACCGGGTCCGGAAGCACCAATGGAGCTGAGTATCTGCCGTTCTTCCTCGTCTTCGTCCTGATCGTTGTACTGCTGCTGGCCAGTGCACTCGCGTGCTTGGCGATCGTGCATGTCCGGGCGCATCGCAAGGAAAAGGAACGTCATCACCGGCTGCTCCCGGATGACGAACCCGAAGATACCGGAGTGGCCTTTTCGGCGGTAGCCGATACCCCCTGCCGCTGGCTCGCGGTTCAGGGCGTAAAGCCGGAGGCGTTGGTCAACGCATTCAGACTTGAGAACCTGAATGAGTGCAGCTGGTCCGAGGGCATGACCGATTCGGATGAGGAACGTCTTTTTGTTGCACCGCCGATCGACAATTGGATTCTCATCTTCGGTGAATCGCTGCCGGATCCGGCTGAAGATATCGACCGCTGCTTTCGTTTTCTCCACCACCTCAGCCTTGATCTGGGACACGTCCAATTCTTCAGTTTCAATCGCGCCCTCGGATATCACGCCTGGGCAAAACTCTGCCAGGGATCAGTCGTTCGGGCTTACGCCTGGGCAGGCGAGACTCTGTGGAACCAGGGAACGCCGTCCCGTGCCGAGCTTTCTTTAAAAATGCGCTGTCCCGACTACTTCGAATACGACGATCTCTCCTGGCAGGAACAACATCAGTTCAGTCACGAGAACATCGAACGCATCTCCAACCTCGCTTCCCGGTGGAGCGTGGATCCTTCCGCCATTGACGCCCGACGCATGACGCCCTATCCCGGTTTCAGCGGCGATTGGAATGGCTGATAGAATTTCGACGATCAGGAAAATCTCTGTAACTCAAGGAATCACCAATTATGGCACTCGAAGAAGCGTTGGAATCATATCCCAAGGAGATTGAAACCCGGAAAGGACTTAGGTGCACGATCCGCCCCCTACAGGCGGATGATCATGCCGCTTACTGCGAGTTCTTCACCTCGATGCATCAGCAGGAACTGATCTACATCAAGCACCGCGTCAATGATGCGGAGGTGGTCCGCGATTGGTGCGTGAATGTTGATCTGGGAAGAATCCTTCCGCTCCTCGGCATCGCCGACGGGAAAATCATCGGAGTCTCGACGCTCCATCAACAGCTCGGCGGTTGGAAACGCCACATAGGAAGACTCAGCACCAACATCCGCCCGGACCATCGTGGCAAAGGCCTGGCCATCCGGTTGATGGAGGAAGCCATCGATATCGCGCGTCAATGTGGTCTGCAGCGGATGGAGGCAGAGTTCATGGGGCAACAGGAACATGGCCTGAAATTGTGCGCGCAATTGGGGTTCACCGAGCTCTACCGGATGGAAGACTACGTGAAGGACATGCAGGCCGTCACTCACGACTACATCATGATGGGATTGGATCTGAAGACAGACGAAGAGTACGCCGGCATGGGCTGAACCGCGCGACTTACCGATGGCGCCCCCCACCTGTCCCAACTGCGGAGAGTATGTTCCGACCAATGCCCACTCCTGCCCTGGTTGCGGCGCCGATGAAAATACCGGCTGGAATGATACTGCCAATGCCCAGTCCCTCGGAATCGGTGACGACGAAGAGTTCGACTACGACGAATTCATCGCCAATGAGTTTGATCCCGCCCGGAAGCCCAAGGTGAAAGTTGAGGGTGTTTCATGGTTCTGGTGGATCGTGGCGATCGTGGCGTTGTGCTTGATTCTTTCGTTTTACTTCTGAAACTCGGCAGAATGATTCGCAACGGATTGGCGCTCTGCCTCACCCTTCTCACCGCAACGGCCTTCTCCGCCGATTGGCCTCAGCTCTTGGGGCCCAACCGGAACGGCGTGTGTTCGTCAACGAATCTAAATCTGGACTGGTCGGCTGCGCCTCCCAAGAAACTCTGGAGCAAACGCGTCGGAACGGGTTGGTCCTCTCCCGTGGTGAGCAACGGAAAGCTCATCCTCTTCCATCGCGACGAAGATCAGGAAATCGTCGAATGTCTGAACGCCGAAACGGGCGAGGAAATCTGGGGCGCGCGCCAACCCGCGGACTACGTTGATGCCTATGGATTCGAGGCCGGACCCCGTGCCACCCCCACAATCCACAACGCGAAGGTCTACACCCTCGGGGCAAACGGCGACATCCGATGCCATGATCTGAAAACCGGAAAGAAGCTCTGGGCGGTCAGCGCGAAAAAATCATTCGGCGCTGAGCAGGGATACTTTGGATTCGGTTCCTCCCCCGTCGTCTTCCAAGGACGCGTCCTGGTCAATGTCGGGGGAACTGACAATTCGAGCATCGTTGCACTTGATGCAACGAACGGCAAAGTGATGTGGAAATCCTTCGATGACGAAGCGAGTTATTCATCGCCCGTCATCGGGACATTTGACGGCACTCCACAGGCGATCTTCTTTACCCGACGCAATGTTGTAGGAATTGCACCCGCGACCGGAAACGTGCATTGGAAAGTCCGTTTGGCCCCGTCCATCCAAACCTCAGTGGCTGCGTCCATGCCGCTCATCTCAGGCAATACCGTCTTCGCCACCGCGTCCTACGGTGCCGGCGCAACCGCACTTCGAATCGACGGAACCAAAGCGACAGTCCAGTGGGCAAATGACTCATCACTCTCCAGTCAATATGCGACCGGCATCATCTGGGGTGGCCACGTCTACGGATTTCACGGACGCGTCGATACCGGCCCGCGACCTGAGCTGCGATGTATCGAACTAAAGACGGGCGAGGTCAGGTGGTCCAACGCCCGGATCGATTCCGGTGCGATGCTTCGCGTTGGAAAAAAGCTACTCGTGCTCACCCAGAGCGGGCAGCTGATAGTAGCGAATGCAAGCATTACCGGCCCAGGCCGGATTCAGCAGGTCCAGGTATTGGGTGACAAGGTTCGCTGCCATCCAGCCATCGCCGACGGGCGCTTGTTCGCAAGAGATATGCGCCAACTGATCTGCCTGGATCTTCGCAAATAGCGGGGATGGCCCTCAGATCGTTAGAACAGGGTCAGGAAATTGAAACCTTCCGCGATAGGATTGTCCGGTGTCTGTCATTCGGCTTGGTCCTTTTCCTTTCGTTGCCACTGCCTGACCGCCCGGGTGAGCACGAACTCGATCTAACCGTTCACACTCCCCAGATCGTCGTCGAAACACATCTACTGACTTCTCGGCGAGCTCCTTGAGTGCCTGATCGACCATGCTGACCGCGCCGTGCACGATCTGCTTGCGGGCGGCGATGATTGCCTCCGCCGGTTGACGTCTCAGCATGGCTTGAGCGATCTTAGGAGACAGGCCCGATACATAATTCGGGCCTCGTCCACTTCCGCACCAGCGGTGGAAAGTCGTTCACCTTGATCATGTCGCCCAAACTCGCGCGTTCGGACTGATACCTTGCTGTCAGTCTTAGAATAGAACGGATTGGCCCAATGAAACCCACTTTGGATCACCGTCGCGCGATACGAGCCAAACAGAACGAGAACCCGGCCTTCATTTGGCTGCAGAGTGAAGTGTCCGGCGAGGATGATCGCGCCGCCTACAATACACAGCTGTGAATTGTTGGAGATCTCTGCAAGGGGCAGGAAACGGCAGATTTGCTTGAGTGGGATCGTTGCCAGAAGTTAGAAACGTGGACGAGATGCACGGCAAAAATAACCGTGCGGTTCCCAAGTAATCGGCAAAGCGTCCCTCGCACAGCACCACGACTCCGGATTGGCGAAAGCAACGATCCGGCG